>JAYFPP010000167.1:0-41926 GCA_034927635.1 Paludibacter sp.
AATGCGTTGTTTTGGAGTTTTTTCTGAAACTCAGCCATTTCAGCTTGCAGCTGGCGGGCTTTAACATTCAGATCCAGACGTGAATCTTCCTGTCTTTTCATTAAATTTTCATTAGATTCTTTGGCAAACTGATAATTCAGGAGCAAAGAGTCAATATTGATATACGCTATTGGTAACCGGTTGGAGAAAGTGGAATCATTAGCTCTGAATTCGCCCGTAGCAGTATTATTTTTTTTATTTCCCAGCACCAGAATGAAAAGAATAATTACAGCTAAAATCAAAACTGCATTTAAAACGAGTGAAATGTTTTTCATATAAAATTTTTTAATTAAAAATTATTGATCAGATTTTCAACCATTTGACTGGCCGATTGATTGTTTGATTTCTTTTGTGCATTTCTGTCCTGTGATGTTGCACATTCAATTCCCTTTTCCTTAAGAGCTTTGTTCCCTCCGATATGAATATTGGGGAAAACGCCGCCTTTAATGAAAAAAATACGGTAACCAAGAAGGAAAATTCCTATTAGCAGTAATACTGATGAAACGATAAATGCTTCTAACATATAAAATGAATTAGTTCGCAAAGATAATTTTAATTCATCCACTTCAATGAAAATGGCATATCTATTTTATATATTTGAATGTTTTGATACATTTTTTAACAGTTAATTGCTCCAGTCAGTTGTCGGAGGACAACTGCAAATCAGGTTTCTGTCACCATAAGCATTGTCAATTCGGGCTACATTGACCCAAAATTTATTTTCAGCAACCCAATTGGTAGGATAAGCTGCTTTCTTTCTGGAGTATGCATGTTCCCAAACATCTGATACCATGACGTATTCAGGGTGTGGAGCATTAACAAGAACATTGTCGGCAGGATCAGCTTCTCCGGTTTCAATTTCTTTTATCTCGCTGAAAATCTGTAACATGGCCTGTGAGAATCTGTCTAATTCAATTTTGGATTCACTCTCAGTCGGTTCAATCATTAATGTGCCATGTACAGGAAACGAGAGAGTGGGAGCGTGAAAGCCGTAATCAATAAGTCTTTTGGCAATGTCGGTTTCTGTTATCCCTGAAGTGTTCTTTATATTACGACAATCAAGAATAAGTTCGTGTCCAACAAATCCGTTTGCGCCTTTATACAATACACCATAGCTTCCATTCAGTTTTGCAGCCAGATAATTGGCATTCAGTATGGCTATTTTAGTTGCTCTTTTTAAGCCGGCTTCTCCCAGCATACAAATATATGCGTAAGTAATCGGCAAAACTCCGGCACTACCATAAGGTGCTGCGGCCACAGTATTCTTTCCGAAACGTTTGTCGGGAAGGAATGCGGCCAAATGAGATGCAACGCAAATCGGCCCAACGCCCGGTCCTCCTCCTCCATGTGGGATGGCAAATGTTTTGTGTAAATTCAGGTGACAAACATCCGCTCCGATTTTACCAGGATTGGTTAATCCAACCTGAGCGTTCATATTGGCTCCATCCATATATACCTGTCCACCATTTTGATGGATGATATCACACATTTCACGGATGCTGGTTTCAAAGATCCCATGAGTAGAGGGATAAGTAATCATACATCCCAGCAATACGTCTTTTAGACTTTCAGCTTTTTCTTTCCAGTCAGAGAGATCAACGTTACCATTTTCATCACATTTAACAACCACTATATCCAAACCGGCCTGACTGGCGCTGGCAGGATTAGTACCGTGAGCTGAAGCCGGAATCAATACTGTTTTGCGTTGTTTTTCTCCTTTTGAGAGGAAGTATTCGCGAATAGTAATCAGTCCCGCAAACTCTCCGGCTGCACCTGAATTGGGTTGCAGACTACAGGCAGTCATACCAGTAATCGTTGAAAGGAATCCCGAAAGATTTTCGATTAGTTCATTATATCCTTCGGTTTGATTTTCAGGAGCCAAAGGATGAATACTGTTGAAAGCAGGATTACTCAGGGCCAGCATTTCACTGGCTGCATTAAGCTTCATTGTACACGAACCGAGTGAAATCATTGAATGTGTAAGTGAAATGTCACGTCTTTCAAGTTTCTTTATGTAACGCATCATTTCGGTTTCACTGTGATATAGTCGAAATATCTCCTGAGTCAGATATGTTGATTTTCTTTCAAATGCTTCGTCAAAAGCAATGTAGTAGCTTATTTCATCTTCATTTGCGTAAACCGGTAAGTTACCGGCGGCTGAAGCAAAAATATCTATCAATGTGTTGAGTGCGTCCGGATCAGTTGTTTCATCGAGACTCAATCCTATTTCTCCAGATGCGTAATAATTGAAATTCACCTTGTTGTCCAGAGCAATTTTTTGAAACGCTGACTTAGAGGTGTTTTCAGGTAAAACAATTTTCAGTGTGTCGAAATAATTGTCGTTCAGCTGCTGATAGCCGTAAACAGCTAAAATTTCATTGATATAAGTTGTGTAGGCATGAATTCTTAAAGCAATATTTCTCATTCCTTCTGCTCCGTGATACACGGTATACATTCCTGCCATCGATGCCAGTAAGGCTTGTGCCGTACAAATATTGGAGGTGGCTTTCTCACGTTTGATATGTTGCTCGCGGGTTTGCAGTGCCATTCGCAGTGCTGTTTTACCATTTGCATCCTTACTGATACCGATAATTCTGCCGGGCATATCACGTTTATAGGTTTCTCTGCAGGCAAAATAGGCAGCCGAAGGACCGCCGAAGTTCATAGGAATACCCCATCTTTGCGTTGATCCGAAAACAATATCAGCGCCCCATTCTCCCGGAGGAGTTAAAAGAGAGAGGCTCATAATATCCGCTGCTACTGCTGTTTTAATGTTGTTTTTTTGTGCGTTTTCAATAAAATCCGTATAGTCACAGATTTTTCCTTCCGCATTAGGAAATTGTACGATCGCTCCGAAATAATCAGTGGAAAAGCCGAAACATTCATAATCACCGGTGACAAGTGTTATTCCCTGAGCTTTAGTCCTGGTTCTCAACACTGCAAGCGTTTGAGGAAAGACATGCAAATCAACAAATAATTTCTTAACTTCTTGTTTTACCTGTTCTCTGCTTCGCAAATTGTACATCATGGTAGCTGCTTCGGCAGCTGCCGTAGCTTCGTCGAGTAAAGAGGCATTGGCAACAGGCATACCTGTTAATTCGCAAACTGCTGTCTGAAAGTTCAATAAAGCTTCTAACCTTCCTTGTGATATTTCAGCCTGATAGGGTGTGTAGGAGGTATACCAGGAGGGATTCTCGAAAATATTCCTTTGTATAACAGGAGGAAGAACGGTGTCATACCATCCCTGGCCTATATAATTGGTGAAAATTTGATTTCTTTTGCCTAATTCGTGTATATGATTCAGGTATTGTTTTTCTGTCAGGGGCTCCGGCAGATCCAGGGCTTCGTCTAATAGAATGTCTTTCGGGATGGTTTGGTTAATTAATTCGTCCAGAGTTTTTACTCCAATAGTCTGAAGCATAACAGCTTCGTCGTTTTCTGAAATGCCGATGTGACGGTCTTGAAACAGTTCGTTCATCACTTAAAAATTTAATATTTTTTTGACGTACAAAGTTAATTTAAACTTTTTGAATTGACAGGTGTAATATTAAAAAGATTTCAACAGCTAATATTATAAGAACTATACGGAAATTTTCGATTATCTTTGTGTAAAATTCAATCAAAATGACATTTTTCGATTTAAATTTAACGTCTCCTCTTCTGAATGCTTTGGATGATTTGGGAATGAAAAATCCTACCACCATTCAGGTAAAAGCATTTCCGGTGATACTTTCTGGTCGTGATATGGTAGGTATAGCTCAAACCGGAACCGGAAAAACGATTGCTTTTTTATTACCATGCCTTCGTCAGTGGAAATTTAGTAAAGATAAAAATCCCACCATTGTTATTGTTGTTCCAACCCGCGAGTTAGTACAGCAAATAGTCGATGAAGTAAGCAAACTGACAAAATACATGCAGGTACGAGTAGCTGGAGTTTATGGTGGAGTGAATATGATTCAGCAAACACCTCTGATAGTGGATGGGCTGGATGTGATAGTGGGTACTCCGGGCAGAATGCTTGATTTTTTACTCAATGGTACGCTGAAATTCAGATCGGTAAAGAAGTTTATTATTGATGAAGTGGATGAGATGCTGAACCTGGGTTTCAGGCCTCAATTGATAAGGTTGATGGATTTTCTTCCCGCAAAACGTCAAAATCTGATGTTTTCTGCAACAATGACTCCTGAAATAAAAACTTTTATCGATGATTTCTTTATTGATCCTCTTGAAGTGGAAGCCGCCAGGACAGGTACACCCCTTGAAAATATAAAACAGGCGGCGATCAAAGTGCCCAATTTCAATACTAAAGTCAATTTGTTGGTTTATTTGCTTGATAACCATGCTGAATTCTCAAAAGTATTGTTGTTTGTGTCAACAAAGCAAATGGCGGATGATGTGTATGAAAAAATTGCTCCATTCTATCCTGACAGAATAGGGATCATCCATTCGAATAAATCGCAGAATAACAGATTCGATAATTTGAAACAATTTAATGAAGGTAATTACCGTTTATTAATTGCAACTGATATTGTTGCCCGTGGATTGGACTTTGATGATGTAACCCATGTGGTGAATTTTGATGTGCCCGAAGAACCTGAAAATTATATGCATCGTATCGGTCGTACGGGTCGTGTTGATAAAAAAGGGGTTTCCATCACTTTTATCACCAAAACCGATGCTGATAACCGATTGAAAATTGAAACACTGATGGGTAGGAAGATCTCTTTGATGGCAATGCCTGAGGAGGTAACAATATCAGAAGAACTCACTTCATACGAATTACCTCAGGTCAGTATGAAAAATGTATTGGTGAAACTCACTAAACCGGAAGAAGGTGGTGGGGCTTTTCATGAGAAAATTGGTAAGAATAAGAAAGTCAATCAAAAGGTTCGTCGTGCCGAAGCAATGCGTATTAAATATGGTAAGCCGAAAACGAGAGGGAGCAAGATGAGCTGATAGCGAATAACGAATAACGAATAGGTAATAGCGATTATCAATAGCCCCCGGTTTTAAGCGGGGATTAATAAAAAACAATATTATGAAAATACAATTCCTCGGCGCTGCGCGTGAAGTAACAGGCAGCAAGCATCTGATCACAACTGATGATGGTAAGAAAATATTGTTGGATTGTGGTATGTATCAGGGTAAGGGTATGGAAACAGACTCAATGAACCGTAATTTAGGTTTTGATCCGGAAACAATCAATTACCTGATACTTTCTCATGCTCATATTGATCATTCGGGATTAATACCCTATATGTATAAAAATGGTTTCCGGGGCTCTATAATCACTACGAGTGCTACCCGAGATCTCTGCTCGATAATGTTGCCTGATAGCGGTCATATTCAGGAACTCGACGTGAAATGGTTCAATAAAAAACGCATTCGTCAGGGTTTGCCTACTGTTACTCCGATCTATAGTGTGGAAGATGCTGAAAAGGCACTTGGTTTATTTATCAGTGTTGAATACAAACGCCGTTTTTATATCAACGATCAAATCAACGTGAAGTTTACCAATTCAGGACATATGCTGGGAAGTGCTGTGGTGAACCTGGAAATTATTGAAAACGGTCAGAAAAAACGCATTGCCTTTACGGGCGACATAGGTCGCTCACACAACAAATTATTGCAGACGCCGGCAGTCTTTCCTCAGTGCGACTACCTGATTGCTGAATCCACTTATGGAAACCGGTTGCATCCGGCAGAAAAAGAAATGGAGGATGATTTTTTAAAAATTGTTTATGAAACTTGTGTGAATAAACGTGGAAAATTGATTATTCCGTCTTTCTCAGTAGGTAGAACACAGGAGATTGTTTTCTTATTGAATAATTTCTATAATGAAGGTAAACTCCCCAAAATAGAGGTTTTTGTTGATAGTCCTTTGTCGGTCAATGCTACGGATATTTTCCGTATGCATACCGATTGTATGAATGAGTCTGTGAAATCAGTGCTGAAGTATGATGAAGATCCGTTCGGATTTAATTCGCTGAAATATATCAAAAACGTTGATGAGTCAAAAGCACTGAATGATTATAACAGACCATGTATTATCATCTCATCTTCGGGAATGGCGGAAGCCGGTCGCATCAAACATCATATTGCCAATAACATCGCCAATGCTGCCAATACAATTTTAATTGTCGGTTATTGTTCTCCTACTTCTCTGGGAGCACGTTTACAGCAACCCGGTTTAAATGAAATCTCTATTCTGGGAGAAATTCGTCCTGTTAATGCTGATGTTAAAAGGATCGAAGCTTTCTCAGGTCATGGTGATTACAGCGAAATGATAAATTTTCTGAATTGTCAGGATCAGGAAGAGGTTCGCAATGTATTTCTGGTACATGGTGAGTATGAATCGCAACTGTTTTACAAAGAACAACTTGAAATAGAAGGATTCAGGGGAATTGAAATTCCTGATTTGGGGCAGGAGTTTGAACTTTGATTCATCTAATAACGAATAGCGAAAAGTGATGAGTGACACCCTGTCCTGATTTCTTAAAGAGGTGCAGGAACTCGTGTCGAAATCGCTTACGCGATTAAGGTCACTCGTTTCCTGCACCTCTTTAAGAAGCGATTTCGACACGAGTTCCTGCACCTCTTTAGTAAAATGATGTTGAATTAATCTTTATACCATGAGTTCTGTGAAACAATAATTTCGCCCGTCGAACAGACCTTTGTCGGTGAGTTTAAGTTTGGGTATTACTAAAAGTGACATAAAGGCTACGGTCATGAAGGGCGCTTTTAATTGTGAACCCATGTCTTTTACCATTCTGTCAACTGCTTCGTAACGTTGTGCAATCGTAGCACCATCTTCGTCCGACATCAGGCCTCCTACCGGTAAGGGGAGTAAAATGGTTTTATTCCTATCGCAGACAAGTATACCTCCTTTGCTGTCAATAATCTGATTGATGGCTGAAACAATTTCTTCGTCAGAAGTCCCAACCGCAATGATGTTGTGACTGTCGTGCGATACTGTTGATGCTAATGCTCCACGTTTCAGGCCAATGTTTTTGATAAATCCGATGGCAGGGTTTGAGGGTTGGTAGCGGTTGTAAACGACCAGTTTTAATACATCATTCTCTGTGTCCGATACAAGATTCCCCTTGTCTATTTTGGGAGTTACCAGGATACTATGGGTAAATAATTGTCCGTCGTCAACCATGATAACCTTTAACTGATCGCCATTTGGAGCAACTTTCAATTGTGAAAGGGTAATTTTTTCTGCATTGAAATTATTGATAAGTGTTTCATTCAGTGGGCGTTCAAAGAGTACTCTGCCATTTTCCGCAACTTTTTGTCCGTTGATATAAGTTGCCCGAATATTGAATTGAGAGAGATTGTCAACAATAACAAAGTCGGCCGGATCGCCGGTCTGTAATAGTCCTACGTTCATATTGTAATGTCTGATAGGATTTAAAGAGCAAATACGCAATACTTCGAGCGGATCATAGCCTGAATTAACCGCACGGCGTGCAAGGTTATTTATGTGGCCATTTCGTATGAGGTCATCAGGATGCTTGTCATCCGAACAAAACATGATTTTTTCTGCATGTTTATCGAGTAGTGGCAGTAAATCATCAAAATTCTTGGCCGCACTTCCTTCTCTTATCAGGATTTTCATTCCGAGGGCAATTTTTTCTTCAGCTTCGGGGATCGACATACACTCGTGATCGGTTGAAATGCCGCTTGCAGCATATGTTTCAAGTCCACTGCCCCTGAGCTCCGGAGCATGGCCATCAACAGGTTTATGATGTTTATGCGCTGCCGCAATTTTTTTCATCACTTCTTCATTGCCGTCGATAACACCCGTATAATCCATCATTTCTGCCAGAAAATGAATGTCATTTCGTGAGAGAAGATCATCAACAATTTTTGCATCCAGCGTTGCTCCGGCTGAATCAAATGCCGTTGCCGGAACACATGATGGTGCTCCGAAATAATATTTCAAAGGGGATTTAAGTCCGTTTTGTATCATGAAATCAATTCCGGCAACGCCACAGACATTGGCAATTTCATGTGGATCACAAACGCAGGCAACCGTTCCATGAACTATGCTGTGACGGGCAAACTCCGAAGGCAACATCATTGAACTCTCAATATGGATGTGGGCGTCAACAAATCCGGGAATAATATATTGATTGTCAACGTTGTCATTCTCTTCAATGCTAACAATTCTGTCATTTTCGATCGTGATGATTCCGCGTATTATCCTGCGTTTCACGACATCTGCAATAAAACCTGAAATTTTGGTCATAGTCATTGGGGAAAATAAAATGGTTGTGCCTGTTCGACATTATTGACGGGGCTTTGCAAAAATAAAGATATTCTCTGAATACACAAGGTTTAACTACTTTGTTTTACCTTTTGAGTATTTTGTATAAATACAATTAAATATCTAATGCAGGGGATTAGTTCAACCAACCTTGTTTTTTGGAACAGTCGTTTGAAATTCTTTGAGATAGAACGGTTCAAAATATGCCACATCCTCAAAAATACCGGCTGTGAACTTCTGAAGAGCCGGTTGAATCATGTTTTCAGCTAATGGATGGATGTCGTCGATAAAATGAGTATTGGGAGATTGCAATAGCGTTTTACATTTTGCCGACCCGTTTCCAAAAAAGAAAACACGTTTATTGTTGAGATAATCACTAAATGCACCCTCCGTGATAATGTCGGCGCTGACCGGACGCTGGAGATTGAATCCGGCATCAAATACTGCGTCATATACTTCCATTCTCCTGGCATCTATCATCGGTATAAAAATATCATCAGTCTCAATTGCCAGTTTGTTCTTTGCTGCGATTGCCATGATTTCCAGTGTGCTAATACTTATAAGAGGAATGTTCAGGCCGTAACATATACCTTTTGCCGTAGAGACTCCAATGCGTAAGCCGGTATAGGACCCCGGGCCACTACTCACGGCAACAGCATTAAGTTGTTTGTTCGTTTGTTTGAGCATGTCCAGTGCTTCCTGAATAAATGTACTCAGAAGCGCAGCATGATTCATACCTTCGTCATTCGAAACAGAAAAAATGCAGTTGTTGTTTTCGCTTAAAGCCACAGAACATACCTGTGTAGAAGTCTCAATATGCAGAATTATCATCAAAGGAATTAATTATTTTTATACAATAATGCGGCACAAAATTACAATAATTTAGTTTATTAATTTTACCTTTGCAGGAATTTGATGAGTAAAAAGTATTTATATGGATAAATTGCGTTTTCAGAGTTTTGCCAGTGGAAGCAGTGGTAATTGTTATTATATAGGGAATGCATCCAATGGAATTCTGATTGACGCCGGAATAGGAGTCAGGACTATTCGCAAGAATCTCAGGTCGATAGGACTTGATTTTGAAAATATTTGGGGGATTTTTGTTACTCATGACCATGCCGATCATATCCGTGCCGTTGGGTCATTAGGTGAAATACATCATATTCCGGTATATTCAACAAAAAAGATTCATGAAGGCATCAATAACAGCTATTGCGTGACCGAGAAACTGAACGGAAGCAGAAGGTATATTGAGAAAAATGAATCTGTTGAAATTAATGATTTCAGAATCACTTCTTTCCCGGTTTCTCATGATGCTACTGATAGTGTGGGTTATACCGTTGAATATAAAGGTAAAAGATTTACTTTCGCAACTGACCTCGGTTATGTTTGTGAGAATGCTTCAAATCATTTAATAAGGGCAAATTATATGGTTTTTGAGGCAAATTATGATGAGACAATGCTTTCAAACGGTCATTATCCGCCGGATTTAAAAAGACGTATCAAGTCTGATACCGGTCATTTGAGTAATGTGCAGGCAGCCCAATTCCTGGCTGAAAATTTTCAGGAACACCTTGAATTTGTGTTCTTATGTCATCTGAGCAAAGAAAATAATCATCCGGATATTGCCTATAATACTGTCAAAAGAATTTTGGAAAATAAAAACATAAAGGTAGGTGAGGATGTTCAATTAATAACACTTGATCGCTTCACACCCACACAATTATTCATTTTAAATTAACCCATCACTTATCACTTATCACTCATCACTTAACACTTAATCCTCATGTCAAAAAACCTGGTCATTATCCCCACGTATAACGAAAAGGAAAATATAGAAAATATTATCCGTGCGGTTTTTTCACAAAAAATTGCTTTTCATATTCTGATAATAGATGATGGCTCACCTGACGGTACAGCTCAAATTGTAAAGGGACTTCAGCAAGAGATGTTTGATAAGCTTTTTTTAGTCGAACGACATGGTAAGCTCGGATTGGGTACCGCCTACATCGCCGGGTTTAAATGGGCGTTACAGCATGATTATGAGTATATTTTTGAGATGGATGCTGATTTCTCTCACAATCCGAAGGATCTGGTTAAATTACATGAGGCCTGTCACGATGGAGGAGCGGATGTTGCTATAGGTTCACGTTATGTGAGTGGAGTGAACGTAGTTAACTGGCCTATCAGCAGGGTGCTGATGTCTTATTTTGCCTCCAGATATGTGCGGTTTGTGCTTGGATTGAACATTGCCGATACCACTGCCGGATTTAAATGCTATAGAAGACAAGTCCTGGAAACCCTCGAACTGGATAAAATCCGCTTTAAGGGATATGCTTTTCAGATAGAAATGAAATTTACAGCCTATAAATGTGGTTTTAAGTTAGTTGAGGTACCAATTATTTTCATTAACCGTATTCTGGGAAGTTCAAAAATGAGTGGTGGAATCTTCGGCGAAGCATTTTTCGGGGTTATAAAACTTAAAATGGAAAGCTGGAGCAGGAAATATCCAAAGAAAGCAATTAAAGTATAGTCAATATTTAAACACAGCAAAAGGTAAATTAACTATGCAATTAATCAAAAATGCTACCATCATTAATGAAAATGAAAGGTTTACTGGCAGCGTGCTGGTCGACGGTGAACTTATCAGTGCGGTCATCCGTGGTGACGAAATCCCTGTTGATGTAAAGATAGATCAGATTGTTGATGCCACAGGTTTATTGCTTATTCCGGGGGTGATTGATGATCAGGTACATTTCAGGGAACCGGGACTTACCCATAAAGGAGAAATAGCCACCGAGTCGGCTGCTGCGGTAGCGGGAGGAGTAACCTCATTCATGGATATGCCTAATACCATGCCTTTGACAACCACAATTCAGGCACTGGAAGATAAATATCTAATTGGAGCTGAGAAATCGCTGGCTAATTATTCTTTTTACATGGGTGCTACCAATCAGAATATTGATGAGCTCAGAAAAGTTGATCCACGTAATGTATGCGGTGTAAAAGTTTTTATGGGATCTTCTACCGGAAATATGCTGGTGGATAATACTGAAACTTTGAGTCGAATTTTTTCAGAAGTTCCAATGTTGATTGCCACTCATTGTGAGGATGAAAATACAATCCAAACCAACAAGGCCCTATATAAATCGCAATATGGCGATGATTTGCCGGTGAGCTTTCACCCGATGATCCGTGATGCTGAAGCATGTTACAAATCTTCATCGTTCGCTGTAGAGCTGGCGACTAAATATGGTGCGCGCCTGCATGTCTTACATCTGTCGACTGCCAGAGAAATGGCATTGTTTGGAAATCAGCATCCTTTAAAGGATAAAAAAATCACTGCGGAAGTTTGTGTGCATCATTTGTGGTTCTCTGATGAAGATTACGGGAAATTTGGTAACAAAATCAAATGGAATCCGGCGATAAAAGCTGCCACCGACCGTGATGCATTGATTCAGGCACTGAATGATAATCGTATTGATGTTGTTGCTACCGACCATGCACCCCATCTGTTGAGAGAAAAGGAAGGCAATTGCCTGAAAGCTGCTTCGGGTGGACCTTTGGTGCAATATTCCCTTTTAGTTATGTTGCAGATGGCATCCATGGGAAAATTTACAATTGAGCAGGTAGTTAGCAAAATGTGTCATGCACCTGCTGATCTTTTCAGGGTACATAAAAGAGGTTATCTAAGAGAAGGTTATTATGCGGATCTTGTACTAGTGAATCCAAAAAAAACATTCAGGGTTGAAACAAAAGATATCTTGTCCAAATGTGCCTGGTCACCTTTTGAAGGGATGACATTCGACCATATGGTGGACAAAACCTGGGTAAACGGTCAGTTGGTGTATAGCGACGGAAAAGTAAACACAGCAGTCAGAGGTAAAAGATTATTCTTTGATTAAATCAATTCAACATCGAAATGAAAAAAATATTTCTTCCTTTATTCTTATCCGTAATGTTCTTAACTTCATGTGTGAAAACACCGAAGCAGGAGATTGCCTATGTGAAGAACAGTGGTAAAATGCATGGGACTTTTTATCATGCAACTTATCAGCAGCCTGAGGGGAAAGATCTCCAGAAGGAAATAGAACTGAAAATGAAGGAGTTTGAGCTTTCTCTTTCTACTTTTAATCCTCAGTCTGTCATTTCACGCATCAACCAAAATGATGATTCAGTAACAACTGACGAATATTTTGAGTCAATGTATGCTGAAGCCCGGAAAGTATCCGAAAATTCAGGAGGTGCATTTGATATTACCGTAGCTCCGTTAGTGAATGCCTGGGGATTTGGTTTTGGTGACCAGGACAGACAGAAAATTCCTGATGTGAAATCAATACTCAGTTATACCGGTTATGAGAAGATAAAACTGGAAGATAAAAAGATTATTAAATCTGATAAAAGAATTATGCTGGATGCCAGCGCAATAGCAAAGGGTCAGTCTTCGGATATTATAGGCAAGTTGCTGGAATCATATGGTTGTGAAAATTATATGATTGAGATTGGAGGTGAAGTGGCTTGTAAAGGTGTGAATCCCTCGGGAAAAAAATGGCAGATTGGCATTGATAAACCTGTTGACAGTCCGTTTGATAATGATAATGAATTACAAACAATTGTGGCAATAAGTGGGGTAGGACTGGCTACCTCGGGGAATTACCGACAGTTTTACTACAAGGACGGAAAAAAATACGCTCACACAATTAACCCTAAAACAGGATATCCGGTGGATCATAATCTGTTGAGTGCTACTGTCATTGCTCCAACCTGTATGCAGGCCGATGCATATGCCACCGCTTTTATGGTATTGGGTGTGGAGAAGAGTTTAGCATTGTGTAAACGGATTCCCGGTATGGATTGTTATCTGATTTATGTTGATGATGCCGGAAACAATCAGGTAGTTTATTCTGATGGCTTCAAAAAATACTTTGCTGAATAGCTTACGAAATTTTATTATTACAGATTATTTAATTACTTTTGCAGTCCAATTTTCTTATGAAGAAATACTTAGCAATTTTTATCATTTTACTTGCATCGGTCTCTTGCAGTGAATATCAGAATATTCTCAAAAGTACAGATCCGGAGTTAAAGTACACAAAGGCGGTGGAATATTTTGAAAAAAATGATTTCATGCGCGCTTCAACGCTCTTTGATGAGATTTCAAGATATTTCAGGGGAACTGAACGTTCTGAAACAATCCTGAATTATCTTGCCAAATCATACATGGGTCAAAAAGATTATTTTACTGCAAGTGAGTACTATAAGACTTATGTAAAGACCTATCCGAAAGGACAGTACCTGGTTGAGTCGAGATTTATGATAGGTTATTGTTATTATCTTGATTCACCCGATGCACGTCTTGATCAGGCGGCTACTCATGATGCGATTAATTCTTTTCAGGAATTTCTGGATATTCACCCCGACAGCGAAAGAGTTCCTGAGGTGAATAAATTACTGGAGGAATTAAAAAGTAAATTAGCTTATAAAGAACTGCTGAGTGCCCGTTTGTATTACAATTTGGGAAATTATCTTGGTAATAACTATTTGTCTGCCATTGTTGTAGCGCAAAATGCACTGAAGGATTATCCGACAAGTGAACACCGTGAGGAATTGTCATACATAATATTGCAGTCGAAATATCAACAGGCTTTTCAGAGTGTAGAGGAGAAGAAAATTGAACGGTATCAGAATACTATAGATGAATATTATAATTATATCAATGAGTTTCCCGAAGGAAAATATCGTAGGGAAGCTGATAAAATTTATAATGAGTCAAAAAAGATTGTAAAAGATTAAAAAAAGAACATATGGATTTCAAAAAAACAAACACCCCTACTAACACGATTTCACGCGACATGAACGCTATCAGCGAGGAAGTCGGAAATGTGTATGAAACTGTAAAGATCATTGCTAAAAGGGCCAATCAAATCAGTGTTGAAGTTAAAGCTGAAATTGATAAGAAGTTACAGGATTTTGGAAATTCTTCAGAAAATATTGAGGAAGTATTTGAAAATCGTGAACAAATAGAGATTTCCCGTTATTTTGAAAAACTTCCAAAGCCAACATTAATGGCTACTCAGGAATTTATAGAGGACAAGATATATTACAGAAATACTGTAAAAGAAAAGTTGAAATAATACTTCCTGCAATTTGAAATTTAAAGTCACAAGGCTTGTCCGTTCAACGGATAAACTTTGTGACTTTTGTTTTTTTAAGGTATTATATCTAAATTCTTTTTGTATTTTTGTGGTGTTTGAATGATGGCTTTTTATTCAAAACTGAATTAAATAAATCTGAACAGATATGTTAAAAGGAAAAAAAATAATATTAGGGATAACCGGTGGAATTGCTGCCTACAAATCGGCGCAACTGGTTCGCTCGCTGGTGCAAAAAGGGGTAGAGGTTAAAGTAATTATGACGCCTCTGGCTAAGGAGTTTATAACTCCACTCACCATGGCTACCTTGTCGAAGAACCCTGTTCTGGTGGATTTCTTTGATCCTACCAATGGCAACTGGAACAGTCATGTAAACCTGGGTTTGTGGGCCGATGCGATGCTTGTTGCTCCGGCTACTGCCAATACACTGGCTAAAATGGCTAACGGTATCGCTGATAATCTCTTACTTACCACCTATCTTTCAGCTAAGTGCCCGGTATTTGTAGCGCCTTCCATGGACCTGGATATGTTTGCTCATCCCACAACAAAACAAAATCTGATAACTTTAAAATCGTTTGGTAATATCGTTATCGAACCTACCGTTGGCGAATTGGCAAGTGGATTAGAAGGAAAGGGCAGGATGGAAGAACCTGAAAATATTGTACGTGTGCTGAGCGATTATTTTGTCACGAAGGACATGCTCGGAAAGAAAGTTCTGATTACTGCGGGACCTACATACGAAAAAATTGATCCTGTACGTTATATAGGCAACTATTCTTCGGGGAAGATGGGATTCGCTCTTGCTGAGGCTTGCGCGCAAAGGGGAGCAATCGTGACTTTGGTAACCGGTCCTGTAGCAATATCGACCTATAATAAAGGTATTGAACGAATTAATGTCGAGTCAGCCGATGAGATGCAAAAAATTGTTACCAGCAGGTTTGCGGATGTTGATGGTGCCATACTTTGTGCTGCTGTGGCCGACTTTACTCCTGTCAACAGTGCTGCATCAAAGATTAAACGTGAGAAAGATAATCTGCTGCTGGAATTAAAACCGACCAAAGATATCGCTGCTGCTGTTGGGGCCATGAAAAAACCTGAGCAGTTTATTGTAGGGTTTGCACTGGAAACAGATAATGAAGAGAAGAATGCCATTGAAAAAATGGAAAGAAAGAATTTTGATTTTATTGTTTTAAATTCATTACAGGATCCGGATTCCGGTTTTGGTTTCGATACCAACAAAGTAACCATCATACATCGCTCAGGACTTAAAAAGGCTTATGAGCTGAAAACCAAGTTGGATGTGGCTGACGATATCCTGAGAGAAATCAATACCCTGATTTATTAATATCAGAAAACAGGCTGTTTAACGACTCTTATTTACCAAAATAGAATAATGTTGCTGAAATTAAATGTTCGATCTGTTCTGCTGTTCATCTTTTGTACAGGTAGTTTTCTGTTGTCGGCTCAGGAACTGAACTGTAATCTTCGCATTAATTCGGATCAGATTCAGGGATCAAACAAATCTATCTTTACTACTCTTGAAAAATCAGTCACAGAGTTTATTAATAACAGAAGATGGTCGGATTTGACCTATGCCGAAGCTGAGCGGATTGAATGTAATATTAATATCATCGTCAGTAAGGTCGAGGAGGATATGTTTACTGCCGAGATTCAGATACAGTCGAGGAGGCCTGTTTATAACTCGGGCTACAACACCACTTTATTCAATTTCAGGGATAATAGCTTTGTTTTTACCTATAAGGAATTTGAAGTGCTGGAATTTAATGAAAATACCATTACTTCTAATTTGACAGCCGTGCTTGCTTATTATGCTTATATCATTCTGGGGTATGATATGGATTCCTACGCCCGACTTGGCGGAACGCCTTATTTTCAGACGGCTGAACGTATTGTGAATGCTGCCCAGTCAATGGATTTGCCAGGCTGGAGAGCTTTTGAAAGTTCCAGAAATCGCTATGCGCTTGTTAATAATCTTACAGATGAAGCTTTTAAGAAATTCAGAAATTATTTTTATGAATATCATCGCCTTGGTCTGGATGAGATGACGGCTAATGTGGTAAATGCCCGTGCCCGTATACTCTCAGGCCTGCCGGTACTTAGAGAAACAAACCGATCCAGACCTTCTGCTATTGCCGTAACGTCATTTTTAGATGCTAAAACAGATGAAATGATTAACATTTTCAGAAAAGCGTCTGATCAGGAAAAAAGAAATGCCATTGAAGTGCTTACGGACATCAATCCTACACAGTCCGAAAAATTTGAATCAATAATGAAATAGCTGCTCCCTTATGCTGAAGTCAATATATATTTCCAATTATGCTTTAATTACTTCTTTAAAGATTGACTTTGAGAGTGGCCTGACTGTCCTGACCGGAGAAACGGGTGCCGGTAAGTCGATTATCCTCGGTGCGCTCTCTCTCATTCTCGGACAAAGGGCTGATAATAAATCAATAAAAACTCAGGAGGAAAAATGTGTTGTTGAAGCGCTTTTCGATATCTCGGGTTATAAACATCTGCATGTTTTTTTTGAGGAAAATGATTTGGATGATGATGGACAAAGTTGTCTGATCAGAAGAGAACTGACTTCTAACGGGAAATCAAGAGCATTTATCAATGATACACCGGTGGCCCTAAATCTGATTCGCGATTTATCCAATCGCCTTGTCGATATTCATTCGCAGCATGAGAACCTGTTATTATCGAATGCTGCTTACCAGCTTGAAGTGGTGGACACTGTTGCCGGAAATGCTACAGAACTGATGAATTACAGGAATTGTTATCATTTGTGGCTGTCGGAAACGAGGGCTTTAGAGCAATTAAAAAAACAAGCGGCCAAAGCATCGGAAGAACTCGATTTTTTACGCTTTCAGCATGATCAGCTTAGTGGTGCAAATTTGACGGAAGATGAGCAGGAACTGTTGGAGTCGGAACTGGAAGCACTGAACCATGTAGAGGAAGTTAAGACGGAATTAAATCGTTCGGTAGGAATATTGGAGGGTGAAGAACTGGGAGTGCTGATAGCTCTGAAAGATGCTATTGCTGCATTCTCAAAAATATATAAGTATGTACCCGACGGCACTTCGAAATACGAAAGGATGCAAAGCGCCTATATCGATCTTAAAGATCTTAACAGCGAACTGAATGGTTTTCAGGATAAACTGGAATTTGATCCCGAACGATTACTGCACATTGAAAGCCGGTTGAGTGAATTATATGCCTTACAGCAAAAATTCAAAGTGAAGACGGTGGCGGAGTTAATTGCTTTACGTAATGACTTGTCATCCCGCTTAACACATATTGAGTCGTTCGACGATGAATTAGTGTTGCATAAGGAAAGACTTGAGAAATCTTACCGGCAAATGGAGCAGATGGCCGGGGAACTCACCCTCAGCAGAAAAAAACAGTTATCGGTTATCGAGAAATTTATGGTTGATCAGTTATCACTGCTGGGCATGCCAAACGTTCAGTTCAAAGTACAACTTTCTAAATCGGATGCCTATACTGAAAATGGTCTTGATATAGTCACTTTTCTTTTCTCTGCCAATAAAAACCGTGAAATGCAGGCGGTGGAACAAATTGCTTCGGGAGGAGAGATTTCCCGTTTAATGTTGACTGTTAAAATGTTGATTGCCAATAAGTCAGATTTGCCGACCATCATTTTTGATGAAATTGATACCGGCGTTTCAGGTGAAATAGCTCACCGTATGGCTGAGATTATGTTGAAAATGAGTCAATCCATGCAGGTAATCACCATCACCCATCTGCCACAGATAGCTGCAAAAGGCGAACATCATTTCAGGGTGTATAAGGACGATTCCGGAGCGCAAACGGAAACTTATATTGAAAAACTGAATGAAGAGCAACGAATCAACGAAATTGCCGGTATGCTCAGTGGTAAACAAAGAGGGGAGGCAGCAATTCAGAATGCGAAGGAACTGCTCAGCCAGAGACAGTTGAGAGTTGAGAGTTGAGAGTTGAAAGTTGAGAGTTGAAAGTTGAAAGTTGAAAGTTGAGAGTTGAACGTTGAAAGTTGAGAGTTGAGAGTTGAAAGTTGAGAGTGTCTTGAATTGGAACAGCTTTTCAGGAATGCTAACAAGTTTTACTATTTCTCACTTTCAACTTTCAACTCTCAACTCTCAACTATTTCCAATATCCGCTGCGTCTCTTCCGTAACCTTAAACCGGTCGTCAATTCTTAATCCGATTACCCAAACAATCTGACCACCAGAGATAAGAACCTGAATATTTTCTTTTTCGAAACGATCAATTTTTTCATCGATCAGGAAATCACTCAGTTTTTTCCTTTTGTTCATCCCTAAGGGATAGAAATAATCGGCAGCCTGCCATTTTCTTTGTGCAAGGGGCATGGTAATTTTATCTGCATCCAGATGGATCAGCTGCTGGCTTTTTGAATACTTAAAGTCTTTGTCTTTTGCGAAAATACGTGTTCTTAAATTAGTTGACTGTTCTTGCTCTAATGCTATGTCAGCTTTGATGACATTTTTGTTGAGTAATTGAATTATCAGACTCTCTCTGTCCTTAAGCAAGGCGTGTGTGGGTGAGTAAAATAGTTTTCCGGCAGTTGTGTTCAGACTGTCAGCTATTTGACGAATTTGGTCGGGATGAAAATTATACTCCTTCAGAAGCTCGTACAATACCGTTTCTTTTTCGGGGTATTGTTTGATTTTATCAATATTTACCTCAGTTTTATTGTCAGAACAACTTACAATTTCATTTTTTATACGATTAATCTCCGCCTGAAAAATTTGATAGGTGTCCTGCAGGTTTTCCCTCGTTTGCAGCATGGTTGATCTGAATGCAGGATTGATCTCTTCCATCAAAGGAATCAACTGATGACGGATTTTATTACGGATAATGTCGGTGGACAAATTAGTGCTGTCTTCAACAAAAGCTAAGTTGTTTTCGGTAATATAATTCCTGATTTCTTCACGCGAAGTGGCCAGTAGCGGACGAACAATATTTCCATTTCGCACAGGCATTCCTGTGAGTCCTTTTAAGCCTGTTCCTCTTGCTAAATTGAGTAATATGGTTTCAATATCATCATCAGAATGATGACCTACCGCTATTGCCTGTGCATCGTATTTTTTTAGTATTTCTTCAAACCATTTATACCTTAATTCACGTGCAGCCATTTCAATGGAAATTCTGTGTTTTTCGGCGTATTTATATGTCTTAAAATCAACTGTTTGTATAGGTGTATTGTAGGTATTTGAAAGTGTGAGAACGAACTCTTCGTCACGATTGGATTCTTCCATTCGCAAGTGGAAATTACAATGGGCAATGATGCATTTATATCCCAGTTTTTGCAACAAATCAAGGAGAACCACAGAGTCGCTTCCACCACTTACGCCAACAATAATGGGTTGGTCGTTGTTGGATAATAAATGATTTTTTTCAATAAATCTTCGTACTTTTTCGAGCATTTTAATGATGCGTTTGGATAGAAAGAATTTTGACAAAGATAATCATTCAGTTGTTGAAAAACAAAACCGATTTTCATTGAATTGTATTATCTTTGCTCCACGTCTCCATATCTACACATCTACACAACTACACAACTACACACAAATGATAAACTTCCTTGAATTAGTAAAAAAACGACAAAGCGACCGTGCCTATCTGGATAAGCCGGTAGAAAAAGAAAAACTGGAAAAAATTCTGGAAGCAGGTCGGTTGGCTCCATCAGCATGTAATGCCCAGCCATGGAAGTTTATTGTTGTTACCGACCCTGAAAAGCGAATGAAGATAGCCGATGCATGTTCGAGCAGGGCATTGGGAATGAATCATTTTAGTAAGCAGGCGCCAGTACAGCTGGTGTTGGTCGAAGAAGAAGCCAATTTTACCTCCAAATTCGGTGGGTTTGTTAAACAAATACACTATCCGCACCTCGATTTGGGAATTGTGGCCTCTCACATTTGTCTGGCTGCAGCCGACGAAGGCGTTGGGAGTTGCATGATGGGATGGTTGAATGAGAAGAAAATTCGTTCGATTTTAGACATCCCCGGTAATAAGAAAGTGGTGTTGGTTATTTTGCTGGGTTATTCTACACAAAGTCAGCGCGAAAAGAAAAGAAAGTCAATCGATGAAATTGTAGGGTGGGATCATTATTGATCTTTTTCTTCCATAAGTGGCAGTGTATAGGTAGCTTTTTCCAAAATACTCCCTACATCTTCATGTGTTGCCCAAAGTATGATAGGTTTGTATGAAGTGGTCCATTTTTCAATGGTTTTAATGGTTTTAATTTTCAATTCCTGTCCCAAACCGTTTAAAGGTTCATCGAGTAATAATATATCAGAAGGAAGAATTAGTGCCCGTGCTAAACAGACCCTTTGTTGTTCTCCTCCACTTAATTCAGAAATAAGCTTATGTTTTTTATCCGTTAATTCTAGTAAAGTAATTAGTTGATCCATGTCAGCCACAATTTGCGGACTTAAAACAGGATAAGAGGGGAGTGCAAAGGCTATATTCTCCATGACAGATAACCAGGGTATCAATCTTAAGTCCTGAAATGAATATGAAATGACGTATTTATTATCTATATTTATTTTTCCACTGTCATGTTTGCCAATGCCTGCAATTATTTTCATCAGTGTTGTTTTTCCTGAACCTGAAGCAGATTTCATGAGATAAATCGCTTCATTCGAAAACTGAGCCGAAAGCCCCTGAATCAATGGTATGTAGTTGAATGTTTTATTTAGATCTGATATTTCAAATCCTTTTAAATCAGAGTTTGGTGATTTTTTTATATGACTGATTTTTGTGATTCTCAATCCGGATTTCCGGGCCTTATCCGTCTGTGTTTTTATAATAAAATCAAAAATTAAACTAACCAAAACAGCGATAACCGTCCATGCCAAAAGTTCACGCATATCAATAAATACCTGTGCTTTTTTCATGCTGGTGCCGATACCATGTACGGGTCCCGCCAAAACTTCCCCAATGATTACAGCCCTCCAGCCAAAACCCATTGCTGTCGATATTCCGGAGGAAATCAGGGCGCGTGCAGCAGGCAGGTAAATGTGTTTAAAACGTTGTAAGCCCGTTTTCCTGAAAACAACGCTCATTTCAATGAGTTTTATATCAGTATGTTCCAATCCGCTCAGGATATTCTGATAGAGGATGGGGAACATTGTAAAGAAAGCGATAAAAACAGGAAGTCCGGGAGGTGATATCCACAACAAAGCAATTAAAACAAAAGATATAACAGGAATCGATCTTATGGTGACTACCAAAGGATGAAAGAAGTTCTTCCAAAAATCATGATGTAATGCTGTTGCTGCAAAAGCCATTGCTAAAATCAGTGCCAATACAAAACCCAATAATCCCCTCATGATGGTGAAAGCCAGGTCTGTATAAAAACTTCCACTCTTAAATAAATTGAACAATCCTGTTGCAAGGTCGGTTACTGAAGGAAAAAGCTCCGGTTGTCCCACCAACATAGCAATTCCCTGCCACAGCACAATCAGAAATAGTATGCCGTAGATGGTAGCTTTGCCGGGGAGATTGTAAGTATTCATGGAGTAAGAGATATACTTTCACTATTGAATATAAAATTTTCATCGGGCATTTTACCCCCTACACTTTTTGGTTCTGTTTTATAAAAAATACAAAGATACCGGCTAATCTTGTCTCTAATTTCTGTTGCGGGAACATAATGTATGTTACATAGCGGAATCGAACGAAAAGCGGTGATTAAATCAGGGTAATAGCCATGTTTTAATAATAGTTTGGCTGCTTCATCAGTTTGATGTGAGGTGAAAGTGCAACTCTCGGCATAGGCAGAAGTGACAGCTTCAATAATATTGGTTTGATCTGCAGATAGTCTGTTATTTACCACAAATGCCGTTTGAGCGAAAATGTTTTTATTGAAAGGAACTTCTTTCTCTTCGCAGGTAATCTCAGTTAATATATGTATGTTGGTATCTTTCGAAAGTAAAACACTCATCTGGGGTTCTGAGACTACTGCAAATTTTATTTTCTTATGTAACAATGCCATGGCAATTTCGTGGTTTGAATTGTAACTGTAGTCAATTTTTACCTTTTGCTTAACATTATTTTGAAGATACTCCTGCAATAGTATATCTGCAGTAGCTCCCTGACCAAAGATGTGGACTGTCTGGTTATTTAGTTGTTCGATGTTTTCAACCGTTGAATCGTTGGTAGCAAGATAAAGGGTTCCCCAAATCGGAATGGCCAGTAGCCGGTATTCTACTCCTTTATTGTATAGATTGGCAGCCATAACCGTAGGCAAAACAGCAAAATCCAGCTTGTTTTGCATCATCATTGTCTCTATTTGCATAGGGTCCGATTTAATGATAAACTTCACTTCACGGCCTTCGATGGTTGGCGGTTGATTAATCATTTTGATAAAACTAACCGTTGAAGGACCATCAGGCAAACCGATTGTAATTGTTTTATCACTTTTCTCAGAACATGAAATAAAAGTAAGCATGAATACGAACAGAAATATTCGTAGCAACAGATTTAAGGGGTTTTGTTTCATGTTATTAGCAATTTATGATCAATCTAATGGTTGTCTTCTCAATATTATGACTGTAACTTCAGGCCGTGCAACACCAATTCTGACGGGTATGCCAATAAATCCTAATCCGCGGTTTACATACAGATACTGGTCGTCAGACCGGTAAAGCCCGTCCCATTCATTATATATCAGTGATGATGGCGATCTGAGTTTGCCATACATATTAAACGCAATTTGAGCCGAATGCGTATGTCCCGACAAAGTTAAAAAAATGGAGGGATAATTCACTACTTCTCCTTTCCAGTGAGAAGGGTCGTGCGATAAAAGAATTTTAAGCGATGCTGAATCGGTTCCCGCCAATGTTTGTTTAAGATTCCCGTATTTAGGGAAAGGTGGTTTTCCCCAGTTTTCAACACCCAGCAACCAGATTGAATCACTGTCGTGCTTTAAACGTACGTTTTCATTCAGCAATAATGTAAATCCAAAATCCCGGATGTTCTGTTTTATTCTGTCAAGATTATTTTCTTTATCTTTTGGACCTTTCCAGTCTGAATAATCGCCATAATCATGGTTGCCGAGGATGGCGTACTTACCGTCTTTAGCGTTGAGCTGGTTGAAATAAGGCTGCCAACCTACCATTTCCTGTGCGAAATTATTTACCATATCTCCTGTAAATACAATCAAATCACTGTTTTGTGCATTGATGCTATCGATTGCAGGTTTCAGGTAGTTAAAATTCTGTCCCCAACTGCCGAGATGTATGTCTGAAATCTGCACAATCTTATAACCATCAAAAGCCACAGGTAGATTTTCAACTTCAACCTGTACTGTTCTCAACTGAATATTTTTAGGATTCACAAATGCGCCGTGACATAACAATATTACGATGAACATTGCGGTAATGACTCCGGCATATCTTACCAGGTATATTTTTTCTTTCAGAAAGATATTGATCAAAAAATTCAGGAAATGAAAAAAAAGATACACTAATTTTGGCAGATAAATTAACATAAACGCGAAATTCATCCACAGGAAAAAGTGTAATGTTCCTTCATTGTGCTCACTTGAGTCGGAAAACTTCATAATAGCGAGTACTGTCAGAAAAAAAATGGAGGGAAGAAAATTCAGGACGTGCAAAATCCATTTTGCCCGGTGTTTTTTTAATTTCAAAAAGAAAAAAATATCCGGAAGCAGGACCATTAAGATCAATAAAACAAATACCAAGGTGTATAATCGCATAAAAACGCTTCTTAATTATTATTGTACAAAGATACTTTTTAATGATAAATTATCAAAAAATTTCCTCAATTTGCACATTTTTTATATTTTTGTGTCGCAAAATCTAAGAGTATAAAAATCAGTTAATCAGTTTTCAATGGTAGCGACGCTATTTTTCCTTATTATTGTCATTTTGGTCATTGAATTCGGTTTTGACCGGTTTTTAGCTATCCTCAATATTAAATACTCCAAAAAGCAGCTTCCCGAAATCTTGTCAGGCATTTATGATGAGGATAAATATGCCCGGCAACAGGATTATTTCAGAACCAATGCAAGTTTTGGTATGCTCACAAGCACCTTTAGTTTTATACTGGTGCTGCTAATGTACAGTCTGGGTGGTTTTGGCTGGCTCGATGGCATTGTGCAGGGCTTTACAGACAACGTTATTCTTCAGTCACTCTACTTTTTCGGGATAATTTTCATCATAAACGACCTTATTGGAATTCCATTGGATTGGTATCATACTTTCGTTATTGAAGAAAAATTTCAGTTCAATAAGGTTACTCCACGTATATTTATTACCGACCGGCTTAAATCATGGGGATTAAGTATCCTGCTTGGTGGTGGTATATTAACCCTGATTATCTGGCTATATAATCTCACTCCTGAATATTTCTGGTTACTGGCATTTGGAACAACTACTGCTTTTAGTCTCATCATGAGTATGTTTTATTCGGAGTTGATTGTTCCGCTTTTCAATAAACAGACGCCACTTCCTGAAGGAGAATTAAGGGATGCCATTGAAAAATTTGCTTCGAAAGTGAATTTTAAACTGAAAAATGTTTTTGTTATCGACGGCTCTAAACGTTCGACGAAAGCAAATGCCTATTTTTCGGGATTGGGCCCCAAAAAACGCATTGTACTTTATGATACCCTGATGGAGCAAATGACTACGGAAGAAATTGTTGCAGTACTGGCGCATGAAATCGGTCATTATAAGCATAAACACGTACTAAAGAACTATGTGTTTTCGCTGCCTTTCAGTCTTTTGTTGTTTTACTTACTTGGCTGGATATTGAACAGTGACGTACTGGCACAAGCTATGGGAGGCGAAAAAGCGGTGTTTCATCTGAATGCGATTGCATTTTTTACGCTTTATACACCTGTTTCAACCTTATTGGATCTGACAGGGAATATAATCTCCCGAAAGTATGAATATCAGGCAGATGCTTATGCAAAAAAATACGGATATGGTCAGGAACTGGTTTCAGGGTTAAAAAAGTTATCGGCAAAATCGCTTAGTAACCTGATGCCGCATCCTCTGTATGTGTTTTTTAATTATTCGCATCCGACATTGTATCAGCGTATCACTAAAATCCTTTAAAGATGTTACTGGGAATAATCGGCGCAATGCCTGAAGAAATGGATCAAATTATTGCCTCCATTGAACAAAAAGAAATAATTGAACATGGCAGCCGGGTGTTTTATAAAGGAATACTTTACGGGCAACCTGTTGTGGCTGCATTTTCACGTTGGGGTAAAGTTGCTGCTGCTACAACGGCTACCAGCATGATCATTGAATTTAAGGTTACCAGGATTGTATTTACTGGTGTCGCAGGGGGAATAGCTCCCGATATTCAGGTGGGAGATATTGTCATTGCCCAACGGCTTTTCCAGCATGATATGGATGCCCGTCCCCTGATGCGTCGTTTTGAAATACCGCTTACAGGCAAAACATCCATTGAAATAGCTCCGAAAAATCAGGAAGTGATGATACAGGCGGTACATCAGTTCCTTAAACATGACAAAGATTTCAGAAAAGTACTCGCCGACCACAATATCCTTAATCCAAGACTGGTTGTGGGGGATATTGCAAGCGGCGATTTATTTATCTCGTCGAAAGCGATGAAAGATGCTTTGCTTAAAAATCTGCCCTCAGTGGTATGTGCAGAGATGGAAGGGGCTGCTGTTGCACAGGTCTGCGACGATTTTGAAGTTCCTTTAGCTGTAATAAGGGTTATTTCCGATACAGCCGATGAAAATTCACATGTATCCTATAGCGGTTTTATTAATCAGCATGCAGGAAATTATTCCTTGTCGATTCTCAGGGAATACATTAGATTAACTAATAGCTAATAGCTAATAACTAATAACTAATAGCTAAATAACTAATAGAGAATAGCGAATGACTGTGTCAGAAAAAAAATCTTAAGAACAATCAAATAATCAATTAAAAACAATTTTTTAAAACATGGAAAACAAAGTTATTTATCTCGTCCTCGCAGCGTCGGTGGTGGCTTTAAGTTTCGCATTCTTCTTCTTTAAGCAGATGATGAAGCAAAGCGAAGGAACCGACCTCATGAAGAAAATCGCCAAACACGTTCGTGATGGTGCAATGGCTTATCTGAAACAACAGTACAAAGTTGTTACCATTGTATTTGTAGTACTGGCGCTTATTTTTGCTTTAATGGCTTATTTTGGCCTTCAAAACAACTGGGTTCCTTTTGCGTTTCTTACCGGTGGTTTTTTCTCGGGTTTGGCGGGCTTCTTTGGAATGAAAACGGCCACTTACGCTTCTGCCCGTACTGCTAATGCTGCTCAGGATTCATTAAACAAAGGTTTGAGAGTTGCTTTTCGTGCTGGTGCTGTAATGGGTTTGACTGTTGTTGGTCTGGCTTTGCTTGATATTTCTGTATGGTATTTAGTGCTCAATTATTTTGTTGATGGTTTGGATCATAATAAAATGATTTTTATCACCACCACCATGCTGACTTTCGGTATGGGTGCTTCTACACAGGCATTGTTTGCACGTGTCGGGGGTGGCATTTATACTAAAGCTGCTGATGTGGGCGCCGACCTGGTTGGTAAAGTTGAAGCAGGTATTCCTGAGGATGATCCCCGTAACCCTGCTACTATTGCCGATAATGTTGGCGATAACGTAGGTGACGTGGCCGGTATGGGTGCCGACCTTTACGAATCGTATGCAGGTTCTATTCTGGCTACTGCTGCCCTTGGTGCTGCTGCTTTTATTACAAATGAATCAATGCAGGTTAAAGCTGTGATGGCTCCTATGGCTATTGCTGCCGTGGGTGTTGTATTGTCAATCATTGGTATTTTTCTGGTTAAAACCAAAGAAGGCGCTACCATGAAGAATCTGCTTAGTTCGCTCGGACTGGGTGTAAATGTTAGCTCTGCTTTAATTGCTGTTTCTACCTTTGGTATCCTGTGGGCATTAGGCATCGAAAACTGGGTGGGTATTTCTTTCTCAGTAATCGTGGGACTTATTGCCGGTATCATTATCGGACAAGCAACGGAATATTATACTTCTCAAAGTTTTCGTCCTACTCAGAAAGTGGCCGAGAGTTCGGCTACCGGACCAGCTACGGTAATTATTTCGGGACTTGGACTGGGTATGATTTCAACGGCTATTCCTGTTATCACCATCTCTTTTGCCATCGTACTGGCTTTTATGGCTGCTCAGTTTGATGTGATTAATTTTGTGTATACCCCGAACCTGACATTAGGTTTGTATGGTATTGGTATTGCTGCTGTAGGTATGCTTTCTACGCTTGGTATCACCCTTGCTACCGATGCTTATGGCCCTATCGCCGACAATGCCGGTGGTAATGCTGAAATGAGCGGTTTGGATCCTGAAGTGCGTAAACGTACCGATGCGCTTGATGCATTGGGAAATACTACTGCTGCTACAGGTAAAGGTTTTGCGATTGGTTCGGCTGCTCTTACTGCCCTGGCACTGTTGGCTTCTTATATTGAAGAAATCAAAATAGCTCTCGAACGTATTGCGCATGCTTCTGTTGATGGCCTGGCTAAAGTGGGTACTGAATTATTGACTGTGGATCAGATCAGAATATCTTCATTCCAGGATTTCATGCAATACTATAATGTTACGCTGATGAACCCTATCGTTTTGGTGGGTATATTCATTGGTGCCATGATGGCTTTTGTATTCTGTGGTCTTACCATGAATGCTGTTGGACGTGCTGCTCAAAGCATGGTGGCTGAGGTTCGTCGTCAGTTCCGCGAAATTGTAGGTATCATGGACGGTACTGCTGAACCGGATTATGCACGTTGTGTGGCTATTTCTACTAAAGGTGCTCAACGCGAAATGTTATTCCCTTCTATACTTGCTATTTTAGTACCGGTATTGGTTGGAGTTATCTTCGGTGTTGGTGGTGTTGTAGGTTTGCTCATTGGTGGACTAAGTACAGGTTTCGTACTGGCTGTGTTTATGGCCAATGCCGGTGGTGCATGGGACAATGCGAAAAAATATATCGAAGAAGGTAATCTTGGCGGAAAAGGCTCGGATGCTCACAAAGCTACCGTGGTAGGTGATACTGTTGGTGATCCTTTCAAAGATACTTCAGGCCCTTCACTGAATATCCTGATTAAACTGATGAGCATGGTTTCTATAGTAATGGCAGGTTTAACTGTTGCATATAGTTTGTTTTAAACGATTGATAGTTTAGTAAAGTAAATTGAATAATAGAACGAAGTGGTTGCATGGCAGCTGCTTCGTTTTTTTTATAAAAAAATATAATATCCTACTGGTTTGGTAGTATAAGGAAAACAATTTATCTATTTTTGTCGTTTAACCGATAATTATTAAAATGAGATAAAATAAAGACAATGAAACAACCATTAATTCTTTTCGCATTATTAATTAATTCTCTGACATTATTTTCTCAAATCAGCATCACCGGAAAAGTGGTGGATGCTATAACCAATGAACCTTTGACAGGCGCAACCATTTTTGCTCAGGAAACCAAACAGGGTGTGATGACCGGGGCCAACGGTACTTTCAGGCTGGAAGTGTTGCCGGAAAATAAACATTTAAAAATCAGTTATGTCGGTTATACCGAAAAAATAGTTACTGCAAATGCCAGTGAGGGAAAAAATATCTCCCTGAATATCGTTTCGCTGGCTCCACTTGCGGTGGGGCTCGAGGAAGTGTTGGTAAAAGCCAATGTGAAAACGTCTTCGCAGAAGATTGATCGCCTAACGTATCGTGCTGCCGATTTTCAAACGGCTGAAGGGGGCTCTGCAACGGATTTGCTGAGCAAGTTGCCTTCGGTATCGGTTGACCCTGATGGAACTGTTTCTGTACGGGGAACTTCCGATTTTATGGTGTATCTGAATGGTAAACCTACGCAAATTGATCCCACTGTTTTACTTGGACAGATATCTACCAATCAAATCGATAATGTGGAAGTCATCTCAATTCCGACTTCCAATTTCGATGCTCAGGGAAAAGGGGGCATCATCAATATTGTCACTAAGAAAACCGGCATGCAGGGCCTGACCGTTACGACCAATGGACTAATCGGGGGCGGGCCGTGGAATCATCTGACAGATGTGTTCAGTGGTTTCAAACAAAATGATAACCGCTATGGTGGTGGCGTGAATGTGATGTATTTCAAAGATCGTTTGTCGCTGTATGGCGGAATCAATTTTAACCGGAGAAATGTGAACGGCAGCCGCACCGGCGATGCCCGTATTTTAGTTGATGATAATGTTTACCGTCATATGGTAGCCAGTGGCGAACGTCCGGAATGGTACCAGAGTGCAACAGCCAATCTGGGTGCTGAATTTGTGTTGTCGGATAAATCGGTATTATCCGGGTCTTATTTCTACGGAACCCGTAGAGAGGGCCGCTCTGCCTTTTATCTGTATAATAATTTTTTTGCTGATAAGAACAAACAAACTGTTGCCGGCGTCGACCGTGATGATCGCTGGATATACAACCCGAATACCGATGATCGTTTGGGTCAGTTCCAGAGTGCCAACATTGATCTGATACATAATTTCAGCAAAACTTCGGATTTAAAAATATCTGCTTTGTATGAACATTCCGCTCTGGAACGTCGATTGGTCAACGAAAACTACAGTTACAACAAGTCAACTGCTACAGTCGGTGCCAAAGAACTTGAATTCCAGCAGTCCGACGATACCCCGCTGGATGGTATCCGCTTGTCGGTGGATTATTCGAATCAGTTTGCCGACGGGTCAAAATTATCGGTGGGCTTTCAACCTCAGTATATGAGCATCAATGGTAGTTTCAACTATGATACATTGAACCTGGCAACCGGTAATCTGATGCCATATACCGCACTCGAAAATGAAATTGAACTTACAAGGGGCATCTATGCTGCTTATGCCAGTTATTCCGGCAGTATCAATAAATTAAAATATATTGCCGGATTACGCATGGAATATTCCGATCAGAATGTAGATATTCTTTCAGCGGATTATTTCTCGCTTTTTGATGGAGAAAAAAAATCGAACTATCAGACTCAAAAACTTGATTTGTTTCATACGCTGCACCTGAGCTGGGATCCAACCGACAAGGACAAATTTACTTTTGCCACCAGCCGGAGAGTGAGTCGTCCGCCGTTGAAGAATATGACACCTTTCCTTTACCGACGCCATCTGGAGGTATATGAAGTGGGTGACCCTGAGCTTCAACCCGAATATATGATGAATTTCGAACTTTCCTACGGTCGCACAATAGGTAAGCAAAACGTATCATTGACCGGTTTTTACAGGGGAGTGGATAATGCCGTGTTCAGGGTAAATACCGTGACCAACGAAAATCAGGCTGTTTTTGATGTGATTGGCGAGGATGTGTTGATTCGCAGCTATACCAATGCCGGTAATTCCCGATCTCTGGGTGCCGAGTTAAATACGAATATTGACGCAGGTAAATTTGCCAAATTCTTTATCGGTGGTTCGCTCTACAATTATACGGTTCAGGGTGATATCTTTGGTTATATGGTCGATAACAGCAGTCTGAACTGGAGTCTGAAATCCAATATGAATCTTATTTTTACCGATGAATTAAGGTTTAACCTCGATTTTAATCTGAAGTCGGCCACCATCACTGCCCAGGGTCAGAATGACCTGCTTTACCTTACCAACGCGGCATTAAATTACACACCGAAGAAGCTGAAAGGCTGGGATTTTTCGTTACGTGTACTCGATTTGCTCGGGTCGAATGTTGAAGGGCTTGATACCAGGGCTTTTAATGCAGCAGGTGATGAAATTTTCTATCAGGTAACCGACTACTTCAGAAAAGGTGGCATTGTTGAAATCGGTGTTAGTTATGCCTTCAATAACAAAGGCAAGAGCGCAAAAAAGGCAGATAGTACTTTCGGAAAAGAGCAGTTTTAAATAATTGTGGTTTTAAAAAGAAATAACCGAACATATAAAATGTCCGGTTATTTCTTTATTCTGCTTTGTTTTTTTGTTCTTTTACATAGGCATCGTAATCCGTTGGCCGCACCCAGTTGGTCATTTTCCATGGTTTGCTGATTTCGCCACTCACCACTTTTTCCCAGAAATTCCAGGCCTGAGTTACTTCTTCGTCGTAAGGGTATTGGTCGAAGACATCTCCGTTACCCGTCATACGGGGGTCGTTCTGCGAAATTAATTTTTCCATCATTTGCTTCCTGAGTGCTTCTTTTACTTTTGCATAGGCCGGATTTTCTGCCAGATTGTTGATGCAAAACCTGTCCTTGCTCAAATCATACAGTTCCTCTGCATTCCTTTTGCCAAACGACAATTCCCAGTATTTTAGCTCTTTGCCTTCACGTTTCATGTCGATAATAAAACTTTTGGTGGGGGAGCCATCCACATCTAAATAGCCGGTTTCGGGACTTCCTGCAGCCGATAACTCCGGTTTCAGGTTGTTGAGATACAGTAGATTGTCTTTTATTATCCCTCTGACAGGATATCCCTGGTTTCCCGGACGACCATAATCATGTCGCTCTCTGCCCAGCAAGGTATAATTTCTTTCAGCATCAATGCGGCCTGCTTTTGAACTTTTAAAAATCGGTTGGAGCGAACGACCGGGAAACTTCTCCATCCCTGTCTTATCCGGATTTATCTGAGCAAGTTCCAGAAAAGTAGGGGCGAAATCCACAAAATTGATGTAATCGGTGATTGTTCTTCCGGGATTTTTAATTCCCTTTTTCCACATGATTGCCAGCGGCATATGGCTGGAGTATTCGTAATTGTTGGCTTTGCAACGGGGAAAGGGCATACCGTTATCGGAGGTGATGACGATGACGGTGTTGTCGAGCATATTTCTTTTCTCCAGCTCTGCCATCACCCGTTCCAGTTGCTTATCGAAATATTCAATTTCAAAAGCATAATCGAGCATGTCGGTACGAATAGCGGGATCATCCGGCCAAAAGACGGGGAAGTCATTAATCATCGCTTTTGTTTTTCCGGCCAGACTTTCACCGGTTCCGTTTTCGTAGCCACGGTGAGGTTCGGTTGCCCCAAACCAGAACATCCACGGTTGCTCACCCTTATTCTCCTCCAGAAAATCGGAGAAATTTCCGGCATAATCGTTTACATTGATGCCTTTGGTTGGAGGTGTCAGTTTCCTTTTCTGATAAGGTTTCCCGGTTAATAACCGTTTGGTTCCGTCGGCAAGTTTACCGGGATTTCCCGGTGCCCAGCCTTTGCCGGTAAAGGCAACTTCATAACCCTGTTCGGCAAGCACTTCGGTAAAGACTTTTAAATCGGCAGGAAAATTGGGGTTATGATTGCCGGCTTCACGTGCCTGCCAGGAATAGAGTCCGGTAAGAATGCTTGCTCTGGAAGGAGCGGATTTGGCATTGGAGGTATAGCAATTCGTAAATAACAGGCCGTTTTTGGCTATTTTGTCAAATGCCGGTGTGTTTACCCATTTGCTGCTGTTGGCACTGAAATGGGCGTACGAAGCATCATCAGCAATACAAAACAGGATGTTGGGTCTTTTATATTCAGGTGATTGTCTTTTATTGTTCTGCGCTGCATGGGCCGGGGTAAATACTTCGGCTACAATCAGGGCCGTGAGAGCATGTTGTATTTTCATGAAATGGAGATGATAATAGATGATTTATTTCGTAGGATGGACAAATTTAGGCAATAAAATTTTTATAGACAAATCTGAATATTTTTACTACCTTTCGCCTTCTTTTAAAACCACATCACATGATTAGAAACACGCTTATTCTCATCCTCATCCTCTTCATTTCCATTCAGGAATTAATAGCCAAAATACCGAAAAAAAAGAAACCCAACATCATTGTATTCATTGCTGATGATGCCAGTCCCGACTTTGGCAGCTACGGCAATAAATACGTAAAAACACCTAATATCGACAAACTGGCTGCGAAAGGGGTGCAATTCAACAATGCTTTTGTGAGTTCGCCGCAAAGCAGTCCGTCACGCATTTCCATGATGACCGGTCAATACGCTCATACGCTGGGCGTTGAGGATTTGCATACTCCGATTGACGATAAAACGAGGATGATTCCTTCGTACCTGAAAGAAGCCGGGTATTACACCGGTTGTTTATTAAAAACCCATTGGGGAGATTATGGTACGAAGCAGTTCGATTTCTCGTTTGTCAATAAAAAGGATTTGTATTACGAGAGTTACATGACTTCAACCAACAAATTCTTCCTGCAATATCAGAAGTTTTTGGATCAGGCAGACAATAAGCCTTTTTTCATGTGGGTGGGTTTTATCGATCCGCACCGTCCATACAAGGAACCGCAAACAAAGAATGTACACCAACCCGATCAGGTATTTCTTCCTCCGACTTTTGTCGATGGACCAGGTTCCAGAGAAGATCTGGTGGATTATTACGATGAAATTCACCGCCTCGATCAGCACGTGGGTTTCATGCTGGCCGAACTGGAAAGGAGAGGGGTGATCGACAATACAGTGGTGATTTTTCTGAGCGACAACGGCATGCCTTTTCAGCGGGCAAAAGGGTTTTTATATGATTCCGGTACAAGAATTCCGCTGATAGTGAGCTGGCCCGGCCAAACAAAAGAAGGGGTTAAACACACCAACGGCTTTGTGAGCGGGGTCGATATGGCGCCCACCATTCTTGATATGGCCGGTATTCCGGCACCTGAATATATGTATGGAAAAAGTTTTCTACCCCTCATCACTGATCCTGCCTCACGCGGTCGTGCTGCCATTTTTACCGAACGCAACTGGCACGACACCGAAGAGTATGGCCGCAGTATCAGGACGGAAAAGTTTAAACTCATTTATAACGGTATCCCCAACACAACAGCAGCCAATACCGGCGATATGCGTTTGTCACCGGCCTGGTACGAATTGCTTGCCGCTAAACGTGAAGGTAAACTGAAACCCGAACAAAGTCAGCTTTTCCTTTTCCCCCGCCCAACAATCGAACTTTACGACCTTGAAAGTGATCCTTACGAACTCAATAACCTTGCTGGCAGGGCCGAATACCTCGAAACGGCGATGACCTTAATGAAACAGTTGCTCGACTGGCAAAAGGCCACGAAAGATACGAAACCCGGAGACAGAGTAAAGGAGGATATCATTGATCGTATGACCGGTATACCGGTTACGCCTGCTTTGTTGAGGAATGTAGATAAGGATTTGTAGAAAAATATCCTGAACTTTGCGGAAATTATCTTCGTGAGTTTATTACAAAATGTTACAATTTATCTGATTAAATTGCTGTTTGATTTTGGAGTGTAACAAAAAACAATTAATTTTGTGTCGAATTATTAGAAAATCATAAAAACACACGACAACGATCGAAGTTTCTTTAATAAATATGAAGACACAAAAAGAGATTGGCACAATGAAAATGATGAATGGCAACGAAGCAGTTGCCAGAGGTGCTTTTGAAGCAGGCGTGAAAGTTGCCTCCGGTTTTCCGGGGACCCCTTCCACTGAAGTAATGGATTATACCAAACATAGATACGCTGATATCTATTGCGAATGGTCGACGAATGAAAAAGTGGGTTTAGAAGTAGCCATCGGTGCTTCTTTTGCAGGTTATCGTAGTTTTGCTGTAATGAAAACCGTGGGTTTGCACGTGGCTGCTGATGCATTGGGTGGCGCTGCCGGCAGTCAAATTAATGGTGGACTGGTATTGGTGGTGGGCGATGATGTAGGCCGTATTGCAGGTGATGATTATAATGATGTTCGTCATTATGGAAATATGTTTAACATTCCGGTACTGGAGCCAAGCGATAGTCAGGAGGCCAGGGACCTGATGATTAGAGCCTTCGAGATTAGTGAAGAATACACAACTCCGGTTATTCTTAAAATAACTTCGGTTATATGCAAAACTACCAGTGGGGTTGTTATAGATGAAAACTACACTTACCAGGTCAAATGCAGACAAAAATATCCGGTCAGTTTCAGCAAGGTTATCATGACAACCATGATGATGAATGCGAAAGGATCGGAACATCCGAAACTCACCAAATGTTTTAATGATTTCCCGGCACACATGAAGCGTCTTGCTGAGGATTGCAACGACTTCGATATTAACAGGCTGGAGTTGAATGGCAAAAAGATCGGGGTAGTTACAGCCGGCACACCTTATTATTACACCAAAGAAGTTTTACCCGATGCTTCGATATTAAAAGTGGGCATGGTGATGCCACTTCCTGAAAAGTTAATTCGAAAACTGGCCGAACATGTAGAGGAACTTTATGTGATTGAAGACGGTCATGATATCATGGAAAAGAATATCAAGGATTTGGGCGTTCCGGTAATTGGTAAAGCATTGTTCCCCAAGTTCCCCGAAATGACGCGTTTTACTCCGGATATTATTGAGGAAAAACTCATACCCGATGCCCCGAAAAGAAAGATGATTGAAGGCATTCCTTTCAGATTACCCGTGAGTTGTGCCGGATGTTCTCACCTTTTCATTTCGCAAATATTACGGAATCATAAAATCAAAGCTGCTGCCGATGTTACCTGTGGTTTAATCGGTTGCTTCCCGCACATGGAATCTTACTCGCTGCAGAAATGCATGGGGTCGGGCATCGCGCTGGCACATGGTTATAACGTGGCAACCGATCACAAGGAAAATTTTGTGGCCATGATTGGTGATGGTGGCTTTTGGGCTACCGGAATTAATGGACTGATGAACCTGATTTTCAACGATAGTCAGTCGACAACGATTATTGTGGACAATAGCTGTCTGGCAATGACCGGTGGACAGCACATAGCATCCAGCGATTTCGGGTTTAATTACAAACCCGAAAATAAGCTGGAAATTGCCAAAGTTTGCGAAGCTATTGGGGTAAAAGATATTGTAACGGTAGATGCGTACGAGTTTGAAAACCTCGAAAAAGCGATTCTGAACGCAGTAAACTCCAATACAAATTCAGTTGTCATTGTTCAAAAACCCTGTGTTACAAGATTTAAGCTGCCAAAAAATGCCGCTTATCATATTGATCAGGAGCTATGTACGCAATGCCGGAAATGTATCAATATAGGTTGTTTGGCAATTGAAAGTAAAAAAACAGTCGACGGAGAAGTTGAGATCGTTATTAACGAAGATCTGTGTGTAGGCTGTGGATTATGTTCAACAGCATGTAAGTTCGAAGCCATAAATTCATAAGCAATGCAGGATACAGGAAAAAATATTATCATAGCTGGTGTGGGAGGACAAGGAATTCTCCTTTTCAGCAACCTCTTAAGCAAGTATTACATGAAACTTGGTTATGAGTTAAAAATATCGGATGTAATTGGGTTAGGACAACGTGGCGGAGGTGTCGAAAGTCATTTCCGGTATTCAGATAAACCGGTATTGTCGCCTTTTATCAAAGCCGGTGATGTGGATTACCTTTTGTCGTTCGAACAAACCGAAACACTCCGGTACCTGCATTGTCTGAAAGATGACGGCATCGTTTTCTCCAGTACTTTTGAGTTATCCACTTCCAGCGTAAACACCCGGCTGGAAAAAGATATGCCTGAATCGAAAACGGAACTGATAAAGAAATCGGGAAAGAAGGCATTTATCATTGATCCCGAAGAGAACAAAAGTCCCGATTTTGACATCAGCAAAATGATGAACATCGTTATGCTTGCCATCTATGCCGAATTCAGAGGCTATTCGCATGAGGAGATGATGCAGATAGTACGTGAAAGTGTTCCTGAAAAGTTTGTTGAAGGCAATCTGAAAGCTTACGAAAAAGGAATATCCATTGCAAAATCTCAACTTGCAGTGTAGTAGTTTTTAATTCAAAATACATGAATTTACCTGAAGGTGTCATACTATTGGATAGTTTGGGAGATCTGCAAGCTGATAATTCCAGTCCGATACTTGTTTGCGCATCTCATTGCGGCGACAATGGGACTTTTGCCCGAAAGTTAAAAAACTGCCATGTTAAAGCTGTTTTCCTCAACAATGCCGGGATAGGAAAAAATCAGGCAGGTATCAGTGGTCTCACACACTACCAAAATGAGAATATTCTGGCCTGTGCTGTTGACTGCAACAGTGCTGAAATTGGCGTTGCCCGCGATACCTGGGAGAATGGCATCATTAGCCACACCAATGCACCTGCAGTAGCACTTGGCATCCAAACCGGTGATGCTGTGAAAGAAGCTGTTGCCAAAATAATCAATCAAATAGATCTGCTTTCTTTGATTCCAATAGATAAGAGTCCGGAATCTGTAGTAAAGGAGCAAGATGAATGCACCGGTAAAGTTGACCTGAATAAACAAATTCAAACTCAAATTGATGGAGTGAATATCACCGTGACCGATAGCATCACTTTCTTAAATGAGCACAATGCCGGAGATATAGTTGTGTGCGGCTCACATGGAGGCGTAAGTGCAGGGCATTATGCCGCAAAATATCAGCTTAAAGCTGTATTTTTCAATGATGCAGGAATCGGTAAAAATAATGCCGGCATAAAAAGTCTTGAAGCTCTCAATGATGCAGGAATACTTGCATGCACAGTTGACTGCATGAGTGCCGAAATTTTTAACGGGCAGGATATCCTTGAAAATGGTATTATTTCTGTTTGTAATCTACTGGCAAACTCCAGGAATATTAAAGAGAATATGACGGTTAAAATGGCAATTAAGCAAATATAGCTGAATAACTTCCTTCTTCTACCATCTTTGTCACCAAATCGTCAATTGTTTAGCTGGTCATCCAACATACATTCGCTACAAAACCCGGTTCTCCATTTTAAGCCAGTTGATTCTTTCTTAATGCATACTTAATCATAAACGTAAATTTTTAAAATTAATAATTTGGAAATGGGTTCGTATTGCTAGGTGTTATCGCCAAGTTGTAAGAGAAGAGTAGATCAATAAGAAAACCTCGATTAGAAAAGAAAATGATTCTTTTAAGAAAAAATCATAATATGTTTGTTTGTTATAAAAAATGTGATAACTTTGTGCTTACATTAATAAAAGAAAGATTATGGAAGTATCAATAGTAAAGATTGGCAATTCAAGGGGTTTCAGATTAAGTAAAACGTTATTGGAAAAATATCAAATCAAGGATAAAGTTGAATTAATACTAGAAAAAAATCAAATCATAATCAAACCTGTGGCAGAGCCACGAAAAGGATGGGATTTGAAGTTTAAGAAAATGCATGAAAATGGAGATGATAAGTTGTTGATGGGTGAGGTTTTTGAAGATGAAAATATGGAGGACTGGCAATGAATCAGTATGACATCGTGTTGGTTAATCTGGATCCGACAATCGGAAGTGAAATTAAAAAAACTCGTCCCTGTGTAATCGTATCACCAGATGAAATAAATCACAATCTTCAAACATTAGTTGTTAGTCCCATGACAACAACTTCCCGAAAATATCCAACCAGAGTAGAAGTAAAGCATAATGGAAAAACAGGTTGGATTGCCATTGATCAAATCAGAACAATAGATAAAGCCAGAGTTATAAAAACACTCGGCACATTGAATAAAAGCGAGATTCGGGAAGTTAAATCAGTAATAAAAGAAACATTTGTTGACTGAAAAACAAACAACCAGGGTTTACTTATCAGATGGATATGCAGTTCTTGATCCCATGGATGGCTCCGGGTAGATGACTCAGGGTATGGCGTAGCAATGGTATATTATTTGACGATTAATTTTATCTAACTTTGCCTTTGTAATCAGTTACAGAAATATGAATATAAAGTTCGTAATATTGTTCTGTCTGCTCACTATCGGGTTGAATGCTCAGCAACCTGCTGAAACAGCACCTGGTTTGATTGATCCTGACGATCAGAAGGGGATGACCGGAAACGAGATGCCTTTTGGCTTGTCTTTTACCGATTCGTTGCTGACTTTACCATCACCGGCGTTTTTGAAATACTCCTACGAGTTATTTGCACAACCCTTCGACCCTTTGAAGGTCAGTTTTAAACCACCGCAACTCACACCGAAATTTGATTATACATCCGATATTTATACTACTATTCCGCTGAATACCCGGACATGGATTTCCACAGCACGTACCAACGACCATTACATTGGTCTCGGGGGGATTTCTACTGCCGGCGCCACGTACAACTACCGTATCAATGATTTCATGACCTATTCCGGCGGGGCATCTTTTTCAAAATTCAATGTGTATAACCAGTTTTACAATGATATCAGTTTCAGCAACCGGATTCGTTTTGCCTTGTCCGACCGCTTTTTCATTCATCTGACAGGAACTTATGCTCCCCTCAGCGCCGGACGCAGCCTGCCTCCGATGTTCCTCTCCATGTACCCACAGACAAGTTATGGCGGTGCCGTGGAATTTAAAGTAACCGACAGTTGGGGAGTGATGACGGGCATGGAACGCGAATTCGATCCTTTCAAAGGGAAGTGGGTGAACCGCCCGTTTATTTTTCCGGTGTTTTACGGGAAATGAACAGGTTGTAATAAGAGTAACTTCTGCTTTATTCTTTAAAGCTAAGATTGAAAACCACCACTTCGGGCCTGTTGCCCAGCCGGATGGCCGGTCCCCAGGTGCCGTATCCCGACGAAACATAAAAATGTGTTGCACCCTTTTTCAAATATCCCCAACTCAGTTCAAACATCGCTTTGGTGATGTAGTTGAACGGCCATAATTGTCCGTGATGCGTATGTCCCGAGAGGTGCAGATCGACGCCTGCATCCGATGCTTCACTCAGATTGTAAGGCTGATGATTCATTACAATCACTGGATTTTCGTGATTAATTCCTGAAAGCAATTCGGCCAGCGGTTTTTGTCCCTTCACTCCATGTCCTGCCGCCCTGTCGTTGCGCCCCACCACCTGCACGCCATTGGGCAGTGTAACAATTGAGTCGATCAGCACCTTTACATGGATACTTTTCAGGTAGGCCAGCGATTGCTCAATCCCCCCGATATATTCATGATTACCGGTGACAGCATACACGCCATAAGGTGTTTTAATTTCCTGAATATGTTTCCCGAGTTTCTTTCTGATCACAGGCGCTATCTCGCTATCAACCAAATCACCGCATAACAGCACCAAATCGGGTTTTTGCTCGTTGATGATGTGGAGTAAGCGTTGTTCGTGCCGTTCCCTGATCAATGCTCCGAGATGAATGTCGGAAACCATCAACACTTTCATTTCGGTTTTTCCTTCTACTTTTTTATTAATAGTAAGCGGGATAGTCTTTACGTTTATCACCATGGCATTAATATAACCAATTATTACCACTAGAGTGACCAACGAAAGGGTAACGATTCCGACGGTTTGTTTCAGCCCTGGAGTAATGATCGGCAGAAAGTGAAAGAAATGATTCAAAATTCTGACGAAGTCGATCAGCATCACTGCCATCAGCAGGTATAGCATGAAAGGCAGCCACATGGTTCCAATACGCACAACTAACTCGCTGAAAGCCGATGAAGCAACCCTCTCGAGTATCATCCCTATAAAAAAAGAGGAACCAAGCAGTAGAAATGCTGCTATGTACCATTTTTTTAAAGGTTGGGTGATGGAGAATGCTTGTAAACCTCTTATGTATAGATAATAATTTGCTAAGGAAAAAATGAGCAGAATGATGATAAAGACGACAAGAAACATATAGGATTTCATAAATGATGAGATTTAACTTTTTTACAAAAATAGTAAATTCTTTTTTTCAATTTGCTTTGGTGAAATAAACATCGGAATCAGAATTGACTGAATTAAAGAATTTACAGAATGACAGTCCATTTTTCCCCTCCTGAACATACAATAGCAGATAGTTGCTTTACCAGGGCTAACTAATCTCTTCAAAACGTAAATAAATACACGCAAAACATCAAAACTTTTTAGCGTACTTGTAAATTCAATTTGCAGTGCATAACTTCGCATCAATTTATTAATTTGTTTGTTTAAAGTTATGGAAAAAAGCCCTATACCCTTGTCAACACAGGAAACAATGTTTAGGATATCACCAGCCCAGGCAACTGAATTGTACAACCGTCATTTGTTGGATTCGCAGCATGTTTGTAAACTGCCGTTTGGAGAAAGAGATAAACGACTGCAAAAAGCACTGACTTACATCAGGGATCATTGTATGGAAAATATCAAACACAAAACAGTGGCCGATATGGCTGGAATGTCAGTCGAAGGATTGAAAAAGCTGTTTGAGCGGAACTGTCACAAATGTTTTAAAACCATTTTGTTTGAATTTCGTATTGCTAACGCTATGGAAATGCTTTCAACTTCTGACGAACTTATAACGAATATAGCCAATGATTGCGGATACAACGACACAAAATCTTTTAGTAAAAATTTTCGTGAATATTGTGGAATGACCCCCGGGGAGTTCAGGAAAGCTGTTGATAGTTATAACCGCTCTGTTTACCAGAATACTGTCGCGATAAATAACCTGTTGAATGCTCCCGGAGATGTTTATCTTGCGAAGAGGGAGTAACCAATTCATAGTTCAGGCAGGAAATAATCTGAAAGTGGAC
>JAYFPP010000155.1:0-8264 GCA_034927635.1 Paludibacter sp.
AAAAGAAGAACCTGAACTAAATGATTAATTTATGCCTATACAACTTTTTATTGGTTTTACCGCTGAAGGTTCAACCGACACAAGATTTTTAACCCATATTATTCAAAACGTATTTGAAGAAATAGCCCTCGAATGTCGAACAGATGTTGTAATTGAAGATGTTGTATCTGTTAACGTACATAAAACTGAATTTACAGAAACGATGCTCAGAGCATCTAAACAAGCAGCCGAATGTGGGCTAACAGTATTGTGTGTTCATGCAGATGCTGATGCCCGCAGTGTTGAAAATGTAATGGAATACAAATTCACCCCTTTAGCACAAGCACTGTTTTCTTTGAGTAATGAAAGTTATTGTAAGGCAATTGTACCAGTTATTCCTATAAAAATGACTGAAGCATGGATGATGGCCGATAAGGAGTTGCTCAAAATTAAAATTGCAGCGAAAGGATTAAGAGATGCAGATTTAGGATTGCATCGTAGTCCTGAATCATATGCCGATCCAAAACAAATCATTGCTGAGGCAATAAGAATTGCGCAGTCCAACAGAACAAGACGGCATAGAAATGAACTAACTATTAGTGATTTGTATGCTGAAATGGGACAAACCATTTCATTGCAACGACTGAGAGAACTCCCGTCATTTTGTCAATTTGAAGAAAATGTAAGGGTTGCTTTAAGGTCGTTGGGTTACATAGATTAAATAAGAAATATTCATCTTGTTTTATGGAACCCAAATACAAAACAGCAGACCTCAATAACCGCAAGCTTCTAGCTATGAGGCCATTGCCACCGGAAACACTGAAGTCGTTGCGTGATTATTACCGTGTTGGTCTTACCTATAGCAGCAATGCGCTGGAAGGGAACAGCCTGACAGAATCAGAGACCAAAATAGTGATTGAAGATGGGCTTACCATTGAAGGCAAGCCATTGCGTTATGTTTATGAAGCGGTTGGTCATGCACGTGCTTACGATTACTTACATCAACTGGCAACTCATAAAACATTGGAGGAGAAAGATGTTTTGGAATTGCACCGGCTCTTCTATCAGCAAATTGACTCCGAACAGGCCGGAAAATACCGGACTGTGCCGGTGTTTATCAGTGGAAGTAAGTATCCCGTAACACCACCGCAGAAAATTGCGACACAAATGGATTTACTACGGTTGTTGGATAATGGTGGTGTAAATTGGCATAATGGCGGTGTAAATGACTGTTCTGATTCTGAAGGTGGCGGTGTAAAATTGCTTGAGATTCAACTTCTACGTATAATTGAGTCGATGCTGGGATTAAATGCACCTGCTTTAGCTACTACATTAAATAAAAGCCTTCGCACCATTCAGCGTTATTTGAAAAAACTGACGGATGATGAGAAAGTGTTGTTCAAAGGGGCTGCAAAGAATGGTGGTTATTATATTAAATCTGAATAATACAGCCTATGGAACCTATCGGCTCAAAAGAAATCATCACCCAAAAACGAATCATCAGACTTTTTCAGAAGGAATTGAAATATAGTTATGTGGGTGACTGGTCGGACCGGACAAACAGCAATGTGGAAGAAGACTATTTACGCAAGTATTTGGAAAGCACCCGCAAATATACTCCTGCCGAAATTAATAGCGCTATTGCTCAACTGAAAAGAGCTTCGGATAATATCGCGGCAGGTTTGTATCACGCCAATAAAGAAGTGTATGGACTGCTTCGGTACGGGGTGAATGTAACAAGCAGTGAGCGATACAATCCCGGGAAATCTATCAGCAGTGGCACTAAAAAATATGCACACCTTATCGACTGGCATAATCCACTGGCCAATGATTTTTATATTGCCGAAGAAGTTACTGTGAAGGGGAATAATACCAAACGCCCCGATTTGGTGATTTATGTTAACGGTATCGCGCTGGCTGTGATTGAACTGAAGCGTAGCACTGTTTCGGTGCATCATGGTATTCGGCAGAACTTAGACAATCAATCCAAAGAGTTTATTCCTAAATTTTTTACCACTGTGCAATTGCTTTTTGCAGGCAACGACACCGAAGGGTTGCATTATGGGGTAATTGAAACCAAAGAAAAATTCTGGTTGCGTTGGAAGGAACCAAATCCAGATGTTGTCAATGAATTGGATCGCAGCGTACTACAGTTTTTCGACAAAACGCGCTTACTGGAATATATACACGACTTTCTGATTTTCGATGCCGGTGTAAAAAAAGCAGCTCGTCCTAATCAGTTTTTTGCCATACAGGCTGCTAAACCACGGGTAAGAGCCAAAGACAGCGGCATCATCTGGCATTCGCAGGGTTCGGGTAAGAGTCTGACCATGATATGGTTGGCCAAATGGATTCGGGAACACGAAACTGATGCCCGCGTGGTTGTGATTACCGATCGCGATGAATTGGACAAACAAATAGAAGCCGGATTTAAGGGTGTGGACGAAGCTATTGAACGCTCGGAATCTGGCGATGCGCTGATTCAAATGTTGAACAATGCGAATCCGTGGCTTATTTGTACGCTGATTCATAAGTTCGGGAATAAAAATGACAGCGACCTGCCGGAAGTCGGCAATAAAAAAGCCCAAAAGTCGCTCGAACAATACCTGTTGGAGGTGCAGTCGAAACTACCCAATGGATTCAAACCTAAGGGAAATATTTTCGTATTTGTGGATGAATGTCACCGTACCCAGGGCGGCATGTTGCATGAAGCCATGAAATCCATCATGGGCGAAAAGGTAATGCTGATTGGTTTCACCGGTACACCATTACTGAAAACCGACAAGAAAAACTCGCTGGAAACTTTCGGAACTTACATTCATACCTACAAATTCGACGAGGCAGTTCAGGATAAAGTGATTCTTGATTTGCGCTACGAAGCACGGGATGTGCCGCAATATCTGGGCAACAAATCCAAAATTGATGAGTGGTTCGAGAGTCGTACCAGCGGTTTATCCAATGTGGCCAAAGCATTGCTGAAAGACCGTTGGGCAAAAATGGAAAAGCTTTTTAGCAGCAAGGAACGCATGCAGCGCATTGTCGCCGATATTTGTCAGGATATGGACACCAGACGCCCCCTGCAATGTGGCTATGGTAATGCCATGCTGGTGTCGGACAGCATTTATCAGGCCTGCCGTTATTGGGAGTTGTTTCAGGATACCGATTTGAAAGGACATTGCGCAGTGGTGACCAGTTACGAAGCCAATGCTTCTGATATCAAGGATGAAGCAACCGGAGCCGGTGATACCGAAGAAAAAGTAAAATACGAGATTACCAAACGGATGATGGGCGAGAAGACGCCTGAGCAGTTTGAAGCATGGGCCAAAGCAGAGTTTATCAAACATCCGGCTTCGATGAAGTTACTGATTGTAGTGGATAAACTGCTTACCGGCTTTGATGCACCGGCCGCGACCTATTTGTACATAGACAAGCCCATGCGCGATCATAATCTTTTTCAGGCCATTTGCAGGGTAAACCGGGTGGATACCGATGACAAGGATTTCGGATATATCGTGGATTATCAGGATTTGTTCGGGAATATCCGCACTGCCATCGAAGATTATACTTCAGAAGCTTTCGAAGGATACGACAAGGAAGATGTTACCAACCTGCTGACCAACCGACTTACCGAAGGCCAGAAGAGTCTGGAAGAAGCCCTGCAGGCAGTGGTTACGCTCTGTGAAGTGGTTGAGCCACAAACCCGCGAAGGATTCTTTGCTTATTTCGTTTATCAGGAAAGCACTGCACCAGAAGATCAGACAGCCGAAACAGAAGCCAATGCAGAAAAGCGTGAAAAGCTTTATAAGTTGGTTTCGACCCTGGTGCGCCGTTATATCGACATTGCCAACGATATGACCAAAGCGGGTTATAGTTCATCCGAGGCTGCTGAGATAAAGAAATTGGTGGATTTCTATAACAATCTGAAAGATGAAATCAAACTGAAAAGCGGAGATGCACTCGACTTGAAATTCTACGATCCGGCCATGCGCCAGTTAATCGACAATTACGTTCGGGCAGAGGATAGTGAAGAAATCTTTAAATTAGAAGATATTTCGTTTCTTGAATTGCTGGAGATTGAGGGCGAAGATGCCATCGGAAAATTGCCTGATCAAATCAAGAATAATCAACGATCGGTAGCTGAAACTTTGGTGGCCAACATGCGCAAAATGATTATCACTGAGCGACCCAACAATCCTGCCTATTATGATAAAATCTCTGAATTGCTTAATCAATTGATTCTGGACCAGAAAACAGGCAAAATGGATTATGCTGAGATGATTCGGAAGCTGATAGAGAAGGTCAGGGAAGTCAGAGGTAAAACCAGGAAAAGTTATCCTACAACAATCAATTCAGCAGGAAAGCAGGCTTTGTATGATAATCTTGAAAAAAATGAAAAACTCGCAATGTCGGTACATGAGGCTGTAGTTGCCTATGCCCGTCACGGCTGGAGGGATAACAATGTTCCTGGAAAGATGAAGGAGGTTCGTAAAGCCGTGAGAAACGCTTTGCCTGATAAAACAGAGGAGGAATTGAGTGAGATTATGAATATTATCATCGCGCAAAAAGAGTATTGATGGAAATTATCACAGTGAACAACATCCCTGTGGAAGTGGAGTGGAAGCAAATCAAGAATATTCACTTAACAGTTTATCCTCCCGATGCACGGGTTCACATTTCTGCGCCTGTAAACATGCAGCCCGATTCGATACGACTGTACATTATATCCAAGTTGGAATGGATAAATAAGCGTATTGAGATGATCAGAAATCAGGACCGTCAAACAGAACGAGAATATGTGTCGGGCGAAAATCACTATTATAAAGGGATACGTTACCGTTTGAATGTGATTTATCATCAGGCTCCTCCCGTAGTAAAGATTGGTGGTGCTAAGTTTATCAATTTATATATCAGGGAAGGTACAACAACTGAAAAACGAGCAGAAATAATGCGCGAATGGTACAGGACTGAGCTAAAAGAAACATTAAAGCCCATGGTTCAGAAATGGGAGGAATTACTTCAGGTAAAAGCCCGGCACTGGGAGGTAAAACAAATGAAAACCCTATGGGGAAGCTGCAATCATAAAACGCAACGAATTATTTTTAATCTTGAACTGATTAAGAAGCCAACACATTGTATTGAATACATTGTGGTTCACGAAATGGCACATTTGGTGGAACGCCTGCATAACTCGAAATTTACAGCGATACTGGATGCACGTATACCTAACTGGAGATTGTTGAAAAATGAGTTAAATGAATTTGTGGTGTAAGGTTGACACTGTGTTGACAAAAATGCGTATTTTCGGATTCGAAGTCGAAAACGATATGTTTACAAAATACTCGTGGTATTTCCGCAATGCGCTTGTTCGGGCTAACTACAACGACTATCAGCACAAGATTTACGCCACGCCTGAATATCTAATGAAATTTTTTAGCAACTTATTACATGGTGAGAACAATGTGTAGATGGTCAATTTCATCTGGAGAAGACTGGTCATTTTGACCGGAATATCCACTTTGCCTTTGTTAAGTTAAAAGAGCCAAGCAAAAACGTAGTTCCTTTGATAAAACAAATTTATCAAGTATTTGTTTTATAGGTCGCTTTCTGAATGGAAGATATGTTAACATTATTAGTCTGTCAGGTCGCTGAAATGTTTTAACAAAATAAATTACATCTTGTTTCCTTATTCTATTTATCTTTGCACTCAAATACCACTACCTTCTTGACCATAGAATACAACATATCACGACTTTATTATCTGTTGGACATGTACAAAATGTCGATGGATGAGTTGCTGGCATTGCTTAACGAAGGCAGAAAGACTCCTATTGTGCAAGAGGATATTGAAAAGGAGGAGATAAAAGTCAGTTTGTTGAAGAAGATAGATAAGGTATTCAACAAAGGAATCAGTTTCTACTTAGACCCCCGCATTCCGCAAAAGACAACAGAGTCAAGTATTTTCTTTCGTAAAGAGCATTTTAACTCCGATTTGAATCTGGGCTCGAAAATGATAGTCACCCATTTCGAGGATTTTAAGAATAACTTTACGGCCATTGCTAAACTCTCAGAGATTCAACTATTGCGCAAGGTGCCGGTGTTTACTGTTGCACAAAGGCCAAAACAGGTTGCTAATGAAATAAGAACCATTCTTTATCCTGAATTTAAAACAGAAAAACGTGATTTTCTGAAGTCGTTTATTACCCAACTCGGTTCGGCCGACATATTGGTGTCGGAATTTGTGGAGACCTGGAACAAGAAAGACCGTGCGAATATCGATGGTTTCTTTTTAGCACCCAATGTAATTGTGCTGAAACGACAGCAAAATGCGCTCCGCAGGGAGATTTTCACACTGGCACACGAACTGGGACATTATCTGCTCAATGAAGAAGAGGTGGAAAGCCTCGACTTTTCCGATATGTATGGAAATAGCCCAAACAAAATAGAAAATTGGTGCAATGAATTTGCGTACTACTTTCTGGTAGGAAGGTATGCCGAAACAATTAATCAACTCGGCACTGCTGATGCTTCGAACGACTACCACATGGAAATAATAGATGAAGTCTCTAAGAAAACACATTTAAGTCGTCTGGCTTTGTACACCCAGTTGCTGTTGAACAGAAAAATATCTTATATAGACTATCAGAATATCAAAAAAGATTTTGAAGAACAATTCAGGTTGAAAGAAATCGAACTCAAAAAACAACGGGAATTAGATAAGCTGGCCGGCATTGATAGTAATGTAAGAGCAGCACAACCCATAAAATCGCCCTTGCTTATATCAACGCTTCAAACTGCCTTTTACGAAGGAGTAATAAATGAATATGATTTTTGTAAAACACTAAATATCCTGCCCGATAAACTTCCAAAATATCTTCAATGAAAGTTGTCATCGACACAAGTTCACTTCTGTCGTTGGTTCGTTACTACCTTCCATTCGACATTGAGGGAAAACTGAAAAAACTTTTTCAGATAAAAGTGGAATGTGGCGAGATCATTGTGCTTGATAAAGTAGCTGAAGAGTGTGGATATGTATCAGGAGGAATTGTGTTGGAAAAGCTCCCTTTCTTGGCAGATAAGAAAAACCAAACCAAAACTACAGAATTATTTCCTCCCAAAGCATTTTTCAATATGCTGGATTTCCAGTTTGTAAATGCGCCTACAAAAAAGAAGCTAAACGATTCGGAATTTGAGGCTCGTAAAGCAGCATACCTTGAAAATGCTGATGCAAAGATAATTCTCTATGCTTATACTCAAAACAAATTGGGAAATACAATCACTGTAGTCTCAGAAGAATCTTCGGTCGGCAATGATGACAAAATGTTTAAAAAGATTCCGACCATTTGCAGCAGTATAGCTATTGATTGTATTCAGTTGCCTGAATTGCTCCAAAAATATAGTGAGTTGGATGTGAGGTATTAATAAAAAGTTTATGTCAACATATTGTTTAAGATTCGAGAGTTTGAACCTGTTAATATCAGTGTAATCCATTGAACCTTAACATTTAATGCATTTTCCCATTTTTCCATGTCATTTTCTCACCCCAAAATGGAAGAATTGTATTTTTACATTTCACCGAAGGAAGATTTTTAAGTGCTTCTCCAATAGATGCTTGTCCGTGAGGCCACGGTTTGTGTCTTAGTTCTATTAGATGAGATAAGACTGCGTAATCAGCTTGTACTTGTCCGCTACCCGTGCCCAAAATGTTATTTTCTCTGGGAGCCCCGTACCTGAGGACTACCATGTTGACAGGTCCCTGAACTTTAGTGAAATGCAGGGGATTAAAACCAGAGTCTCCACAATGCAATATAGAAAAGTTCCCGGCATCTTTACCGCATTGGATACGGAAAACCGTAACAAAATCGGGTAATTTAGGGTTAGCAAGATGGTCGGAAATATCGGTCTGGATGGTGAAATTTCCGATTTTATAACTTGCCGCAGTTTTCGAAAAGTATTTGGTGTCTTTTGTGTAAAAATTCGACAATACAGGCTTGCCCTTCCTGTTCATGGCGTCCATGAGTCCGGAATGAGCGTGGTCGCCGTGGTTATGAGTAACACATAAAAAGTCGAGGAAGGGCTCAAGCTGCTCTGCCAGGCGATGTTCAATGTCGATTCCGAAAGCCCCTGAGGGTGTTTTAACTACAAAACCCATATCATAAAGTAACCACACTGCCGCAGTTCCTTTTTTTACCCGGGTGTTCTTTATTTCGTTCATTATTTTATCGAAACCATATCGGTAGCAATACAGAATGGGTGTTGTTTTTTCCAGTTCAACGGCAGTCTGTTCC
>JAYFPP010000091.1:0-49018 GCA_034927635.1 Paludibacter sp.
TAAATTTCAAATCCCCGTGCTGAGTATTTGTTGTACAGCTCGCGGAGTGCAAAGGTGTATTGTACACTTTCACGTGATTCGTAGGCCGAAAAATCAACCAAAACAACTTTACCTTTAAGGTCGGAAAGCTTGCGCAGGGTACCTTGTTTGTCGGCCAGTTCAATGTCAATAAATCCTGTGCCTATTTCTTTCACAATCTCCTGCCAGTTCTCCTGACGACGTGCCTGTCGTTCTATCTTGATGGCGTCCATTACTAAGCTGTACAGATTTTTAGATCTGTCGTATGCCGGCATAAATGTATTATAGGAAGTAGCCACCGCAGCGCAGTAGGGACGGTCTTCCTTTACGTAGGGCGAAAAAATATAGGTGTTGTTGATCTTTTGAAAAATTGCAAAATAGGCGGCTGTCGATTTTGGATTTTTCAGGATAATCGGGCGTGCCATTTTCTTGTGTGCTTCCACCATGGTAATAATTTCATCCATAAGTTTGTTCCGGTCGGCTTCATTCATTCCCCGGATTAGTTGGTTGGCTTTTTTCTGAATTTCAATGACAGATTTGCGTAAAAGTTGAATATCGGTGTTCGATTCTGATCCGCTGATGGTGTAATCACTTGAGAAATTATCGAAAGAACTCTCAATACGGATAGTTTCAGTAGAATCAACTGCAAAATGAATTTGTTTCGTGCCTAAGGTCAATTTATAAAAATCAGGATATGCCGGTCGGTTGGCACGAAAATGGAATTCCCCATCGCTGTTGATGCGTGTGGAGTCGATGACAGTGCTTTGCATTAAACCTGTATGTTCCAGATAAACCATCTCTCCGTCACCACCTTCAATGGTACCTTCTAATTTAAATTTGTTGCCGGTGTTACAGGCGGTCAGCAGACCAATGGCGAGAATGGTCATTAAATATTTTTTCATGATATACTTTATTAGTGTTTGTTTTATTAACTGTTTTTATATAATCACAAAAGGAGCGAATAGCGAATAACTAATAGCGAATAACGAATAACGAAAAGTGATAAGTGATAAGTGATGAGTACACTTTAGTTCTTAGTTCTTAACTCTTAGTTTATCTTTTGTGGTTCGGAAAAATATTCCTGAATTTTACGCAAATTTAATTCAAATTTCACGTTTTAACAAATAATGCAGGATTTAAGTGTATTTGTCTGTCATTGCAGTGCTGTCATTAATAACTATCTTTGGCACATCAATTGACTATAGAGGCTGCTGTTGTAGTTGATTATTTTTAAGATGCTGAAAATAAAGGCATTGAAAATTATTCATTTCTCCCGGTAGTAATATAAGGTATTAATTTAAATGTCAATATGGCAGAAAAAATATTGAATATATAATGAGCAGACGATTTGACAATAATTTTTCAGAGGATATGATGGGTTCGTCGGAGGTTTTTCCGATTATTTCATTAGATGAGCGTTCCTCTGATATACAATTAGATCCGGGAACGGCGCTTCCCATCCTTCCCTTAAGAAATATGGTGATATTGCCGGGAGTTTTACTTCCGGTATCGGTTGCCCGTCCCAAATCATTGAAACTAGTGCGGCACGCTCACGAAAACGAGTCGCTGATAGGTGTTTGTACACAGATCGACCGTAAACTTGAAGACCCAACCATAGATCAGTTGTATAATGTGGGTACAGTGGCCCAGGTGGTACGTATTCTTGAAATGCCGGACGGAACCACTACTGTTATCCTCGAAGGAAAACGCCGCTTTGCCCTGGGCGATCTGGTAACCATGAAGCCTTACATGAAGGCACGCGTAAGTCTGCTCGAAGATGTACTTCCCGATAATAAAGACGGTATTTTCCCGGCGCTTGTGTCATCTATCAAGGATCTGGCATCCGACATGGTAGCCAATTCGGGCATATTGCCGCCCGAAACCACTTTTGCCATTCGTAATATCGAAAATCCCGTTTTCCTGATCAACTATATCTGTGTGAATTTTGGTTTACAGGTGAAGGATAAAATTCATTTGCTCGAAACCGATGATGTCCTCGAACGCGGTTATCAGTTACTTGAGTTGCTCAACAAAGAATCGCAGTTGCTCGAGATGAAAATGACGATTCAAAATAAGGCGAAAGCAGGTATTGATCAGCAACAACGCGAGTATTTTCTGCAACAGCAGATGAAAACCATTCAAAATGAATTGGGTGGCGGTTCTCCCGAACAGGATATTGCTGACTTCAGACAGCGTGCCGACAAAAAGAAATGGGGCGAGGCGGTACAAAAGATTTTTGAAAAAGAACTAAAAAAACTGGAACGTACCAGCCAGCATTCTCCCGATTATTCTACTCAGCTGAATTATATTGAAACCATGCTCGATTTGCCCTGGAATGAATATACAAAGGACAATTTTAATCTGAAGCATGCGATGAAGGTGTTGAATGCTGATCATTTTGGCATGGAAAAGGTGAAGGATCGTATCATTGAACATCTGGCGGTATTGAAACTAAAAGGCGATATGAAATCGCCTATCATTTGTCTGTATGGCCCTCCGGGAGTTGGAAAGACTTCTCTCGGCAAATCGATAGCCAAAGCGTTGAACCGTAAGTATGTACGTGTTTCGTTGGGTGGACTGCACGACGAAGCTGAAATACGGGGTCACCGGAGAACCTATATCGGCGCATTGCCGGGACGTATCATGCAGAATATTCAGAAAGCCGAGTCGGCTAACCCGGTTTTTGTGCTTGATGAAATAGATAAGGTGACAGCTGATTACAAAGGTGATCCTTCATCAGCATTGCTCGAAGTACTCGATCCGGAACAAAATACAGCTTTCCACGACAATTATCTCGATGTGGATTTTGACTTGTCGAAAGTGATGTTTATTGCTACTGCCAATAACCTGAATAACATTCCACGGCCTTTGCTCGACCGTATGGAGTTGATTGAGGTGAGTGGTTATACCCAGGAAGAGAAGGTGGAGATCGCTAAACGTCACCTCATTGATAAGGAACTCGAAAACCACGGTTTGAAACATGAACATGTCACCCTGAAAAAAGACGTGTTGGAGAGACTTATTGAATCCTATACCCGCGAATCGGGTGTTCGTTCGCTTGATCGTCAGATCGCTTCACTGATGCGGAAAATTGCAAAAATGGTAGCTACAGGCGAAAAATATAATGTGGAAGTGACTGTGGATGAATTGAAAACTTATCTTGGAGCCTCACGTTACAGTAAAGACAAGTATCAGGGAAATGATTATGCCGGTGTGGTAACAGGATTGGCATGGACGCAGGTAGGCGGAGAGATTTTGTATATAGAGTCGAGCCTTAGCAAGAGCAAAGCTCCTAAACTTACACTCACAGGTAATCTTGGCGATGTGATGAAAGAGTCGGCTATGCTGGCGCTTGAATATATCAAGTCGCACGCCGATAAACTGGGTATTGATCCATTACTCTTTGATGAATGGAACGTGCATGTTCACGTGCCGGAAGGTGCTATACCCAAAGACGGTCCATCAGCAGGTATCACCATGGTTACTGCTCTCGCGTCGGCATTTACCAAACGCAAAGTACGTAAGAATCTGGCTATGACAGGCGAAATTACCTTACGCGGAAAAGTGTTGCCGGTAGGTGGAATCAAGGAAAAAATCCTGGCTGCCAAACGTGCCGGTATTACCGATATCATTCTTTGTGAGGATAACCGAAAAGATATTGAAGAAATAAAAGCCGTATACCTCAAGGGATTGAGTTTTCATTTTGTGAAGGACATCATGGAGGTGATTGAGTTTGCTTTGCTAAAAGAAAAAGTAAGTTAAATATTTTTTACCATATAAGTCATATAAGAAACATATAAGTTTTGCATTGAACAGGATAAGTATGTGAAGTTTTAAAAAAAGGTCGAAGTTTTAACTTCGACCTTTTTAAATATTGTAATCCGTTGTAAGACTACTTATATGTTTCTTATATGACTTATATGGTAAAAAAATCAGAACGGCAAACCGCTTTCCTCATCACTTACCGGCGGAAGCTGAGTGTCGTCGGGTGCAGGAGCGTTATGAACAGGGTTTGTTACAGGAGTATGTGTTTCACCTGTTTCTGATTTCTTTCCTAAAAGCTGTATGCTTTCGGCATAGATTTCAGTTGTGTACCTTTTTATGCCATCCTTTTCCCACGAACGGGTTTGAATTTTACCTTCGATATACAGTTGAGAGCCTTTTCGGATATACTTTTCCGCGATTTCAGCCAGTCCTCTCCAGGCAACAATATTGTGCCATTCGGTACGGTCGGGCACCTGTGTGCCGTTTTGCATGGTGAAACCTCTTTCGGTGGTGGCAAGGGTAAAATTGGCTACCGCTACATTTTTGTCCAGATAGCGTACTTCAGGGTCTTTTCCTACATTACCCACTAAAATAACTTTGTTTACAGACATAATTTTTGATGTTTTTAGGTTGATAAATAAAAATAATTCACCGTAAAAGTAACGTTATTTTATATCCGTTGCAACCTAATTAAATGAATATAATCTTAAAATAAATTAACGGCTGAAGAGTTGAGAGTTAAGAGTTGAAAGTTGAGAGTGATCTTAACAATCAATCAATCAATCAATCAATCAATTGCATATTTAATCAAATAATCTTGAATTTAACTCTCAACTCTCAACTCTCAACTCTCAACTCTTAACTGCTATCGTCTCAATCTCAACCAGCGCACCGAGCGGCAGATCGCGGATAGCAAAAGCCGAACGGGCGGGGTAGTCGGATTTGAAATATTGTTTATATACTTCGTTCATTGCTGCAAAATTGCTGATATCGGATAAAAATACGGTGTTTTTAACAACGTCATCGAGGGTGCAACCGGCTGCAGCAAGGATAGCGCTGACATTTTTTAATACCTGATCGGTTTGAGCAGTTATGTCGGTAGCTTCAATCTTACCAACTGCCGGATTGATGGGCAATTGTCCGGAGACAAAGACAAAACCGTTGGCCTCAATGGCCTGACTGTATGGACCCACTGCAGCAGGACCATTGGGAGTAGAGATTATTTTCTTCATAAATGTGATGCTTTGAAATTGTAATGCTTTGGAAACAAAAGTAATAAAACTTTTTTTGTTGCCAATTGTTTTATTATTGTTTTCAAACGATTGCGGAGAAATTAATGTGATTTTTATGTTTTTTCGAACTAAGCAGTATTAATATAATTTACTTTTGAAATAGTTATTAACTCCTAAAATTTAAATTGCTTATGAAAAGAATCGTTACATTATTGAGTTTAGTGGCCTTATTAGGCTCAATGGCTTATGCCGGTGGAGGATGGGCTACATCTGCTGTTTCCGTTACTAAAGATGGAGGATCAGCTTATTTGTATAAGTTAAACGACGAAGGTTGGACTGATGGAGACTGGGGTTCAAATACTGCATTCAACTTGTATGATTTTGGTACACCTACAAGTTTAGTGCTAAATGGAGGCAAAGGAAATGCATGGACGGATGATAGTCCGGGATATGATGCTACTTCTTTTATCATTTATTACCGGGTTTACAAAAGTGATACTGCTCCCGGAAGCTGGCAATCTATAAATCTTGATTTTCTGGCATATACAAGTGGAAATAACAGAATTTATGATAAATTGAATGCTAATGTCGATGTTTTATCTTTAGCAACCGTTTCCGGAACACACACTTATACTCTTGAAGTGGTAATGTCAAAAAAACAAATGTATACCGGTGGTGACTGGACGAGTATGGTTCCCGGTGGACAAGGAACAGCTTATAATGCAGAAACAGCAGGTTATAAAGCATCATTCACCAAAACAACTGTTTATACAGGAACAGACAATTTGTTGAACAAAGGTGTTCGGATTTATGCTGTAAACAATGCTATACGCGCAGAGTTCTCAGGCAATGCTCACATTGAACTTTTCTCCATTACCGGCCAGCTAATCAAATCAGTTAATGCAACAAACATCTTCTCAAATACTGTTAATCCCGGTATTTATATGTTACGAATTAACGGATCAACGCACAGAGTGCTTGTGAAATAAGGTGGTTATTGTGATTATTTTGTTGTAGAAAGGTCTTTCCGTGAGGAAAGGCCTTTTTTCGCTATTTTTATTTATCTTTGCACTCCGTAAAATAACACAATATAAATTAAAAAAAATATAACCATATAAGTCATATAAGGAACATATAAGAGAAGATATTAGTTTTATAGAGTATTCAAAAAAGCTTATATGTTCCTTATATGACTTATATGGTTTAAAAATATTCATTATAAACTATTATGGAGTTAGCAAGCAAATACAATCCCGCTGATATTGAATCGAAATGGTATCAGTACTGGTTAGAAAATGGTTTTTTTAAATCGAAACCGGATGGTCGCGAACCCTATACGATTGTAATCCCTCCGCCTAATGTGACAGGCGTACTGCACATGGGACATATGCTCAACAATACCATTCAGGATGTATTGATACGTCGTGCCCGCATGAAAGGGAAAAATGCCTGCTGGGTGCCGGGTACCGACCACGCCTCAATTGCCACAGAAGCTAAGGTGGTGGGCAAACTTGCTGCCGAAGGAATCAGGAAAACGGACCTGACCCGTGAGGAGTTCCTGCAACATGCCTGGGACTGGACACATAAACATGGCGGCATCATCCTTGAACAGTTGAAAAAACTGGGTGCTTCGTGCGACTGGGACCGTACTGCTTTTACCATGGACGAGCCACGTTCGGAAAGTGTTATCAAAGTGTTTATCGACCTATATAACAAAGGTTTGATATACAGGGGTGTGAGGATGGTGAACTGGGATCCGAAAGCATTGACCGCCCTGTCCGACGAGGAAGTGATTTATAAGGAAGTGAGTGGAAAATTATTTTACCTGCGCTATAAAGTGGAAGGAGAAGATAGTTATGCGGTTGTGGCTACCACACGCCCCGAAACTATCATGGGCGACACAGCCATGTGTATCAATCCCAATGACCCGAAAAATGCGCACCTGAAAGGAAAGAAAGTGATTGTGCCGCTAATCAACAGTGTTATTCCGGTTATTGAAGATGATTATGTGGATGTGGAATTCGGAACGGGTTGTCTGAAAGTAACTCCTGCTCACGACGTGAACGACTATATGCTTGGAGAAAAATACAATTTGCCCTCTATAGATATTTTCAATAACGACGGTACGCTGAACGAACATGGTGCGATGTATGCCGGCATGGATCGTTTCGATGTCCGTACGCAAATAGTAAAAGACCTTGAAACAGCGGGCTTGTTGGAGAAAACGGAGCCTTATACCAATAAGGTAGGTTTCTCGGAAAGAACTGATGTTATCATCGAACCCAAACTGTCGATGCAATGGTTCCTGAAAATGGAAAATCTGGCACAACCGGCTTTGAAAGCGGTGATGAACGATGATATTAAGCTATATCCGGCCAAATTTAAAAATACCTATCGCCACTGGATGGAGAATGTAAAGGACTGGTGTATCTCACGTCAGTTGTGGTGGGGACACAGTATTCCCGCTTATTTCCTGCCACAGGGAGGTTTTGTGGTGGCTTCGTCGGTGGAGGAAGCTCTCGAAAAAGCGAAGCAAATCGTCAATTATCCGGTTTGCGCAGCCGATCTCCGTCAGGATGAAGACTGTCTGGATACCTGGTTCTCGTCGTGGCTGTGGCCGATCTCAGTTTTTGATGGTATCAATCATCCTGATAATGAGGATATCAAATACTATTATCCGACCGATGATTTGGTGACTGCTCCTGAGATTTTATTTTTCTGGGTGGCCCGTATGATCATTGCAGGTTATGAATATGAAAATCAGTTGCCATTTAAGAATGTGTATCTGACAGGGATTGTTCGCGACAAACTGGGAAGAAAGATGTCGAAATCGCTGGGAAACTCACCCGACCCGCTGGATCTGATTGCGCATTTCGGCGCTGATGCCGTGCGTCTGGGGATGTTATTCACTTCGCCGGCAGGTAACGACTTACCTTATGATGATTCCTTGTGCGAACAGGGCAGGAACTTCAATAACAAGATATGGAATGCTTTCCGCCTGGTAAAAGGATGGGAAGTGGCTGACACAGCACAACCTGAGTCGGCAGTGGTAGCTATCAAATGGTTTGAGTCACAGCTGTCGAAAACTTTGCTCGAAATCGATGATCTGTTCTCCAAATATCGTTTGTCGGAAGCCTTAATGGCTGTGTACAAGCTGTTCTGGGATGATTTCTCTTCCTGGTATCTTGAAATGGTGAAACCGCCCTATCAACAGCCTATCGATAAGCAGACCTATGTTGCAACCCTGGGTTACTTCGATACCTTACTAAAGGTGTTGCATCCCTTTATGCCTTTTATCACCGAAGAATTGTGGCAGGCGTTGGAAGAAAGAAAGCCGGGTGAAAGCATTATGGTGGAACTGCAACCACAACCTGCACCTGCAGATGAAAACCTTATCACAGGATTTGAGAAAGTAAAAGAAATAATCGCCGGTGTGAGAAGTATTCGTTTACAGAAAAACATCCCGAATAAAGAAATGCTCAATCTCCAGATCAATGGGGAACATAATGGAGCTTTTGATGCCGTGATACGGAAACTCTGTAACCTGACCACCATCGAAATGGTGTCGGAGAAAGTGGCAGGTTCCATCTCCTTCTTAGCGGGTACAACGGAGTATGCTGTTCCGATGGGAAATCTCATAAATGCCGAAGAAGAAATAGCGAAAATGGAAGCTGAAATCATCTATTTCGAAGGATTCCTGAATTCGGTGATGAAAAAACTGAGCAACGAAAGATTTGTTGCCAACGCCAAGCCCGAAGTTGTGGAGGCCGAACGTCGCAAACAGGCTGATGCTGAGAGCAAAATCGCCTCGTTGAAAGAAGGAATTGCAGGGCTGAGGAAATGATGTTAGTTAATCAGCGGAAATTTTTTGTAAAACTGCAGTAAATCAATAGTTTCTGTCAATAGCTTTGTGCATACTTATTGCTTTGTAGTGATTCTTTGAGAACTGTACATCTAAATAATTAGTATTTCCAGTTCACAAAAGTAATTATTCCTGCGCCTTCAAAAACATTAGCAAATTATTCAGTTTTTTGTTTTTTCCTTTGAAATAAGCAGTGTATATATTAATCTTCTCAATGGCAGACTTGTAATTTTTTGTTTCGAGATCGGTCTGAATCATTCTTATAAGCGCTGTGTATGCTTTGTCGTTGGGAGCTGCCGTACGGATAAATACGTCGTACTTATTAAACTTATCCACAAGATACGGGGTTTCCATTTTCAGTTCGTTTCCCATTGTGAGTATTTGATAGTCATTGGCTTTTATGTCAATAAGCAAAGAGTCGTTATATTCACTATGGAATAGATCCAGTGATAATTTTTCTCCGTCCATGGTGAAGATTTCATGATAGAACATAAGTGCTTTTGTACGGTTCTCGCCGGTGAAATTTTTCACACAGTAATCCAGTATTTCGGCACTTTCACGAGCTTTCCCAAGGGCATAGATGCTGTCGTTTGCTGCCTTCACATATGAATTCTCCGGGAATTTAACTATGAAGTTCTTGTATTTAATCCAGTCGCCGGGGCTGGTGTTTTCGTTGAACTGACACAGTTCGTAAAGTTCGAAAGCCTTACTTGCCTGACGACTTGTGGGATATTTATCGTAAAAAGTTTTGTACGCATCAGCAGTGTGTATTTTATCTGCATCGTTGAAGGCAAGTTCGTGGATCCGACTGATGACCAGATTGACCTGTGCTGCTTCAGGATATTGCTGAAGGAACTCATTGTATGCTGCAATTTTATCTGTGATTCGGGCTGCCCTGTAGGCCAGTGTGTCACGCAACATCACTGCTTCTTTGTATTGTGCCGCCTTCGGATAACTCGTGATAAAACGCTGGTATGATTCAACTTTATGTTCGTCCGAAGCAATTTTAAATGCGAGCGCATCTCTGTGTTCGGTTACCTTGTTTTTAATTGGTTCGGGACAGGTTTTGAATACTTCGAGATAACGATCATAATCGCTCAGTTGATTCAGTTTGATAACATCTTCGGAGGCTATTCGGCAAATAGTGTCGGTCATATTACTGAATTCAACATCGGTGAGGGGAATTTTACCCAGTTGTTTAAGTATTTTCTCGTCTTTAATGTCAGCGTAGCTTTTCATGGCTTTCATAAGATGTTCATATGCTTTCGCGGTATTAAAGCCTGAATATTTGCGTTTTGAAAGCAAAACCGACATGGCAAAGTTTTCTTCTACATCATTGGGGGATTGCTGGAGGGTTTTATTGATCTTCTTTTCTGCGTCAATAAATTCTCCTTTCTCAATCATTTTGAGTGAATTGGTCCAGAACTGTCCTGTAACAGTAGTTGCTGAGCATAAAATCAGGATCAGATAAAATAGTGATTTCTTCATAATAGTTTAATATAGAGAGGTTTAATACTTGAAAGGATTTCCCGGTTTACAAGGGTAAAAGTAAAAAAATATTTTCTAAAAAATGGTTTTTATTGATATTTTCTGTTCCAGGCTAATAAATTTCCCTATAAAAGCCCTAACTTTGTACCCTCATATATAAACTGAGGAAACAATGACATCAACATACGAACAATTGTGTATCGAAACCTGCGGAATTGCCCGTGCGGCGGGTGCTTTTATTGCTGCTCAGGCAAAAGAATTTAATAGTTCTATGATTGAAAATAAGGGTTTGCATGATTTGGTTAGTTATGTTGATCGCGAAGCGGAAAAAATGATCATTGAAGGCTTGTCAGTTTTGTTGCCTGAAGCGGGATTTATTGCAGAAGAAGGTACAAGTGCTAAACGCGGAGATATCTTCAACTGGATTGTCGATCCGCTTGACGGGACCACCAATTTCATGCAGGGCATTCCGGTGTATGCTGTCAGTATCGCACTGATGCATAAGAATGAGCTGGTCGTTGGTGTCGTCTTTGAAATCGGCCAGCAGGAATGTTTCTATGCCTGGAAAGAGGGCGGGGCGTATCTGAATGGTTTGAAAATAAGAGTCACAGACAAGTCGGATATGCACCAGGCCTTACTGGCTACCGGTTTTCCTTATTCGAATTTTGAACGTCTGGATGCCTACATGGAATTTCTGAAATGGGCACTGGAGCATTCGCGGGGAGTTCGGCGCCTGGGTTCGGCGGCAACCGATCTGGCGTATGTGGCCTGCGGTAGGTTTGATGCTTTCTGGGAGTATGACCTTAAACCATGGGATGTGGCAGCGGGTGCATTGCTGGTGCTGGAAGCGGGGGGTAAAGTTTCCGATTTTCGGGGGAACACGGATTATGTTTTTGGTAAAACAATTATTGCATCCAACGGTTTATTAGATAAAGGTATTGTTTCGAAGATTAACGAGTTGATAGTTTAACATAATGGAGAAATTATGGACACCGAATTTCCTCACAGCCTGTGCAGGAAATTTCCTGTTGTTTTTTGCTTTTTATCTGTTGATACCCATTTTTCCTTTGTACCTGATTGATGAATTTCAGGCATCGAAGTCAATGGTGGGTATCGTTCTGGCATCGTATACCCTGGCAGCCCTGCTGGTGCGACCATTGTCGGGCTTTTTGCTCGATCTTTTCCGGCGTAAACCTCAGTATCTGTTGGCTTTTCTGGCTTTTGTACTCACCTTTATAAGTTATCCGCTGGCAACTTCCATCAATCTTTTTCTGCTTTTCAGAATATTGCATGGTATCTCCTTTGGATATGTCACTACTGCCGGAAACAGCCTCGTAGTTGATATTTTACCTGCCTCGCGAAGGGGCGAGGGACTGGGTTTCTTTGGTGTGGCAAATAATATGGCAATGGTAGTGGGACCGATGACAAGTTTATTCATGCATGAAAAATATGAGTATAATATCATTTTTTATCTTGCCATTGCGACGGGTTTACTCGGATTTATTTTTGCCATGCTTATCAGGGTGAAGAAACCATTTGAACCTAAAGAGATTCAGCCTGTGAGTTTCGATCGCTTCTTTCTGTTCAAAGGATTTAAAGCCGGACTTACCTTGTTGCTTACCGGTATTCCTTATGGCATGTTCATCACTTATCTGGCTATTTACGGAAAAGAACTTGGGATTAAGTCGGGAATTGGCTTGTTTTTTTCCCTGCTTGCTCTTGGAATGATCACTTCGCGTCTTTTTTCGGGGAAAATGGTAGATAAGGGAAAACTGAATAAAGCCATCGAAATAGGATTAGTAGTCAGTTTTGCAGGTATGTTCATGCTTGCTTCCCTGCAGCATATGACCGATGTCAGTCAGCTTCTCACAACTGTGTTGTTTTTTGTTATACCGGTGATACTCGGTTTTGGCTACGGGATGACTTTCCCTGCCTATAATACACTTTTTGTGAATCTTGCGCCCAATAACCGCCGGGCAACTGCCAGCTCTACCTTCATGACAAGCTGGGACCTGGGTGTTGGGCTGGGTCTGGTGCTGGGAGGACAATTTGCCGATTCGGAAGGAGGATTACCTCTGGCGTTCCTGATGGGAGCGCTGATGATCTTGTTTTCTTATATTTATTTTATTAAATCAGCAGGCCCTCATTTTCTGAAAAACAAATTGCGATAAATGTCTGTTACAGGTCATCATCAGATGTGTCCTGTTCAGTTGCATCGTCGTTTTTGTTATTGTATCTGTTTACCCATTCGATAAACTCAACCATTTTTGCCGGATTTTCTTCAAATGCATTTCCAACAACGGCGATGTCGGCACCAGCATTAAAAATGGCTTCTAATGTTTCAGTTGTAGTAATGCCACCACCAACAATCAAAGGGGATAAAATAGTGCTTCTGATGTACGAAATCATTTCGGTGGGTACCGTTTCTGAAGCACCACTTCCTGCTTCAAGATAAGTTAAACGCATTCCCAGTAACTCTCCGGCAATAGCTGTTGAGAGAGCGATTTCCTTTTTGTCGCGGGGGATGGCCCTGGTATTACTGATAAATTCTACCGAACTTACTTTACCTCCATCAACAAGCAGATAAGCCGTTGGAATTACTTCGATGCCCGATTCAAAAATTGCAGCAGCAGATTTAATATGTTGCCCTATCAGGTATTCAGGATTTCTTCCTGATAGTAAAGACAGGTAAAGCATCGCATCAGCATTCTCGGAGAACTGAGAAGCATCGCCGGGGAAGAGTACCACGTCGGAACCTACTTCTTCTTTGATAATCTCAATGATATTATCCAGTGATTTTACTGCATGACTTCCCCCTATAAACACAAAATCAGGCGGAGATACCTTGAGGGCTGCAATAATAGCAGCAAGATTGCGTCCATGACATTTCTCGGGATCAATTAAAACAGCGAACATTTTCTTTCCTGTTTCGCGGTTGATCAGAATTTTTCTGTAAGTTGAATTTCTCATAAAATCAGTTTTTATCTATGCAATAAACCATGGTAAATTTATCGTTCTGAATGTATTGTAGTGTAAATAATTTAAAATCAGTTGTTTGTGCCGCTTTTATTGATCCGCTTTCTTCTGAAATAAACGGATAAAGATGAAGCTGCCGGGCAAAGTCAAGGGCTGTTTTCCCAATAATCTTATAAAGCGCCTCTTTGGCCGACCATGCAATTTCAAGTAATCCCGTATCCTCATCATGAACAAAATATGCCTGTTCTTCCTCATTTAAAAAGCGTTTGTATACTTTCGAAACTTTAGCAGTACGGCCTTCAATGTCAATCCCCACTTCAGCTTCAGGATGCGTTATGACAGCAATATAACCGCAGCTGTGCGAAACGCTTATTTTCCATGATGCATCACTCAGAAATGGCTTCTGGTTTTCATCATAATTTATTATAACATTTTTTCCGGTTAGTATGTTCATCGCTATACGTACACCCAGAAATTCACGTTGCCTTTTTTCGTTGGTTATCTTCAGAAATTCCGTTTTGTAATCTTCGAAATTACTTAAACTGTTAATAAGCTCACCGATGGGTTGTTCCGCCAGAAGCACCATGATGCGGGCATCTTCGTATGTGAATTGTTGCGTAATCATTTCCAGCTGAAACTTTCCATGAGATGTATCACGTCCTTTTTTATGTAATCGGCCATAGGCGCAATGGAATCTTTATTCGGAACATTATTGAAATAGACAGCTCCTCTGAAAAAATGTTCTGAACTATCTGTAAGAACGAATTGTGCCACCGAAGCTACATTACCCTTCAAATCATAAAAAGTACCGTAAACCTTCTTCTCCCGGTTTTCATATACTACCTCCTTAATGTCATCGGCTTTAATGAGGTGCTTGTAAACAGCTTTGCGCGCATCTTCGGCAAGTTCCTGTATCTTTGATGTACTCACAGCCTGATAATTGCAATAGATGGTTGCGTTCAAAGCGGGATACACAATATTTATACCGGCCTGCTGAGGAATTTCCGGTTTAGCCATAGCTGCAATTTCAAAGGTGCAGGGAAATGATGTCTCCAGTCTTTTATACCTGTGTTCCGGCAGGTCAACTCTGAAATATCCATAGGGTTTGGGGAAATAATTTTCGGCACAACCCGTGCAAATCAATGCCAGCACAAAAAACATTATTTTAACTGCATCAGTTTTAATCCTCGACATGGTCTTTGATATAGAGTTTTACTTTTTTTATCCGGCGGTTATCTACCGAAAGAATTTCAAAAACATACTTATCAAAACCGATTCTTTCGTTTTTATTTGGGATCTCTCCCTTCAGTTCAAGAATTAATCCTGCAAGTGTTTCCACTTCAGCGGTAACTTTAGTAAAATCTTCTTCATCAATCTCATCAATTTTAAAGAAATCGTTCAGCAGGATTTTTGCCTCAAATATAAAGGTGTGATTGTCGAGTTTGGTGAAAAGTTGTTCGTCCTCGTCATATTCATCACTGATGTCTCCGATAATTTCTTCGATGATATCCTCCAACGTAACCAGTCCTGAAGTGCCTCCGTATTCGTCGACTACAATAGCTAAATGTACTTTGTTTTTTTGAAATTCACTCAGCAAATCATCAATCATTTTTGTTTCGGGGACGTAATATGCCTGGCGGATTAATGTTTGCCACCTGAAAGTGTCGGGTTTATCCAGATGGGGCAGTAAGTCCTTGCTGTAAAGGATTCCCTTGATATTGTCGTGACTGCCTGAATATACCGGTATGCGTGAATATCCTGAATGAATGATTTTATCCAGTAGTTTTTTGTAGGAAGTTTTAATGTCGATGTCATCAATATCAACACGGGGTGTCATGATGTCGATAACCTGTATATTGCCGAATTTTATTATGCCTTCCAGGATGTCAGTATCCTCATCGTTGTTTCCCGAAGTCAGCTCCAGTGCGTGTGACAATTCATCGATGGAGATATTGGATTTATGATGTTTCGCGAGTCTCGTGTTCAAAGCCGATGTAGAATTGACCAGGATTTTGACGAATGGTTTGAAGATTCTCAGCAAAGCATTAAGTAACGGATAGGTGAAAGTTGCCACTTTTCTGGCTTCTTTTGAAGCATATACTTTAGGCAGGATCTCACCCATCAGAAGCAACAGGAAGGTAATGATAACCGTTTGAAATATAAATCCCAGCAGTGGCGCTCCTCCGAAATTAATCAGGTTGTTGGTAACGTATGTGAGGATAAGGATGATGGCCACATTGACAAAATTATTGCCAATAAGGATGGCAGCCAGCAATTTCTGAGGATTTTGAAGCAGTTGGAGAATTTTTTTTTCCGATTTATCGGTTCCCTGTTCCATTTCTGCCAGATGTGTCGGAGTAAACGAAAAGAAAGCTACTTCGGAAGCAGAAATTAAGCCGGAAAGTACCAGCAGCGTGAAAGCTATGATCAACGAAATGAGATCGTTGAAAGAAAATGGGTTGAAAGTGATATTATCAATAATTAAAGACAAAAGCATGTTGGTTTTCTTTCTTGTTAACGATAGGTAGTGTCGTTTTTACCAATCAGTTTACAAAAATAGCTTTTTTTTACGACATCAAAACCAATTTTAAGTATTAAATGTTATATTTGCGGGGTTATATCATTCCAATCACCTTAATATACTGCTATATGATGGAAGATAAATTAGTTACACTGGCAATCAGAACCTACCAGAGAGCCCAGATGATTCAGGCTGTCTTAGAGGAAGAAGGCATTGAAACCGTGATTCACAACCTCAATCTTGAGCATCCTGAAATGGCTGTCGGGGTAAGGGTTCGCATAAAAGAAAGTGATTTGCCGAGAGCACTCAAAATTGTGGAGGAGATGGAATGCGCCTGGGAAGAAAACAAACCTGTAAAAGCAACTAAAACGGTATTAATTCCTGTTGATTTTGCCGATCATGTCCCCAGTACCATCGATTTTGGTTTTCAGATGGCAAAAAACCTCAATGCGGAAATTGTTTTTATGTATGTGTATTTCAGTCCGTCGTTTACCATTTCAATGAACAATGATGTGAGCACCTATAGTATCAGCGATGGGGAATTGTTGAGGCGCATTATAAGTTCAGCGAATGCTGATGTGGAGAATATGGGAAATCTGATTAAGAAACGTATTCAAAACAGAGAGTTACCCGATGTAAAATATCGTTTTGAATTAAAAGAAGGAGTTCCGGAAGATCAGATACTTGATTTCTGCAAAAAAAATCCTCCTGCGCTGGTGGTGATGGGCTCGAGGGGAAAGAAAATAACCAATGAATTACTGGGAAGCGTTGCTGCAGAAGTGATAGAGACTTGTGAAGTTCCTGTTTTTGCTATTCCGTTGAGAATGGAGTTGGAAGGCATAGAGAAAATTCAAAGGATAGCTTTCATTACCAATTTTGATCAGAAAGACCTGATTGCTGTTGATACGGTGATTTCCACATTCAATAATCCGGGGCTGGAACTTTTCTTTATTCACGCGTCAGATAAAAAACAAGCCTGGGACGAAGTTATGCTGGCCGGAATAAAAGCCTATTTCAATAATCATTATCCCAATATTAAAACAAATTATGGTGTTGTTGAATCAACTGACTCTCCCGAAAAAATTTCGGAATTTGTTGAAAATATGAAGGTGGATGTTCTGGCTTTCAATTCCAGACGTAAAAAACTCTTTGCCAGAATCTTCAATCCGGGACTGGCTTATAAGATGATTTATCATACCGATATACCATTATTTGTCACGCATGTATGACTGTAATTTAAAACATAAACCCCGGTGTTCTGCAACATCGGGGTTTTGTTTTTCTTTTGACATGCGTCAATTATGCGGGACTGATTGCCTCTGAAGGACAAACATCAGCGCAGGTTCCACAGTCGGTGCATAAATCAGGATCAATAACATAAATGTCACCTTCTGAAATCGCATCAACAGGACATTCACTAATGCAAGATCCACAAGCAATACAATCTTCTGAAATTACGTAAGCCATTTTTAGGAATTTTTTTGTTAGTACTAATTAGCGGTGCAAATGTAGGTATTTTTCTATATCAAAAAAAATAAAATGGTGTTTTTTTATAAAAGTTTTCACTTCTGTTGTGTTAAAAATTGAAATTGAAAATTATTTTTACATTATTATGATCAACTGTGTTGTTCTCTTTCCCTGAACTTTGAAGGAGATATCCCCATGATTTTCGAAAACATCCGGCTGAAATAAGCCCCGTCTTTAAATCCCAGCTTTGGGAATATGTCGGAAATTTTCATGTGCGAGAGTTCAATGTACTGACAGGCTTTTTCTATTTTCAGTGTAATGAAATATTTTACCGGCGATATTTTTGTTTCTTGTTGAAAAAGGGCACAAAAATGGGAGACAGATAAATTAAAATGTGTTGCCATCATTTTCAGTGTCAGGTTGCTCTCTACATTCTCCCTCATATAATAAATCACTTTTCCGCTGAATCCTTCCGTAAGGATGTCCTGATTGCGAATTCTCCTGAATTGGTCGAGATATTTGAATGAACCCAGAAAATGATACAGACAGATGGTGGCATAGTTGTAATGTTCGCTGTGATAACTTAATTCAAGATTGGCATACATGTCTTCGAACAACCTGATGCGATCTTGTAACCGCGAGTCAAACCCTGCAGCAATTGTAACCGGATGAACAGGTGTTTTGAAGAATTCTGCCGCTAATGTACCCTTGAAATGTACCCAGTAAATGGTCCAGGGATTGGTCCGGTCGGCGCCAAAGCTGTAAGCTAAGCCAGGTGGTAAAATGATGTACTGGTTGGCTTTGATTTGAGTCGTCTTATTACCTGTTTTTAACCATCCTTCTCCTGAGGTACAGTAGATTAGCATATAGTAATCAACTCCGCTGGGTTTTGCATTGTAATGATATTTGACCGCCGGAAAAAAGCCGGTTTTGGTTACATAAAGGGTTTTGTTCAGCGGATTGTTCTGTCCGTTTTTTATTATTTCAGGACTGATGGTTATAAGTCTCTGTCCTTTAAATCCTTGTTTTTGCTTTGGCATGAATGTTATGATGTTCTTAATCGTAAGATAGTACAACTAAATCGCAACAAAGTTATATTTTTTTATCAGATTAATGTGACATCTTTGCAATGAAATTGTTACTTTACAGACGACAGACGACAGTCAACTGACAATGTCAGACTGTCGACCGCTGACTGTTGACTAAAAAATATAGCTATGCATCACTTAAAAATTACGGGCCCTCAAAATCAGGTTAATCTGGAAAACTGGCAACTTTCGGGAAAGGAAGTCATCGCCTCTGAGAAATTTATTTCGCAGTTGGTCAATATTTTTGCTGATGAAGCAGCAAGACTCAATATGGACCAGCAAACGCTTGTTTATCATGTACAGGCACATCTGCCGGTTAATGAAGGTACCCCCGGAGGTTTATTTTTCGGAACCACCGTTATTCAGGCGGGAAAGGTGGGCAAAGAGTATTTTATGACCAGAGGGCATTTTCATAAGAATGCTGACCGCGGGGAATATTATTGGGGTGTTAGGGGCAAAGGCATGTTGATTCTGATGGATGAGCAGCGAAATGTATGGGCAGAGCAAATGTTCCCGGGAAGTCTGCATTATATAGGTTCGCACATTGCCCACCGGGTAGCGAATGTGGGCAGTGAACCACTGATCTTTGGTGCATGTTGGCCTTCTGACGCTGGTCATAATTACAGTGAAATTGATGAAAACGGTTTTAATGCCCGACTGCTTGAGGTAGATGGTGAACCTGTTTTGACTGATATAAAATAATACCTATGAAAGCTATCGTATTGGATTTAGGAGGAACCCGGATGAAAATAGGTTTGGTTGCCGGTGAGAGCATCATAGCCGAATCCCTGTTGCCATCCTTTTCGGGCAACGGCATTGTGCCCCGTTTAAAAGATATTGAAAATGAAGTGGCAAAAATGCTTACAGCTACCAATACAGGGCTGTCGGAGCTTGCCGGTGTGAGTATTTCCATTCCGGGTATTGTCGACTCGAAAGAAATGCGTGTGTTAGCCATCAATAAGAAATTTGATGATATGCCCGGTTTCGATTTCGGGGCATGGACAAACAAAACATGGAATCTGCCGGTGTTGCTTGAGAATGATGCCCGTACGGCTTTGGTGGGAGAATGGCAGTATGGCGCGGGAAAAAATTGTGATAATATTGTGTTGATAACCCTTGGTACCGGCATTGGCGGCGCGGCGTTGATTGAAGGGAAACTGTTGCATGGTAAACATTTTCAGGCAGGTTGTCTGGGTGGTCATTTTATTATCAACTATCGTGGATCAGACTGTACCTGCGGGAATGTTGGCTGTGTGGAGTCGGAAGCATCTTCATGGAAACTACCGGAATTGTATAAAACACATCCGGGCTTTTCAAAGAGTAAGGCATCCTCAGGAGATTTGCTGGATTTTAAAACTTTGTTTGAATTGTCGGAAGCAGGGGATAAATGTTCTGTGGAAATCCTGCATCATTGTCTCGAAGCATGGAGTGCCGGTGCCATCAACATGATTCACGCTTATGACCCTGAAATGGTAATCATTGGTGGAGGTGTCATGAAGAGTGCCGACAGGATATTGCCTTATATGCAGGAACAGGTAAATAAATATGCCTGGACACCCTGGGGGAAACCGCAATTGAAAACTGCTCATTTTGTTGATCAGGCAGGACTATTAGGTGCCGCGTGGCTAATGTACGAATATGTAAAAAACAAAGAGAATGTCTGAGATAAAATACAATCAATTTCCGTTTGTTGAAGTTAAGGGTGATTTTCCTGTTTTTCAGGGGTGGAAATCAATAGGAACTCAATTATTGACACATCTTTCGATGATTACTGAAAGAAAGAAAGTGGTGACTGTGGAGTATTATCAGGGGGTACTCGAAGAAGCGGTAACAGATGCGTTGGTTAAGCAGCTTCAACCGGTATTATTGATTAATACTAAATGCCTGATGTGGCATGAAGATAAAATAAAGAAGATGACTTTTCAGGATGTGACGAATGACCGTATTTTCGGATATATCACAAGGTTAAATATTGATTCGTATTTTGATCCGGAAAAGGTTGACATGGCGAAAAGATATATAGAATCGTATCCAGATGGGTTGGTGTTGATTGTCGGTGCTGGTGCCGCCTTTATCTATCCTGAACATGATCTGTTGGTTTATGCCGATATGGCACGATGGGAAACTCAACTGAGGATGCGCCGGCATGAAGTGGATAATCTGGGTGTATACAACCGTTGTGTGGAGGATTGGATGTTGCTGTATAAACAAGGCTTCTTTGTTGACTGGCGGGTACTTGACCGATGGAAGAAAAAGCTGATGAAACGATGGGATTATGTGCTGGATACCAACAACCGGCATGAACCGAAACTGGTGGCAGGTGAAGGGGTGATTGCAGGATTAAATCAGGCGGTAAATCGTCCGTTCAGTGTGGTACCTTTTTTTGATCCGGGACCGTGGGGCGGACAGTGGATGAAGAAATACTGCCATTTAGACCCGGAAGTAAATAATTATGCATGGTGTTTTAATTGTGTGCCGGAAGAAAATAGTCTGCTGCTTAAATTCGGTGATGCCGTTGTTGAGATTCCATCCATCAATCTGGTATTTCATCAGCCACGTAAGCTGCTTGGAGATTCAGTCCATGCCCGTTTTGGTGATGAGTTCCCTATACGTTTTGATTTTTTAGACACTATCGAAGGTGGGAATCTGAGTTTGCAGGTGCACCCGCTGACGGAATACATTCAGGAAAAGTTCGGAATGCATTATACGCAGGATGAGAGTTATTATATGATGCATGCTGTCCCCGGTGCTAAGGTATACCTTGGATTGAAAGATGGTGTCGACCCGGAAGCCATGATCTGTGATCTTGAAACAGCTCAGGCAGGTGGTGCTCCTTTTGAAGCGGAAAAACATGTTGGAGTGTGGCCTGTGAATACCCACGATCATTTTTTGATTCCTGCAGGAACGGTGCATTGTTCGGGAGCCGGAAGTATGGTGTTGGAAATCAGTGCTACTCCCTATATTTTTACTTTTAAAATGTGGGACTGGGGACGCTTTGGAATTGATGGGAAACCCCGTCCGATAAATATTGAGCATGGTAAAAACGTGATACAGTGGGATCGAACGGAAATCTGGACGCGGAAACATCTGATAAATCAAATTGAGACCATCGCTGAAGGAGATGGATGGAAGGAAGAGCGTACCGGGTTACACGAAAGAGAGTTCATAGAAACGCGTCGCCATTGGTTCAGTAAAAAAGTTACAGTAAAAGCTAATGATTCGGTACATGTGATTTGTTTGGTGGAAGGGGGAGAAATACTGGTGGAGAGTCCCGTTAATGCTTTTGAACCTTTTGAAGTGCATTATGCCGAAACCTTCATAGTTCCCGCTGCAGCAGGCGATTATACCATGAAACCTTTCGGAGACGGTACAGGAAAACAATGTGCTACCATGTTGGCATTTGTTCGTAAAAACGCATAAATTAAATACATTTATATGATGAAAAATCAGGAAAGAAGTTTGTTTTATCCGGTATTTATCTCTTTGATAGCTGCTCTTGGAGGCTTATTATTTGCTCTGGATGCGGCTATAATTTCAGGTGTAGTGCCGTTTTTGAGGGATGCCTTTTCGTTAACCGGAGGTCAGATCGGCTTGATTGTCAGTAGCCTCGTTTTTGGTTGTGTCATTGGAGTGATGGTGGCAGGTGCTCCATCAGATAAATATGGCAGGGTGAAACCACTTTTTGTATCGGCTTTGCTTTTTATTACTGGTGTTTTGGGAGCTGCCTTTTCAGATTCAGTCGGGATTTTTGTGACATTTCGTATCCTCGCCGGTTTTGCTGTGGGAATATCATCGGTTGTCTCTCCCATGTATATTGCGGAAGTAGCGCCATCAAACCGGAGAGGTTTCCTGGTTTCACTGTATCAGTTGACCATTGTTGTCGGTATTCTGCTTGGTTTTTTATCCAATTATTGGTTGGTGGATATTGATAGTGTAAATAACTGGCGCATCATGTTAAGCGTGATGTCGGTTCCCGCACTGATATTCCTTGCAGGATTGTTTTTTGTTCCTGAAAGTCCGCGCTGGTTGATGATGAAAGGTGAAGAAGCAAAAGCACATAGTATCCTGACAAAAATTAATGGAAAAACATATGCTGATCATGAAATTGATATAATCAGAAAATCATCCGGCGCCCCTGCTGACTCAGGCTATAAGCTTGTGTTCTCAAAATTATATCGTAAACCGCTTTTGATTGGTGTGGGACTTGCAATTCTTCAGCAGGTAACCGGCATCAACGCTATCATGTATTATGCACCTACTATCTTCGAAAAAACAGGATTGAATGTTGACTCCGCTATTTATCAAACGATACTGGTTGGCTTGATAAATCTGATTTTTACAATTTTAGCTATGTTTATTGTCGACAGGGTAGGGAGGAAACCATTATTGGTGACCGGGTCATTGTTAATGGCACTTTCCATGTTGCTTGTTTCAGCTTCTTTTTACTTCCAGCTTCACAGTGTTATCACGCTGATAGCAATCCTTCTTTTTATTGCCGCTTTTGCTTCATCATTGGGAGTGGTGATGTGGGTGGTCATTTCAGAAATGTTCCCGGCAGCAATAAGAACCCGGGCCATGTCGCTATCTATAGTATCATTATGGGTGGCTTGTTTCTTTGTGGCATTAATTTTTCCTTTCCTGATTGATGTGGTGGGTGTTGCTAATACTTTTCTGATATTCACCTTTTTTTGTTTTATTAATGTTTTCTTCAATATCTTTTTTATAAAAGAAACCAAAGGTGCATTGTTAAATTAATTTATCAGATTGAAATGAAAAAACAATTTAATAATGGTATGGATATACATCCCCTCAAAGATAAAATGGGATTTAGTTATGGCCCCGGTTGTTTCGGACCTGAGGTGGAAAACAGATCACTCGATGCTATTCGCCCGAGTTTACTTGATCCGGCTTGTGAAGGACCTGAAATTGTATATGCTATCGCTATGGACATTGGTAAGGAAATACACAAACCGCTACTCGAAAAATTTCATTTACTTTATGGTGCAGTAACTTATGCAGCGGGGCGGTTGGGTCGCGAGCCTGTCAGGAGTCAGGGTCATAAGCATAAACGATCTGACTATGCCGGAGGCTGGTCGACGCCAGAAGTATATGAAATATGGTCGGGAACTGCCATTATCTATATGCAGGAATCAGCTACGGATGATCCGGGACGATGTTTTGCAGTAAAAGCCAAGCAGGGTGAAGTGGTGATTGTCCCTCCGGGTTGGGCTCATGCTACTATTAGTGCCGATCCGCTTACTCCTCTGACTTTCGGAGCCTGGTGCGACCGTGAATACGGTTTTGATTATGATGAGGTCAGGGCGCATAAAGGACTGGCATGGTTTCCGGTGCTGGGTAGAGCTGACAAAATAAGATGGGAGTCGAACCCGGCATATTTGCCATCAAAACTTACTGAGAAAAGGCCCCGTATTTATACTGAGTTTGATATAGTGCCAGGCAAATCAATATATACCCAATTTGAAGAAAATCATTCGAAGTTCAATTTCGTAGCTAATCCTGAAATTGCTAAAAAACACTGGGAAGGATTTATTCCCTGACAGTCGAGGCCAGTGTTCCTGAAAATTTCTGTTAGCTGAATTGTTGGACGTTAAACTGATGTAGAATGGAATAATATCCTTAACTTTGCAGGTATAATAAACAATAATCATTTTTAACTCCCGTTCTATAGGATATTTGCCTGTACATGATTAAAAAATTCAGCTTTCTTCTCATTTTTACGTTCATGCTGAACAGCCTTTCTGCTCAGGGAAACCTGACGGATTTAGATTATAAGGTGTTCCGTCTGGGTTTTTCGTTGGGTACCAATTATATGGATTTTGGAATTAAACACAGCGAAATGGTTCAAAACGGAAAAATTTATTATGCCGATGTAGCTAAGTTAATGCCGGGATTCAGTGTTGGTCTTATTACCGACCTGCGACTGCACCGTTATTTCAACCTTCGTTTTACTCCTGCATTATTAATCGGCGAACGCAACCTTAGTTTTAAAAGCTATGAGGTGGCTACAGGTAAATTTGAAAATGACAAAACATTAAAGATTTTTTCCCTGCCAATAGATCTCCCGTTATATTTACGTTACAGCGCAGAACGTTATGGTAATTTCCGACCGTATATACAGCTGGGTGCAGGAACTTATTTTGATCTTGGAAGAGATGAAAAAACGGATGTTACCCTTGACTTATCCGACTTTTACGTGAGTGGCGGTGTCGGTTGTGATATCTATTTCAAATACTTCAAATTATCGCCCGAGTTGAAATTTAATTTCGGGCAGACAAATATACTTTCTCCAAAAACTTCCACTACCGATAATTTGATCTATACCAATGCTTTGTCGGAATTGTTGTCGAGGATGGTGGTTTTTAATTTTAATATTGAATAGTGCATTGACAATGATAAGAACCTTGTATAAAGAATTTTTAACAGTACTCTTTGCAGTACTGCTTATCACCGGATTTACGGCATGTGAAGATGATTTTTTGTCGGAAAACTCAGGGAAAGAATTGGTTTTTTCGCAGGATACCCTTGCATTTGATACGGTTTTTACTTCTGTAGGTAGTGCTACCTCAAAGATATTAGTATATAACCCCCATAATAAAGCATTTAAAATTAACAATATAAACCTGTCGGGTGGGAGTGCTTCATCCTTCAGAATCAATGTTGATGGGGCTATTAGTTCAGATAATTCTTTTAATGATATTATCATCCGGGCAAAAGATTCTCTCTATATTTTTGTGGAAGTTACCATCGATCCTCTTCAGGTAAATGCTCCGGTACTGGTGCAGGATTCTATTATGTTCAGTTTCGGTAACGCAAGGCAGCGGGTGTTGTTGGAAGCTTATGGTCAGGATATGGTGCCTTTAAGGGATGTTGAAATTAAGAATGATATCACTTATAATGCTGATAAACCCTATCTTATTTATGGTGATCTGACAGTTGATTCTGCAAAAACACTTACCTTATCTCCCGGCTGCAAACTGTACTTTCATAATAATGCCAGACTTTTGGTTTATGGAAATCTGCATGCTGAAGGAACTTATGAAGCGCCGGTTACCATGCAGGGCGACCGTTTTGACAAGATAAAATTTGTTACTCCCATACCCTATAAATATGTTGCAGGGCAGTGGGGAGGTATTTATCTGCTTTCAAAAACAGGACAACACCTATTGAAACATGTGAACATCAGCAGTGGCTATGTCGGAATCTATTTCTATAATAATGACCTTCGTTACCGTCCGAATCTGGAAATAGTGAACAGTGTTATTCATAATTCTTTGTTGTATAATGTAGTGGCACTGAACGGCGATCTTACTGTGGTAAATTCTGAAATCAGCAACTCAGGAAGCTATACTGTTTTTCTGAGTGGCGGACGGCATAAATTTTATCATTGTACGGTTGTTAATTATTTCAATCATAGTCCGGCTCAACCGGTCAGTCGGGATAAGACTCCCGCAGTCATGTTGATGGACTTAAACCGTACACTCCCAATGGAGACCGTTTTTCAGAACTGTATTGTTACCGGAACTTCCACATATGAATTTACACTGGCAAGCAAATTTCAGGATAAATATCGTGGTGACATACGTAATTCGTATATCAGAAGGCCTGAACCATCTGAATTGACTATCTTCAATGATATCAAATGGTATCAACAGAATGATACAGTATTTAAAAACACAAGGTTTGATTATGAAGAAGGCAGATATTTTGATTTTACACCTGACTCTGTTTCTCCTGCCTGTGGATTGGCAAATCCGGTAATCTCCGCTCAGTTTCCTCTTGATTTACACGGCAAAAGCCGTCTTGCCGACGGAGAACCCGATGCCGGAGCTTATGAGTGGTATCCTACACATAGTGCTGAATAGATAAAAAATTAAGATTTGTATAATTTGCATACTGATGATTGAATGGTTTTGCATGTATTTTAATATCTTTGCATGCCTAACCAATACCTTCACGTATGAAAAAATATCTGTTATTTGGCTTGTTGTGCACCATAATTCAGTATGTATTTACCGAAACAATACAAAAACTGCCCTACAGGGTAATGTGTTACAATGTGGAGAATTACTTCGACTGTGTGGATGATTCTTTGACAAAAGATGAAGAATATTTGCCCGGTAATATGCGGGGATGGAACTATAATCGCTACATTCAGAAGCAGGCTAATATTGCGCGGGTAATTGTTGCGGTGGGTGGTTGGTCGCCTCCGGCACTGGTTGGACTGTGTGAGGTGGAAAGCCGAAAGGCGCTGGTTGATCTTACGCGGTATTCGCCGCTGGGTAACCTGAGATATGCTTTTGTGCATTATGAATCACCTGATACACGTGGTGTTGATGTTGCGTTGCTGTATCAGCCTGATGTTTTTCAACTGATAGGAAGCCAACCGGTCAGAGTCACTTTTCCTGATGAACCCGGAAGTACTACCAGAGATATTTTATTTGTCAGAGGACGAGTGCCGACAGGCGATACCTTATACGTGTTTGTATGTCATTTTCCTTCCCGTCTCGGGGGTGAAATGGAGTCTTCATCAAAGCGTAACAGAGCGGCGGAAATATTGAAACAAAAGGTAGATTCTGTTTTATTTAAAAATAGCAGTGCCAATATTATCATCATGGGTGATTTTAATGATTACCCTGATAATGAGAGTATGGAGAAAGTTTTACAGGCATTTTTTCCTGAAAAACCTTTCCTGTCGTCCCGCTTGTATAACCTGATGTATCCTTTACACAGAGAAGGAAAAGGTACGCATAAACATGACGGTGACTGGGGTGCTCTGGATCAGTTGATTGTGTCAGGAAATTTGTTAAATGAATCATCTGATTTTTACACCTCTCCTGAGTCTGCAGATATATTTGATGCAGATTTTTTGTCGGAGATGGATAACAAGTTTCTTGGCAAACAACCTTTCAGAACCTATGTCGGTATGAAGTTTAACGGAGGTTTCTCCGATCATTATCCGGTGTTTGTTGATTTTTGGAATGTTCGGAAATAGCTGATAGCGAATAGCGAATAGCGAATAACTAATAGCTATTACCTATTCGCTTTTATCTGCTTTTTCAGGTTTTAATAAATTTTATTTTATGGAAGTTCAGTTATTTATCCCGTGTTTTATCGATCAGTTATATCCTGCTACGGCGTTTAATACAATAAAAGTGCTTGAAAACGCAGGTTGTAAAGTGCATTATAATCCTAATCAAACCTGTTGCGGTCAGCCGGCCTATAACAGTGGTTATTGGGACGAAGCTGCCAAACTTGCAGGGAAATTTCTGAATGATTTTAGTGATGATATGCCCATTGTGTCACCCTCAGCTTCCTGTACCGGCTTTGTGATCCATCATTATCCGAAAATACTGAGAACACGACCGGATTTGTTGTTGAAACAGGAAAGTGTCAAAACAAAAATTTTTGAATTATCTGATTTTCTTGTCAATGTGTTGGGAGTTGAGGACTTAGCTGTTGAATTCAATCACAAGGTGACATTTCATGATGCCTGCTCAGCTTTACGTGAATACGGTATTGAGGAAGAGCCGCGAAAATTATTGAGAATGGTCAAAGGGCTGGAGTTGGTTGAAATGCCTGAACGGGATACCTGTTGCGGTTTCGGAGGAACTTTTGCCATCAAAAATACCGCAATTTCCACTGCGATGGCGGAGAAGAAAGTATTGAATGCTCTAAAAACCGGTGTTGAATATATTGTCAGTACCGAAGCCTCATGTCTGATGAATGTGAACGGCTACATTGCTAAAAATAAGTTACCTATCAAAGGTATTCATCTTGCCGATATTTTATCAGGGTCGGTACTTTGATTGCTCCAGAATGAATTGAGCTGATTCTGTGTTCATTAAATCTCTTAGTCCGGTTTCTTTGTTGTTTTGCATATAGCTTTGTACAATCTGCCAGCCTACCCATCTTCCAATACGACCGGGTGAATCCTGTGATACCGGTGAGGTGAAGGGAGCATTGTTGATGTATTGATTGATCAGTAGCTGGTCTGTCGAGAAAAGTTGCTTATTCTCTATCATTTTCTCCCAAATATCTTTTTCATATTGCTTGCACCAGTTAAGAGCTTCTTTTGAAAATCCCGTTATATTCTCTGGTGTCTCTTCCGGCAGTATCACTGTTAAAAGATACAACATTTTTCCTTCATAAATCATAGCATTTAACAGGTTAATATCACCAATGAAGCTGAATTCATTATGTAAAATGGTTGAAAGTACATCGGTCGCAACCATTTCTTTTCGCATGTCCGGAATCAGATATTCGTAGGCAAGATCTTTATATATGGGGTAGGTGGCCCCAAGATATAAATCACTTCCGATACCGATGATGGATTTATTTATTAAGTACTGATTGTTAAAACCTGAAACAAAAAAATATACTTCGGGAAGTTGAATTCCTGGGAAATAATGTGTGAGGTAGGAGTAAGCCGTTGATAATCTGCTTTCGATGGTGTCGGTGTTTGCAAAGACTTTTTTTACATCCTGATGCACTTTAATGAAAGCACTATCTTTAAGAAAATCCCTGATCTGATTGGCATTGTCGAGGGTATCATCAGGGTTCATCATTAATATGTCTGACAGGAAAACCGGATAAAAAGCAGGATATTTTTGTTCCAGTCTTTTCAAACCATTAATCAAGTCAGTAGTATCAAGAGCAATAAAATCAAGGTCAAAGCGGTTGATCTTAACTTCAACAGGATTCTCAAAAGTAGTGATGTGAAACCTGCTTTTCTGATGGCAACCACTTAGCAATATGATGAAAACATAGGTGAAAAATGTTGTTCTTGAGACCATGGGACTAATTTTAATAAACCATATAAGTCATATAAGTTACATATAAGTACCGGATAGAAGATACCTTGTAATATTTACAGGAAAGTCGCATAGTTCAATTACTTGTTTTATACAACCTTATATGAAACTTATATGACTTATATGGTTCAAAAAATTATTTTTTCTTATTCCTTTCACGCATCAGTTTTTCCTGCTCTTTCTGCATCTTCTCCAAACGTTCCATGAAGCTTGTTTTCTTTTTTGCAGGCTGTTTTTTACCGGTGTTGGCAGCTCTCTTAGCGTGTAACTGTGCCAGTAATTTCTTTTCGTCGACTGTGGCGCGTATTGCGTAAGTCTGACCGACAGAAATCAGCGTAGAAACGAAATAATAGTAACTCAAACCTGAAGCATAGCTATTGAACATAAACATGAACATGATAGGCATCAGGTACATCATCCATTTCATCATTCCGGCACCGGGTTGATCAGGGGTGGCTGTATTGGCCATATTCAGCTTGGTCGATAGCAATGTGGTAATTGTCATCAACAAAGTGAATAAACTGATGTGATTGCCAAAGTAAGGAGTGATAAGCGGTATGTAAGTGTCCCAGCTGACAATGGCATCATAGGATGATAAGTCTTTTGCCCACAGGAAGCTTTCTCCTCTTAATTCTATTGAAGAAGGGAAGAAGCTGAACATGGCAAACAATATCGGCATCTGCAGCAAGGTGGGTAAACAGCCGCTAAACGGACTGACACCTACTTTGTTATAGAGTTCCATGGTTGCCTTTTGTCTTTCAGCAGGTTTGTCGGCAGGTATACGGGCATTGATTTCATCAATTTCAGGCTTCAGTACACGCATCTTTGCGCTGGAGACATATGATTTGTAAGTAAGAGGGAAAAGCACCATTTTGATGACAATCGTCATGAGTAAAATGATGATCCCAAAGTTACCTATAAACGAGCTGAAAAGGTTAAACATAGGGATGATGGCAAAGCGGTTGACCCATCCGAAGATTCCCCATCCGAGCGGAATCAAATCTCTTAGTTTAAGTTTTTCATCTTTTGGTACGCCTTTATCATATGATGAGAGTGTTTTGTACTTATTCGGCCCGAAGAAGAATTTGAATTTAAGATCTTCTTTTCCGTTGGGGTTATAGTCAACAGTCATCTCAGCCTTGTAGGATTTGATATAACCGCTTTCCTTTGTCTCCATTTTGCTTTCCAGGGTTGAATTGCTGAAGTCTTTGCCTGCAATAAGCACGGAACTGAAATACTGATCTTTAAAAGCAATCCATTTTACTTTGTTGGCAACCTTCTTCGAATCATCCTTTGATTCACTCAGCGATTCCATGTCATCTGACACATATTTGTAGTTCAGCGACGCATAACGTTCCTCAAACTGACGTCCTTTTTCCTGCTGACGAACCCTGGTGTTCCAATTGACAATCATATAGTTGGAACCCAAAGGCATGATGGAACTCATATCCTTTGAATTAACAACGAAGTCCAGCATGTAATCATTGGCCGGAAGTGTGTAGGTGAAATCAAAATATGCTTCGGTATCAGATTGTAATCTGAAAGTGAGCTGCTGGTTACCTTCCTTGTCTTTCTTAATTTCCGAAACGGGTTGAAAATAAAGAGCAGAAGTGTTGATAATGTGGTTATTGCGGGTAGCCATCGTAAAACTGAAATCCGCTTCATCTTTATTGAACAACACCACCGGAAGTGAATCCTGCGAAAGGTAATTTTTCAATTCAGCAGAAATGACCTTTCCACCTTTGTTGCTTAATGTTACTTTGATAAGCTCATTCTCCAACACAAATAATTTTTCTTCACCCAAAACAGAGGATTTAAAATCGCCATGCGCATTCAGTACCTTCTCAATTTCACTTGAATCATTTGGGTTAGCTGTTATGGTATCGGTTACAGCCTTCAGTGCCTGTTGTTGCATTTCTGCTTTTTGTTGGGCTTCTGCTACCAGACTGATAGAGTCGTTATAAGCTTTCTGACGGGCTAATTCTTCTTCACTCGGTCGATTCATGATTGAGAAACCAACAAGAATGGCCGCTATCAAAACAAAACCCAGAATTGTATTTTTATCCATTGAAATAATTTTTATTTTTTTATTTAGCAATCGCTGCTTTGATGAAACTTATAAATAGTGGGTGAGGGTTCACCACAGTACTGCGGTATTCCGGATGGAACTGAACGCCGATAAACCATTTGTGCGCTGTCAGTTCAATGATTTCCACAAGATTCGATTCTTCGTTGATACCACTACAGATCATACCGGCATTTTCAAAGGCCTCCTTGTACTTGTTGTTAAACTCATAGCGATGTCTGTGCCGTTCGCTGATGATTTGCTGTTGATAGATGGCTTCCGCTTTACTACCCGCAAGAATATTGCATTTATAAGCTCCCAGCCGCATGCTTCCTCCTAAATCAAGGATGTTTTTTTGTTCATCCATGATGTCGACCACATTGTTAGTGGTAGTAGAATCGATTTCAGTACTGTTAGCATCTTTGAACCCAAGTACGTTGCGGGCAAATTCAATCGACATGGTTTGCATTCCCATACAGATGCCCAAACAGGGGATGTTATTCTCACGTGCATGTTTTATAGCGCTGAATTTACCTTCCATGCCTCTTGTGCCAAAGCCGGGGGCAATAACAATACCATCGACTTTTCCGAGTCTCTTCTCAATATTCTCATCATTCAGTTTATCTGAAAGGATCAGTTCAAGTTTTAATTTCCGGTTGTTATGTGCGGCTGCATGTATCAACGATTCGATGATGGATTTGTAAGCATCGGGTAATTGTACGTATTTGCCTACCAAAGCAATGCGTACTTCTTCTTTCGCATTTTCAAGCTTTTCAACAAATGCCGTCCATTTTTCCATATCGGCAGGAGGGGTTGTTGCCAAATCGTAACCCATCTTTGTCAGGGCAACTTCGTCGAGTCGTTCGGCCTGCATATTCAAAGGCACCCGGTAGATGGAGGGTACGTCGATCGACTGCATTACAGCTGTTGGTTCAACATTACAGAACAAAGCGACTTTCTTTCTCATTTCGAGAGAGATATTATGCTCTGTTCGCAGGACAAGTATATCAGGTTGTACTCCCTGCTCCTGAAGGGCTTTTACCGAGTGCTGAGTAGGCTTGGTTTTCAGTTCCTTGGCTGCAGCAAGATATGGTACATAAGTCAGGTGAACGATCAGGCAGTTCTTACCAAGTTCCCAACGTAACTGACGAACACTTTCAATATAAGGCAGGGATTCAATATCACCAACCGTACCACCAATTTCAGTGATAACAAAATCAAATTCTCCCTTGCTTCCCAGAGATTTGATATTTCGTTTAATCTCATCCGTAATATGGGGAATAATCTGGACGGTTTTTCCAAGATAATCGCCTCTTCTTTCCTTGTTGATAACATTCTGATAGATTCTGCCGGTGGTAACATTGTTAGCCTTGTGGGTTTCAACACCCAGAAAACGTTCGTAATGTCCCAAATCGAGGTCAGCCTCATGTCCGTCGACAGTTACGTAACATTCACCATGTTCGTAAGGGTTCAGGGTTCCGGGGTCAACATTGATGTATGGGTCTAATTTCTGATTGGTTACCCTGAAGCCGCGGGCCTGTAATAATTTACCTAATGATGCGGCAATAATTCCTTTTCCCAGGGAAGATGTAACCCCGCCGGTGACGAAAATGTACTTGGTTTTATCCACGATTTTGATGCTTAAAAAAATTCATATTAAGCAGGCAAATTTCGGAAAAAAAAATGAATTACGCAAAAGCAATTTGCATGTTATCAAAGGCAGGGATCAAGGGGGCGTAATGTGTCTGAAAAACGCATAAAATTATTGTTTGATAATTGACATAAGAGACACATTATCCATTAATAATCTCATACAATAACCAGTTGCTATTGATGGATTATAGAGGTTCTTAAAGAAATTTATTCTTAACGAAGCGCAAACCCGCATTTATTCAGAAAGGAGTTTATTTCATGATGAAATGTTTTTTTTTCGTGATGTGCTTCCTGATTTTTGATGTAGATCTGAGTTCTTTTAATTATTGATTCTGAAACAGCGGTTGCAAAATATTCATCCTGCCACTCAAAAAACTCTTTTGTCAGTTTTTCTTTATTTATCCAGTAAGCAGATTCCCCTTTTATAAGTTTCATTACTTGTAACATCGTTTGGTTTATAGAATTATGCACAAAAAAAGCCGCCTCAAAATTATTTGAGGCGGCTTTGAGTTTATTAAAAAGCTTAATTAAGCTTCTGCTGCTTCTTCAGCTGCTTCTTCTGTTTTTGCTTTTTTAGTTGATTTTTTCGGAGCTTCTTCAGTTCCTTCAACTATTTCTTCTTCTTTTGCTTTAGCGGCTTTTTTTGCTTTTTCAGCTTTTACCATTTTTTCAGCAGCAGCATTCACCAACTGATCTTTCAGATCGGCCAATGACTGAATATCGCCCAGAGTAGTTTTTTCTACTGATTGAGTTGAAGTTGTTTCCTCTTTCTTCGATTTTCTTACTGCTTTTTTAGGTGCTTCGCCTGAAGTTTCACTTGTTGCTGCTTTTTCTGTACGTTTTGCATCTTCATGAATACGGCTGTGCGAAAGAATGATACGTTTTGCGTCTTTGTTGAATTCAATTACCTTGAACGATAATTTTTCATCTACCTGCGCCTGTGAACCATCTTCTTTTACCAGATGTTTTGGAGTTGCGAAACCTTCAACGCCATAAGGCAATGAGATTACAGCACCTTTGTCCATCATTTCCACGATAACACCTTCATGGATGCTGTCGACAGTAAACATGGTTTCAAGTACATCCCATGGGTTTTCTTCAATCTGTTTGTGACCTAAGCTCAGGCGACGGTTTGATTTGTCAATTTCCAATACCTGAACGTCGATTTCACTACCGATTTGTGTGAATTCTGAAGGATGTTTAACTTTCTTGGTCCATGATAAATCGGAGATATGGATCAGACCATCCACGCCTTCTTCAATTTCTACAAATACACCGAAATTGGTGAAGTTGCGTACTTTAGCTACATGTTTGGTGCCGATGGCATATTTTTCTTCGATATTATCCCATGGGTCTGATTTGAGTTGTTTGATACCCAGTGACATTTTGCGCTCGTCGCGATCTAATGTAAGGATAACAGTTTCAACTTCATCACCTACTTTCAGGAAGTCCTGAGCAGAGCGAAGGTGTTGTGACCAGCTCATTTCAGAAACGTGAATCAAACCTTCCACACCCGGAGCGATTTCAACAAACGCACCATAGTCGGCCATCACCACTACTTTACCTTTTACTTTGTCGCCTACTTTCAGGTCAGCGCTCAAAGCATCCCAGGGATGAGCAGCGAGTTGTTTCAAACCTAAAGCGATACGTTTCTTTTCATCATCAAAATCAAGAATAACCACATTGATTTTTTCATCCAGTGTAACAATTTCTTCCGGATGAGAAACACGTCCCCATGACAGGTCGGTGATGTGAATCAAGCCGTCAACGCCACCCAGGTCGATGAATACACCATAAGAAGTGATGTTTTTAACGGTACCTTCAAGGATCTGACCTTTCTGAAGTTTACCGATAATCTCTTTTTTCTGATTTTCAAGTTCAGCTTCAATCAATGCTTTATGTGAAACTACAACGTTTTTGAATTCGTGGTTGATTTTGATTACCTTGAATTCCATTGTTTTGTTTACAAATACATCGTAGTCGCGTATAGGTTTCACGTCGATCTGTGATCCCGGCAAGAATGCTTCGATACCGAAGATATCGACAATCATACCACCTTTAGTGCGGCATTTTACGAAACCTTTTACAATTTCCTGTGATTCCAGCGCTTCATTTACACGATCCCATGAGCGGGTAGCGCGGGCTTGTTTGTGTGAAAGGATCAGCTGTCCTTTTTTGTCTTCCTGGCTTTCGATATAAACTTCTACTTTATCACCGATTTTCAGATCGGGATTATAGCGGAATTCGCTCATCGGAACGATACCGTCGGATTTGTAACCAACGTTTACCACTACTTCGCGTTTGTTGATCGAAATAACCGTACCTTCAACCACTTCTTTGTCCTTGATGGCATTGAGTGTGTTGTCGTAAATGTTTTTTAATTCTTCTTTGGCAGATGCGCTAAGGGTGTCACCTTTTTCATAGGCATCCCAGTCGAATTCTTCTTCTACCTGCACAACAGGAGCTTCAGCTTTTTTAGAGGGAGCTTCTTCAATAACTTCCACAACCGGTGTAACTTCAGGGATAGCTTCTTCGATGACTTCTGCTGCAGGTGCAACTTCAGGCGCAACTTCTTCAGCTACTGGTACAACTTCTTCTGCAACAGGTGTTGCTTCGGGGGTTTCTTCAACGATTTTTTTTGGCTCTTCAGCCGGATTTTGGTTTTCTTCCATTTCTGAAATTTTTTACTAAATAAATAGTAGGTTAGACATTATGTTGATTAAAAAAAATGCGGGTGCAAAGGTATAAAAAATAAATTAATACACCAACTAAAATGCTTTTAATGTGGATATTAAATTGATAAGTATTAAAATCCGCTGTAAACTACCCTTGCTTTAATGGGCTTTTTGTCATGATTGCCGCCACATATGGTTACTGCGTTCAAAAGAAATTGTTGTGCAACTTCTGTAACATTACCATTGCTGTCGCTTGTTACCTTCACCGGAACCATGATAAAACTCATTTCATTTGTCAATGGATCTGCGCTGCTCAACCGTGCGTTTTTAAATTCATTTGCAAGCAGTTTAGCAATATCAAAGCTGTAGAAATAGTCATACTCATCCGTATCACTGTTTTTTTCGTAGGAGTATGTGCCCAATATTGCGGTAGTGTTTGAAGGAAGCGCTTTTTTCTTAAAGAAATCGTTGTATTCGGATTCTTTAATCAATAATATATTGGAAGGGATTAGTTGTGCCAGACTCTGTGTGTTGATGTCGCTGATATCCACCCTTAGCTTAGCGCTGTTTATTGCCATGCGCCAATTGGGATTTTCGGGCCTGAACATTTTATCATACATGTTTTTCATGGGCAGTTTGACCCTTGTGTATACATTGGCAGGCGATGAGATATAATGGATTTGTGGCGAAGCGGCTGCCAGTTTATTTTTAATAGCTGTGGTGTCGGGGTGCAGGAAACGGTTTACCTGTCGCACAATATCGTTGGCCGGAAAATTGATCAACGCATTTACTTTTACTGTTGAATCCTGGTTATTCTGACCTTTTGTCTGATAGGTATAGTGATGATAATATTCCATGTCAATTTGCTTTACATAAAGCATGGAAGCGGATCCGAAATCAGTTGTAATATATAAACCTTTAAAGAATTCAAGGAATTTTTCTTCAGAACTATAAGTGTTGGGATTAATATTTGTAAAACGATTCAGAAAGTCATTGCTGAGCTTAATTGTAATGTAGGTTGAATCGCGTTTTCCTTTTGCATCAACAGGGGAGAAGGATCTCTGACCAATAAGTAATGAACTGTTTGATCTGTTGACATAATCATCCGGGTTAATGTTTGAAGGATATGCTTTTGAGTATTCAAAGGTTGCTTTATTCATTTCATAAACACTCACATTCATGGGTGCGTATTTATCTCCGAAAAATTTTCGGTAATAGAGAACAAGAACAAGTGAGTCGGGTACGGTTGTGGCCGGATAAACATGCTTAAGTGGTGGCTCCACCTGAGCGAAAATGTCAGCATGTGTAGTACCGTAAGTTTCATCATAGAAAGTTCCCAAAAGGAAAGAATCCTGACGGACATACATATATGGGACAAAATAATTTTCCGAACTGATGTCGAATGTTTCAGCTGCCACGACAATTTTATCGCCTGCTGGTTGTATGCTACTGCCCATTTCAGTCATATCGTCATTACAGGAAGTGATGAGCAGGGTCAGAAATACTATTGGTAAAAGTAAAGAAGGGATTTTCATATAAAATCGGATATGAAAAGATAATGAATTAATAAAAACTGCTAACTAACACTGTCGTAGAATCTTACGTAGTCGTCGGCATAATCTTCGTCTTCTTTATACGGAAGAAATTTTTTATTTGTTTCCCTGATATATTCAAGGATTTCAGGGTTGGTTTCAGGTACCGATTGGATTACACCGTCGGAATAATCAATCGCAAGTTTGCTGAGCGCCACGTAGTCGATTTCGTTTTTTCTGAGTTGCTCAACGTCTTTTGGTTCAATGCCTTCCAGTATCAGTTTGTCTGCAAATAAACCACGGAAAGGTTGTTTGAAGTCGTCGTTAAACAATGAATAAACTACTTTGGAATTTTTAAAAAACGGGTCCTGATTGAACGCTTTTTTTATGTAGAGAGGTGCAAGAGCTGTCATCCAACCTAAACAATGGATTACATCGGGTGTCCACCGTAGTTTTTTTACCGTTTCCATAACGCCTCTGACGAAAAAAATAGTTCTTTCATCATTGTCGCTGTACTCTTCTCCGCTTTCATCGCTGATGGTATTTTTACGGTGGAAAAAGTCTTCATTGTCAATAAAGTAAACCTGAAGGCGGGCCGCCTGAATGGATGCAACCTTAATGATCAGCGGATGGTCGGTGTCGTCAATGATTAAATTCATGCCCGACAAGCGGATGACTTCATGGAGTTGGTTTCTGCGCTCATTGATAGCGCCGAATTTTGGCATGAATGTACGGGTTTCCCTTCCCCTGTCCTGAACGGCCTGAGGCAGGTATCTGCCCATGTTTGCTATTTCTGATTCCGGTAAATAAGGGAAAATTTCCTGAGAAATGTATAAAACTTTATTAACTTTTTTCATGCAAATGAGATAACTCTCGTTTTTTAATTTCGAAATTAATATGCAAAGATACACAAAAAAAATTGGAATTTGAAGCATTCAATTTGATAACCGGGAAGTTTTTGTATTTTTGCAGACTTTTTATGAATTGCTAAATGAAAAAAGTATGCAAATTGTAAATAATGCAGTTGAATTAAGACAGTTATTGGAAGCAGTAAAGCTTTCGGGAAAGAAAACAGGTCTTGTTCCCACCATGGGTGCGTTGCACGAAGGGCATCTTACGCTGGTAAGGCAATGCGTTGGTGAAAATGATTTTACCGTGGTGAGTGTTTTTGTAAATCCAACCCAGTTCAACAATGCACAGGACCTTGAGAAATATCCCCGGGATCTGGAACGTGATGCAAAGTTGTTGGAGAAATCGGGCTGTGATCTGATTTTTGCTCCCCGTCAGGAGGAAATTTATACAACTTCTGAAATGAAAACCCGTTTTGAGTTTGATTTCGGGGGATTGGATGAAGTGATGGAAGGTAAATTCCGACCGGGGCATTTTAATGGAGTGGTGCAGATTGTCAGCAAACTTTTTGATCTGGTACAACCTGCCAGGGCCTATTTTGGTGAAAAAGATTTTCAGCAACTGGCCATTATTCATCGTATGAATGAATTGATGGATTTTAATGTTCAGGTAGTTGATTGTCCGATAGTTAGAGAAGAGTCGGGACTGGCTTTAAGCAGCAGAAACGAAAGATTAACACCCGAACAGCGAAAAATTGCCGCTGGTATATCAAAAGTTTTATTTGAATGTCGTAACTTTGTGCCTTCTTATTCTCCTGAACAGTTAAAACAATGGGTTGAAAATGAGATTCATCAGATTGAAGGACTGGAGTTGGAGTATTTTGAGATTGCCAATACAAAGACCCTGCAGACGGCACATAACTGGGATGAATCTACCGTAGGTTGCATAGCAGTATATTGTGGAGATGTAAGGTTGATAGATAACATCAGATGTTCGTAACAGTAGTAAAATCAAAAATTCATCGGGTTTCAGTTACTGAGGCCAATTTGAATTATATCGGCAGTATCACCATCGATCAGGATCTGATGGATGCGTCGAACATTATTGCCAATGAAAAGGTAGTCATTGTGAATAACAATAACGGCGCAAGGTTCGAAACTTATGTCATACCCGGTGAACGGGCTTCGGGGGTGATTTGCCTTAACGGAGCAGCTGCGCGTCTGGTGCAACCGGGTGATATTGTTATTATCATGGCATATGCTATGATGGATTTTGAAGAAGCCAAAAATTTCAAACCTGCAGTCGTTTTTCCGGATACAAAAACCAACAGACTTGTTAAGTGAGTAAAACGGTTATTATTAAATATAACGCCGGCAATATCCGTTCGGTTCTTTTCGCTCTCGAAAGAATTGGCGTTGAGGCAGTTGTTAGTGATGATCACGAAGAGATCAGGAATGCCGACAGAGTCATTTTTCCCGGGGTGGGTGAAGCTTCATCGGCAATGAAATATTTAAAGGAAAAAGGTCTGGTGGAAGTTATACGTTCTCTTAAACAGCCGGTGCTGGGCATCTGTCTGGGAATGCAGCTCATGTGTGAGTTTTCGGAAGAGAACAATACCCAGTGTCTGGGGATTTTTCAACAAAATGTATTAAAATTCCCCGAAGATAAAGGTTTTAAAGTGCCTCAAATTGGCTGGAATAATATAAGCAATCTTCATTCGCCATTATTTGAGGGTATTGATGAACAGGCTTTCGTATACTTCGTGCATGGTTACTATGTTGAGTCCTGTGCCAATGCTATTGCTGCAACAAATTATATTATCAACTATAGTTCTGCAATTCAAAAGGATAATTTTTATGCCGTCCAGTTTCACCCTGAAAAATCGGGAGAAGCAGGAGAAATGATTTTGCGGAATTTTTTGTTTTTATAATCGTTATATTGTGTAGATGTGTAAATGTACACCCCTACACATCTACACTCCTACACAATAATAAATGAACTTCACTCTCCAACATACCGACAAACAATCCAACGCCCGTGCCGGACTAATTACCACGGATCATGGTGTCATTGAAACGCCCATTTTCATGCCGGTAGGTACAGTGGCATCAGTCAAAGCTGTGCATTTTCATGAGTTAAAAGAAGATATAAAAGCGCAGATAATCCTGGGCAATACTTATCATCTGTATCTTCGTCCGGGCCTGACTATTCTGGAACAGGCCGGTGGTTTGCATAAATTTAACGGCTGGGACCGGCCTATTCTTACGGATAGCGGTGGTTATCAGGTGTTTTCTTTGTCGGGTAACCGCAAGTTAAAAGAAGAAGGAGCGCATTTCCGTTCACATATTGATGGAAGTAAACATCTTTTTACTCCGGAAAATGTAGTGGATATACAGCGCATTATCGGTGCGGATATCATGATGGCTTTTGATGAATGTACGCCGGGTGATGCGCCATACGATTATGCGAAAAAGTCAATGGAACTGACCCATCGTTGGTTGAAAAGAGGATTGGAACGTTTTGATGCTACCACTGGTAAATACGGGTATTCGCAGACCTTTTTCCCGATTGTGCAGGGATGCGTTTATCCGGACCTGAGGAAACAGTCGGCTGAATTTATTGCCTCACAGGGACGTGAGGGAAATGCCATCGGAGGGTTGGCTGTAGGCGAGCCTACCGAAAAGATGTACGAAATGATAGAAATTGTCAACGAGATACTACCCAAAGATAAACCCCGCTACCTCATGGGAGTAGGTACGCCTCAGAATATTCTTGAAGGTATTGAAAGAGGCGTTGATATGTTCGATTGTGTGATGCCGACGCGTAACGGTCGCAACGGAATGCTGTTTACTTCTCAGGGCATCATGAATATGCGCAATGAAAAATGGAAGAATGATTTTACTCCGCTGGATGAGTTCGGTACCTCTTATGTTGATCAGGCTTATACAAAAGCATACCTGAGACATCTTTTTATCAGTCAGGAATTACTGGCAATGCAAATTGCTTCCATTCACAATCTCGCCTTCTATCTGTGGCTGGTGGGGCAGGCACGCAATCATATCATTGCGGGCGATTTTGTTGCCTGGAAAAGGGAGATGATGCCACGGCTCGGCAGACGGCTCTGATTTTTTTACCATATAAGTCATATAAGACATATAAGTGTTTTTAGTGCACTATATAGCAAATGTGATTTAAAGTGTGATTTAGTCTATTTTGTGAGTATTTTTTCTCTCAGTTTTACATTTCCGTTTTTATCAATTCCACGAATAATATAGCAACCTGATGCCGGCAGCAACATGTTTTCAGTTGCATTAACTAAACGTTGAATAATTTTTATCCCCTGTAGGTTGAAAACAGAGATGGTTATGTCTTCAGTACCTGCATTGTTTATTGTCAAAGATTTACCATTGAGCATTAATTTAATCTTATCTGAAGGATAATCTTTTGTTCCCGATGATCCGTCTTTAATGAAATTAACATCAGTAAATTGTACGAATTCTTCCGGTTTTGACGTATTATAATAGGGTGAATAAGTTCTGATTGAGAAAGAACGGTTTTCAGTATCCATATCCACAATGCGCATCATGCCGCGATCGGCAACCTCCTGACCATCATAGTTGGCATGGAACTGATACACTTTATTTCCATTGACACCATCACCAATCAGATGGCCTACGCCGCCGACATGTCCGTTGAAAACAAACAGGAAATTCGGATATTGACTGACAAGTTTTTCCCATACATTTACTCCATCGTTTGCATATTCTTCTCCGGTATCCAGACTGAGTGGGGTTGTAATTGTATCGGCCAGCAGGTTGTAAGTGCTTAAATGAGCGTGTGTATTGAGTATGATGTTATGGTGGGGATGTTGTTCGACAATGGTTTTAGCCCATGTTATCACTTTGTTGCGGGGTGCATATTCCAGCGAAAGAATCAGGAATTTGTAGTCACCTTTTGAAAATGTACTCCAGGTATTTTCCATATAATTGACTTCAAAAGCCCCTCCGAAATAGGAATTTCTGGAATACCTGGAATAGGGTAAATATTTGTTCATATTGCTCGCATCGCGCGAATCGGCATGATCCCCTAAGTCGTGGTTCCCGGGCGTAAAAGTGAATGGTACTTTTCTCCCTTCCAAAAGCGAAAGTGCACCTCCGGCTACTTTCCATTGCGTATCGTTGTTTCCGCCGGTAATGTCCCCCAAACAAAGTACAAACTGAATGCTGTCGGCATTATTGTTTATCCATAGTGTTTCCGAGAAATAGACTACATTTTGACGAACATTCTTTGCATATGCCTGAGGATCGGGCATCAAAACAATTCTGAGCGGTTTTTCCTTTGGCTCTGAGATATCATATGAATTTACTCTTACAGCATATACATGTATGTTTTTTGTAGCTCCGTAAATTCTCAACTTTACTGAAGAATCGATGCCGAGGTATTCTTCTGCCTGAAACTCATAATTCTGATTGTAATGAGGTGGTACGTAGATGGTTTTGATTGTTTCCCAAATATCACCCGTTCTTTTTTGAATGTAAAAAATCCCTTCGAGACTTTCATTTCCATTCTTGCAAAATATCGTGAATTTGCCTGCGCTTGAAAGCGTGGGTAGTTCAATATAAGAATCTCCGGTATTGTCTATCCTGAATGCCCAACGGCGGTTTTTTGTTATGTCTTCTGTGCAAATAGGTTGTGCTGCCACAGTTGTTCCGGGGTTAAATCTACCCCATGTACCATTAAACAGATAGTCTCCGGTCTGCATGTTGGTGACGGGTGCAAAATAATCAGTGTAAGTGGCGTTCCATGAGGGAATTGGAAGCTGTGTCTTCCAGTTTATTGAATCTCTGGTAAAGTCAATGTTAACTAATTCTACTGAAGTTCCGGTCGTCTTAAAAGTACATAAAATCGAAACGATTAAATAAAGACTGATTCTTTGCATATATTTCCGGTATTTGTTTGTTGTAAATTTTACTGCAAATAAATTGAATATTGAGCAAACTAACGCTCATTTATGTGTCAAAAAGATGCACTCATGTTCATAATTCAGTTTCAGACCGTAAAAAAAACTCCCCTGTCTTCACATATTGAGCGTGAAGACAGGGGAGTCTGTAGTTTAAATTGTTGCAGAATTAAATCCAGCGTACGAAGCAGAAATCCTGACGGTGAGGCAGGTCTTCATTTTTCGGGAACATGCGGAAAGCATATTTGAATGATCCGGCACGATTCATCTGGTAGTCAATGTTGAAGAACATCAGCGAACCTTCGGTGCGTACTAATTGCAGTTCTTCCACATCGTACAACATCTCTTTGTTATTTTTGTCCTGTTTGGTGATGACCAGTTCAACTCCAATACCTTTGTCATTCAGATCTCTTGTTCCGATGATTACTTCCAGCGGATAATCTTCACCTACATGCGGATTGTGAATGAGTTTTTCAGGAATATTGACACTGACCACTTCTATATCATTCCATTTTGTGGCCATCTTTTCTTTCCATGCAGCAATTTCTTTTGCTTTTGCAAAATTATTTTCTTTTAATACCGCCGAACGTTTTGCCAGTTTGTAGTAAAACTTATCCAGATAGTCGTCTATCATGCGTTTGGTGGTAAATCGGGGTGTGATTTGAGCGATAGAGTTTTTGATGTACTGAATCCATTCAGTCGCATAACCTTTGGTGTTTTTTGCAAAATACAGAGGGATGATTTCGTTCTCCAGCATGCTGTATATGGTAGCTGCATCTAACTGATCCTGATGCTCATTATCCTCATAGGTACGTTTTTCGGTCAGTGCCCAGCCGGCACCTTTCACATAACCTTCGAGCCACCAGCCATCAAGCACCGAGAAGTTGAGAACGCCGTTCATCTGGGCTTTTTCACCCGAAGTACCCGAAGCCTCAAGTGGACGGGTAGGGGTGTTCAGCCATATATCCACACCCGAAACCAGTCTTTTAGCCAGTCGCATATCATAATTTTCGAGGAAGATAATTTTGCCCAGGAACTGAGGCATACGTGAAATCTCAATAATGCGTTTTATGAGCCCCTGTCCACCACCATCGGCCGGATGAGCTTTTCCTGTGAAAAGGAACTGAACCGGCTTTTGCGGATTGTTCACAATTCTTTCAAGTCTTTCCAAATCGGTGAAAAGCAGGTGTGCACGTTTATAGGTGGCAAACCGACGACCAAAACCGATAATCAGTGCATTCGGATTGATGGATTCGAGAATAGAAACGATGCGCGATGGATCGCCCTGATTTTTGAACCAGTTTTCGCGGAACTGATCTTTGATGAAATTTACCAGTCTGTTTTTCATGAACATACGGGTTTCCCAGATCACCTGATCAGGAATTTCATATACCGCATTCCAGATTTTCTTGTTCGACTGATCATTATAAAATTCAGGAGAAAAATATTTCTCGTAAACTTTTTTCCATTCTGAAGCCGTCCATGTAGGCAGGTGTACACCATTTGTCACGTAACTTACGTGTAATTCTTCCGGAAAATAACCTTTCCAGATAGGGTTGAACATTTCCTGCGATACCTTACCGTGGAGCCAGCTTACGCCGTTAACTTCCTGACTGGCATTGCAGGCGAAAACGCTCATCGAAAAATGTTCTTCTTTATTGCCCGGATGTTCGCGGCCCATATCGATGAATTCATCCCAACTGATTTGTAGTTTAGCCGGATATTCATACATATATTTTTTGAATAACTCTTCTCTAAAGCTGTCGTGGCCTGCCGGTACCGGAGTATGAACTGTATAAAGCGAACTCGCACGTACTACTTCCAGTGCCTGGTTGAAATTAAGTCCGGAAGCGATATAGTCGACAAGTCTTTGTACATTAATCAATGCAGCATGTCCTTCGTTACAATGATACACCTGTTTCTCTATTCCCAGTTTCTTTAATGCCAGCATTCCACCTATTCCAAGCATAATTTCCTGTTTCAGCCGGTGTTCCCAGTCACCACCATAGAGTTGGTGAGTAATCGGTCGATCGTATTCGCTGTTCATATCATTGTCGGTATCAAGCAGATACAAAGCAATGCGGCCAACTGATACTTTCCATAAATAAGCATAAACGGTGCGGTCGGGGTAAGGAACTTCAACCACCACAGGTTGATCGTGTTCATCTTTTACCTGTTTGATAGGCAGGTTATTAAAGTTTTGTGGTTCGTATACTGCAATTTGTTGTCCGTCGACCGACAGTGACTGAGTGAAGTAACCGTATCGGTAAAGGAAACCGATGGCAGTCATATCGATGGCGCAATCACTTGCTTCTTTCAGATAGTCACCTGCCAATACGCCCAGACCGCCGGAATATATTTTCAGAATTTCAGTCAGTCCGTATTCCATGCTGAAATACGCTACCGAAGGTTTTTCCTTATTGTATGGGGTGGCGATATAGTTTTTATAGTTGTTGTATATGTCGTCGAGTTTTTTTACAAACGCAGCATCATTTCCAAGCGCCAGTAGTTGTTCGTGCGTAAGGATATTCAGTAGTTGAACGGGATTTGAAGTAGCATCTTTCCATGCTTCCGCGTCAATATGTCTGAACATGTTTTTAGCGTCGCTGTTCCATACCCACCAAAGATTATGGGCAATTTCTTCTAACTTCTTAACGCTTTCGGGTAAATTCGATTTTACGTTTAATTCTTTCCAGCTAGGGTCGTTGACGGAGTTTATTTTTATTTTCATACCTTACAAGTATTAATTCCTATTTATTCAGATATAATTATGTTATATAATATACTTTGCAAAGTTATAATATTTATATAAATAATATTTATGTTTTACAACATATTTATAGAAATGATTTGCAAACGATTGCGGAGGAAGCTGAAGAGAGTTGAGAGTTGAGAGTCGAGAGTTGAAAGTTGAGAGTTGAAAGTGATTATAATTTTTGAAAAATATATTTATTTATCAAATTCTGTTCATAATATTTCACTCTCAACTCTCAACTTTCAACTTTCAACTCTCAACTTCTTTCCAAGCGCCACTTCATACGCCTGCTCATAATGCTGAATAAAATGTTTCCACAGCGCTTTTTCGGCAATAAGTGCTGCATTTTTACGAATTGCCTTTATTTCGGATGGTTTGCACAGGGCAAATTGTCTGATCATTTGTGCTATTTGTATTGCCACTTCGTACGCATTGTAATCGGAGCGGTGAACAATGCCGACGCCTGTTTCAATTCCCTGCGGATTTTCGGATACCCATTCGCCAAAGCCTGATAAATCGGTGGTAATGGTCGGAACCTGAAACGCCACACTTTCGAGGGGAGTATAGCCCCAGGGTTCGTAATAGGATGGGAACACCGTTAGGTCGAGCCCGATAAGCAGGTCGTAATAGTTTTTATTAAAGATGCCGTCGTAACCATTGAGGTAAGCCGGAACAAAAATAACTTTTAACTTGTCGTCTGCCAGATTTTTCAGGTGAAACCAATCCAATGCACGCATTACTGGGTCATGTTCATAATCATTTAATTCATGCGTGGTAATCCTGTTGGAAGTGTGAAGTTTTCTTCCCGGGTGCTGGAGGATATTGGCCAGGTCTTCACGGTGTCCTTTCGACCAGGCGGGAACCATGATGAACGCTATGATTTGTTTTGGAATTTCCTGATAATCGTTCAGATGTTTAAGGGATTCGATAAAAACATCGATGCCCTTATTTTTAAATTCGTATCTGCCGGCAGTACCCACAAAGAGCGCTTCATCTTCGATGTCGCAACCCAGTAATGTTTCCGCCACATTTTTCATTAATTTCCGGGCTTCGGTTCTTTTCAGGCTGAAAGCCTTGCCTTTAGGAACAAAATCATCCTCAAATCCATTGGGGGTAATCACATCCGGAACCTTGTCGAGTAGCTGTTCGCACTCAATTGCCGTGATTTGGCTCACCGTTGTGAAACAATCCACCTGATGGGCAGCCTGTTTTTCGGTAGAATGTTTTGATACCATGTTCAGTTCCCGTGCCATCTGATCGCCGTTATACTCCTTCAGATAATCGTATAAAGGTTTGTTGTTTCCTGCAATTGAACGGCCTATTGAAGTAGCATGGGTGGTGAAAACCGTGCCCACAGAGGGTAATTTTTCCCGAATATAAAACGCTCCGAAGGTAGTCATCCATTCGTTGAAATGAGCTACGACAGGTTGTTGTTCAGTCAGACCGAAGTAACGGTAATAACTCTCGATCACCATTCCGGTAGCATATCCGAACATCGATGATTCGTCGTAGTCGCCATAAGCCAGCAAAGAATTTACGCCCGATGTTTCCCATACATGTCCGTAAATCTCATTTTTCTTCATCATAAGGTAGTAAAAGTCCACTAACACCGCTATAGGTTTTCCGGGAATTTTCCACCTGCCGATACGAATCGAAAGATTGTATTTTTCTGAAGTATAAGCTTTCCATTCGGGAAATAATTCGGGCGATTCCTCAAAGTAAGGATTAATTTTTCCGCACCAGACATCCGGTCCGATAAAAATCAGTTTGTCGCCGTATTTTTGTTGCAATGTCGCCGCACGGGTCGATAACACTGTGTAAATGCCGCCTACCATATTGCAGACTTCCCAGCTGGTTTCGAAAATATATTCGGGTTGAAGTTGTTTTTGCATATTATTAATTTGAATTACAAATGTAGTATCTTTTAGATAAATATAAAGAATTAGCGTTGAAATAAAGCAGATATTCAAAAACCTTCACTGCGTTCAAGAAAAACCTTCCCTGAGTTCAAGAAAAACCTTCCCCACTTTCATAAAAGTCTCCCCCATCTTCAAGAAAAGTCTTCCCCACTTTCATGAAAAAGCAGCGCTGGTTTGATTGATACATCAACTATGTACAAAACGCACACCGCCGATGTAATGATTATACATCGGCGGTGTAATGTTTGTACATCGGGCATGTAAAGTCGGTACGTCGGGCATGTAATAACATTACACTGCCCGGTCAAAAAGCATATCAGGTCGTCAGGGATACAAAATATATTATACTAAAACCTGTATTGTTTCATACAGAAAATCACTCATCAGGTTCTTTTTGCTTCTTGATAGGCATCTGATTTCAATGCCATATTCACCAATCGGAAGTGTTGGAACCTGCAAATGCACAGCAGAAGGAGTGACTCCGGAATATACCGCTGCACGAAATTGTGTGTGTGGCTCTTCTCCTGATATAAAGAATACTCCTTGTCTGTCATCATTCGGATCAAACTTTAAATTGGAACCCTCGAGCTTACCTAAGCTTCCCGAGGTGGCAGTCTGGTTATTATTGCCATTAACGGAATCAATAAATGCTGTCAACATGGGACTACGTGGTGATTTGCTTACCTTCTTCAGTTTGATTTTATGAGAGAACTTTTGTAGTCGTTTTCCTGAAGAGATACGTATATGCAATTGATGTCGCTTTGGATCAAAACTATCAAACGGGTCAATAAAAACACCCGAAATTGTTGTGCGGACCTGAAACAGGGGAGTTGATACACTATGTCCTTCTTCGGTAAAATGCATAACTGCCTGTGATAGTCGCTCAAAATAGGCCATAGCCTGATGACGGGTCAGACCGCTACCTTCTTCGACCATGTATTTAATTACATCGTCCAGACTTTTATTTTCCAGTCGATAAACCTTGGCAAGATAACTTTTATTGTTTTCACCCGGGGTATTATCACCCAGGCCATTTTGGACCAAACAGTATTTAATCATAATCAGTAGGTTTTATAAATTATTCAGGTGTAAGATGCTTCAAGTCAGGTGTAAACTAGTACTGATTTGAGCATACAAATATAACTTTTTAGTTTTATTTTATGACAGAATAACTGGTTATAGTTTGTTAAAGAAATTTATCAAACTCACCATTATAATAGACAGGTGCAGAACTGATCTTGTTTTCTTATAGTGTATAAACTACGGACAGGAAAGATCGGAGTTTATTTGTGGATAACTTTTTTTGTATTTGTTAATTTTTGAAAAATAATTTAATAGATTTGTATTTCAAATTGAATCAG
>JAYFPP010000233.1:0-3678 GCA_034927635.1 Paludibacter sp.
TTGTCGGTCAACATAATCCGATTAGTATGGGCATTCCTGCTTTTGGGAATTACCCTGCTTTTCACCAAAAATACTTTTTTTCCGTTGGATGCAACCGGCTATCAGTGGTTTTGGCTGGGGTTATCAGGAATTGTCGGTTTATTTCTGGGCGATTTATTTTTATTTAAATCATATTTACTGATAGGTTCGCGCACAGCTACGCTCATCATGAGTACGGTACCGGTAATAACAGCTACCGTAGGCTGGTTTTTTCTCGAAGAAATTCTTTCGTTGAAAAGCATTCTCGCCATCATCATCAGCATTACCGGCATTGTGATTGCCATATCTGACCGACGGTTGAAAATAAATGTTCCTGTGAAAGGTTTGCTGTATGCTTTCGGTGGCGCATTAGGGCAGGCTTTTGGTCTTATTCTAAGTAAAAAGGGCATTGGTGACTACGACCCGATATCTGCCACACAAATCAGGATACTTTTTGGAATGGTTTGTTTTATCATCATGATAACTTTACTACGCAGATGGCCAAAAGTAAAAGAAGCATTGCGCGACAAAAGTGGTATCAGAGCGGTATCTATCGGTTCATTCTTCGGACCGTTTCTGGGAATCACCCTTTCGCTGTATGCCATTCAAAATACACAAACGGGGATTGCATCGACTTTTATGGCCCTGGTACCGGTATTCATTATCGTCCCTTCAGCCATCATGTTCAAAGAGAAAATCACTCCTCATCACGTCATTGGCGCCATCGTAAGCATCATCGGCGTGAGTTTATTTTTCTTTTAAATAATAATTCTCAGCTTGTTTCGTTTTCCTTAGGTTAGTTGAAATTCTTCAAAGAATAATTAGTAAATTTGGGCCGAAATTATAAAATCTTACCTCCGGGAAATAAGTATTGTATTGCATGATCAGAAAAACGTTAATTTATTTATCCCTGTTGATACTTGTTTCTTCAGTCACTGCTCAGTCGAAACTTCGGGTTTACGGATATGTTATTGATGCCAACAATCGTGGCATTGAGTTGGCTAATGTTTATTTCGAAAACACCTCTATCGGCACATCCACCAATCCCAACGGTTATTATGAGTTGATGGCTGAGGTAAAAGACTCTGTCACTATTGTGTACTCAATGATAGGCTATGAGACCATCCGTCACACGCTTTATCCCAAACAGCCTGTAGTGCAGATTTCCGTTGAATTGCGAGCCACCAATAACCAGATAAGAGATCTTGATGTTGTAGCACAACGTCGTCGATCTACCAACATGGACTTCATCGATCCCTCAAAATATAAAATGATGCCCAACGCTTCGGGAAATTTCGAATCCATTCTCATCACTTTTGCCGGTGTGACTTCCAACAACGAATTAAGCTCGCAATACAATGTGCGCGGAGGAAATTTCGACGAAAACATTGTTTATGTGAACGGCATTGAAGTCTATCGTCCGCTATTGGTTCGTGCCGGGCAACAGGAAGGTTTGAGCTTCATCAATCAGGACATGGTGCAAAAGGTAGGTTTTTCATCCGGTGCATTCAACGCTGAATATGGAGATAAAATGTCGTCGGTACTTGACATTGAATATAAGAAGCCCACCACATTTGAGTCGTCGGTATCGGCAAGTCTGCTGGGAGGAACCGCATATTTGGGTACCTCAAAGAATAAATTTACCCAAATCCACGGCATTCGGTATAAAACATCAGCATACCTGTTGGGCGGCCTCGACACGCAGGGAGAGTATAACCCTTCATTCATTGACTATCAGGGCTATTTCACCTACCAACTCTCGGAGAAATCGGAGTTGACTTTTTTGGGTAACTTTTCCCAGAATATCTTCAATTTTATTCCTCAAACCCGTTCTACTTCCTTCGGGACATATAATATGGGAAGAAATCTGACCATATTTTTCGAAGGACAGGAAAAGGATATTTTCAGAACGGCTTTCGGAGCATTAGGATATCATTATAAACCAAAACAGAATGTTAAACTGAGTTTCATGGCCTCTGCATTCAATACAGATGAAAATGAAAATTACGACATTCTGGGTGAGTATATTCTGAGTGAAGTCAAAATGGAACTGAATGAGGAAAACCGTAAAGGAGCATCGTTAGGAATAGGCAAATACCAGGAACATGCCCGCAACACCCTCAGGGCAACAGTTGCCAATATCTCCCATGCAGGTGAATTCAGTGCTTTATCGCACAAACTGAAGTGGGGTGCAAATTTTCAGTACGAAATCATCAAAGACAATATCAGTGAATGGGAATGGCGCGATTCTGCCGGTTACTCCCTGCCTTATAACAATCAAACGGTGAACCTTTATTATAATATGAAGTCGTCGAACACTCTCAACACATGGCGAACAACGGCTTACATACAGGATACCTATAAATGGAAAGATGCTAAGGGAAATTACACGCTGACCGGTGGGATGCGTGCCAACTTCTGGAATTTCAATAAGGAATTGTTTGTCAGTCCAAGAGCTTCAATTGCCTATGTACCCAATTGGAAAAAGGATTTCAGTTTCAGATTTGCCACAGGGCTGTATTATCAGGCTCCATTTTATAAAGAAATAAGAGACACACTTACCGATGCACTTGGTAATGTAAATATTTCACTGAATAAAGATATCAGGGCACAGCGTTCCATGCAGTTTGTTCTCGGAGGCGATCATTATTTCAGGGCTTTTGGCCGGCCGTTCAAATTCACGACCGAAGCCTATCTGAAGCTTGCCGATCGGGTAATTACCTATGATGTGGACAACGTTCAAATCACCTATTCCGGAGAAAACAATGCCAAAGCCTATACCGCAGGAATCGACTTTAAGCTCTTCGGCGAACTGGTGCCGGGGACTGATTCATGGATCAACTTCTCGCTCATGAATTCAAAAGAGGACATCGTAGGCGACAGTTATGTAAAAAACACTTACGACGACAACCTGAATGTTACATCCACTCAACTGATCAGTCCGGGATGGGTTTCGCGTCCGAATGAACAACGTTATGCTTTTTCCATGATGTTTCAGGATTACCTTCCCAACAATCCGAAGTACAAAGTACAGCTCAAATTCATCTATTCCGACGGAATGCCCTTCGGTCCGCCGAGAAATAATCTATACCGCGGCGCCCTGCGCGCACCTGCTTACAAGCGTGTCGATCTGGGCGGTTCAAGGGTATTGGTCAACGGGAAAGATGCCCTGCTGAACAAGCCCTGGCTTAAACACGTACAAAGTATCTGGCTTAATTTAGAGGTCTTTAATCTGATGGATTTCAAGAATGTAAATTCATATTATTGGGTAACAGATATTTACGGACAACAGATGGCAGTTCCCAATTATCTTACCGGTCGACAATTTAATGTCAAATTAATCGTGGATTTTAAATAATTTCACTAATTTTGCAGGCAAAACAAAATAAGCATGCCACATACTTCGCAACGCGGGAATTCCATGCCCGAATCGCCCATCCGTAAATTAGTGCCACTCGCTGATAAAGCTAAAGCCCGTGGAGTCAAAGTTTATCACCTGAACATCGGTCAGCCCGATTTGAAAACTCCTCAGGTGGCGATTGACGCGATTCGCAACATCGACAGAAAAATACTGGAATACAGTCCGAGCGACGGAATAAAAAGTCTGCGCACCAAACTTGCAGGATACTACCACCGTTTCAACATTGATGTTACGGAAGA
>JAYFPP010000225.1:0-2112 GCA_034927635.1 Paludibacter sp.
ATTTTGCTCATGCCCATGACATGTATGTTCATCTCGACGGAGCACGTATTTCTAATGCGGTGGCATCGCTGGGAGTGGACTTAAAAGCAGCCACAGTCGACTGTGGAATTGACATTATGAGTTTCGGAGGCACCAAAAACGGCCTGATGATTGGTGAAGCTGTCCTTATATTCAACGAAGAACTGAAAAAATATGCTGATTTCTACCAGAAACAATCAGCCCATTTGTTCTCCAAAAACCGGTTCATTGCTGCTCAGTTCATCGCTTTGTTATCGAATGATTTATGGAAAAGAATGGCGACTCATGCCAATTCCATGGCACAATTGCTTGCCGATGAAATAAAACAAATACCATCCGTAACCATTACCCGTTCAGTGGATGCCAATGCTGTTTTCGTCATTATACCCGAACATGCTATCGCACCGCTGCAGCAGGAATACCCATTCTACGTATGGGACGATAAAACGCTTGAATTGAGATGGATGTGTTCTTTTGATACACAGAAGGAAGATGTTATGGCTTTTGTACAATCGCTGAAACGTATACTTGTCCCATCTCAAATTTAACCACTTTTACCGGTGAACCTTTAGGAGTAAATCCATCCTCAGAGACAGCATCATAGGTAGTTCCCTCAATGGTTACCTTTCCCGACGGGCGCAAATCAGTATGCGCAATGCCGGTCATCCCCACCAGTGCTTTATTTTCAATGGATACGCCAATATACCCTTCTTTATTTTCAAGATTGGTATTGAGGGCAATATTGCGGAATAGCCCTTTTGCACCTATACGGCTACTCAGGTACAGCACCAATCCGAAACCAAGCGATATACCCGCGGTAACGGTCAGCAAAGCCTTGCCGAGACCTCCTTTCTCAACCGGTTCAAAGTCAAAATTAACATTGTTGACTAAACTCAGAATAAGTCCCGCAAACACCAGTATTATTCCGGAGATACCCGCAATACCAAAGCCGGGAATTACAAATATCTCCAGTGCCAACAATACTACCCCGATAATGAAAATCAATATTTCCCAGTTGGCAGCCAGTCCTTCGATATAAAGCGGAGCAAAATACATTAATGCGGCAGCTACAGCAACCGCCAGAGGAAACCCAATGCCCGGTGTTTGCAATTCAAAATAAATACCACCGATAATCAGCATGATAAGAATTCCCTGAAGTACAGAACTCATCAGAAAGCCTCTTAAATTATCAATAGCCGTAGGCTCGAATGTAACCAGATCATAATCATCAAATTTCAGAAACTTCGTAATCACTTCATCCACATTCGCGGCAATACCGTCGCAATAGCCGAACTTCTGAGCTTCGAGTGCCGTAAATGTGAGGGTTTTACCAGAGTCTATCAGATTCGGCACGACTGTTCGTTCATCCACCATAGCCTCAGCAATCAGCGGTTCACGTTTCCACTTATATGTAGTATCGTTGCCCTGAATGATGGTATCCTTACCATGTGCTTCGGCGGTAGCACGCATAGTGGCACGCATGTACGACTGATATTTATCGGGCATCTCAGCGCCGGTCTGGTTCACCACTGTAGCAGCACCGAAGCTGGCCCCGGGGCGCATGAAAATCTTGTCGCATGCAATAGAAATCAATGCCCCGGCCGAGGCGGCATTATTGTCAATAAATACATACACAGGAATTTTTGCGTTCAGAATTTTTGTTCGGATAGAATCAGCATACAACACTTCACCTCCGTATGTGTTCATATGAATAAGTATGGCGTCAGCCTTTTGTTCGATTGCTTCCGCAAATCCCTTCTGAGTATACAACCACGTTGTACTTCCTATTTCTTTTTTAATATCAATCTTATAAATTAATTTTTCAGCAGCAAACATATTACCTGCTGAACTTAGAACGAATATAAATAGTAAAGTCGAAATTATTTTTCTCATTTTTGCAAATATTTTTTTCAAATATACGACAATTTCAAAATTATATGTTTATATTTGTACCGAAAATATTATCAAAAAATTTTCGAAAGAGCTCTTTATTTCGCATCATTCAGTATAGACAACTGACAATCAATTACTTGCTTTTATGAGGAAGTTTTTTCGTAATATGGTGTTGAACCCATATTAGGTTCTGTTAATTTA
>JAYFPP010000127.1:0-15701 GCA_034927635.1 Paludibacter sp.
CCAGCTTTTACCGGTTGATTGCTGTTCCGGGACAAGGACGAAATGTTGTAATTAACCTTCAGATTCCTTTATGATAAATCAGCAAAAATGAAAACACTGAGGTCAAATATATATCTTATCGTTACAATCTGGTTTTGCTCGGTTGTAAGTCTTGATGTGGCTATACCTTTGCACTTTCTTGTTAAAAAACACACTCATATAACTTGCAGCATTGAGGATAAAACCTGCTGTTCATCTTCAGAAAGCAGTACCTGTCCGATTTGTGCATTCGACCTTTACATCGCTTTTCCGCAAAAATTCAATTTTATTATAAAAAGAACTGATGTTCTGCTATTAATTTTTAATGAAGCGACAACGACTAAAACAATTTTCAAAACTCCTTTATTCGTACAGCTCAGGGCTCCACCTTCCGCAAATCAACAGTTTACTGTTTGAGCAGTGAAATAATCATGTTATATCTAAATAAACCGAAATTTCAACTTGTTCCGGTTTATAAATTAATTTCTAAAAATTATACACAGACAACAGTCCGACTGTCGTCCTATGTTTGTTGTCTCAAAAAATGAAAAAAAATGAAAAACTCTATAAAATTAATGGCTCTGATAGCCATCATCCCGGCATTTCTGAATTCATGTGACAAAAATGAGCATCCTGAAATAACAATTCACGAACTGGGATACGAAAACACCAAAACAGTAATTGCTGGAAGCGACCTGCATCTTGATGCCGAAATAATGGCACCTCAAAAGATTTCAAGTATTCAATTGATAATTCATAGCGAGGAAGAACATGCTGCAAACATGCCAATGAAAGCAAAAAACATGAATCAGGAAATAACAGAATGGAAGGTGGACTCAATCTACACAAAAGGTTACGTCGGAGTAAAAAATGCTGAGTTTCACGAACATCTGAATGTTCCCTTAACAGCTGAATCAGGTCATTATCATGTGCATATCAAAGTAACTGATATGGAAGGAAATCAAACGATGAGGGAGGATGATATAGAAGTTCAAGCGGCAAATTAATCGTTAATGAATAAAAATTAAAAATTGGCAAGAGTAGAAATATGTTTTACTCTTGCTTTTAAACTTCTGAAAATGAAAAAGATTCATCTAATCCTTATATTTACATCTACTTTATTTTTTGGCTGCGACGATGTGGTAAAAGATGAAGAATTACCGGTAATTAACATGTCGGGTATTGCTGCATTTCCTCAAAACTGTGTTACAGTTTACCGGGGTGAGAGTTTTACATTCAACGCGCTTTTTACCGACAATGTGGAACTCGGTTCGTACAGCATCGAAATGCACCACAATTTCGACCATCACACACATAGTACTTCTTCAACCGAATGTGAGATGGAGGCAATTAAGACGCCCGTAAACCCTTTACTTTTCATTGAGGAATACGATATTCCTCAGGGAAAAAAGAGTTATTCAGCCACTATAGAAATCGACATTCCTGCTGATGTCGACACAGGCGACTACCACTTTATGGTACGCCTTACCGACAAGTCGGGTTGGCAAACATTTGAGGGTATTAGTATGAAAATTGCTGAGCGCTAAAAGAAAGAAAAGACAGCGACCTAACGTAGAATCGCTGTCTTTTTTATTAAAATTATTTCAAAACGACTTACTCGTCAACGGATTACTCTGATACCTTCACTTGATTGCAATTTGATAATTAACAATTCACCGGCAGGAAGCTCCATTTCAGCCGAATTAATCTTTCCTTCATAATAAAGGGTACCATTCATACGGTATATTTTAATTTGTTCTCCTTCTGGCAAATTATATAATTTGTTTCCCGAACGGTAAGCTTTGCTAAGAGCCGTTGTGTATCCATCCGTAGATGAAGTATTTATTTTCTCAACAGTAAGTTTATCCATACAGAAAAGCGTTGGTGTATTGATACCCCAGTCACCAACATCGGTGGATTCCATATTGAAACGAATGAATGATACTTCTCCAAGTGATGTAAGATCCATCCATTGCCAGGTATTATGCAATTTCCACTGCGTCGGGTTTACTGAACGATAATCTGCCAGATAAAATTCAGCCGTACCTGTTATTCTAATACTATCGGCGGCATAACCCACAGCAATGAGTTTAAGGTAATCACCTTCCTTAAACTTTCGGGTAAAAGCATCACCATTCAGACAGCTATAATAGGACCACGGAGCATTTGTTACGTACATCCCGACAGGCTTATATGTCTTTTCATCATTAAATTTCACATAGTTTGACGATTCTGTTACGTTCGTTTTAAAGGCATCACCAAAAGCATCCCAGTAGCCAATCAGGAAATTTGTCCCTTCGCCATTGACGCCTCCTTTAGGCATGCCACCCCACTGATTTGCAGGCCAATTTCCCGTATAATCGGTATTATCTGCGTGATTACTGATGGTAAATCCATCCCAGTACGTTCCGCCCCAACCGTTGCGGTGCGAGAAAATAAACTGTTGTGATTCAAGATTTACGTTCTCAGCATAGGTATCAGCCCAGTGAGAATTGGGAGCCAGCGGACTTACTGCCAGCGTGGTAGTATTTTGCAAATCCAGTGTAGAATAATTTTCTCCCACAGGAGGATTATTGACACCAATTGCCTGTGGATTCAAATCCACAATGCCGGCCAACTCGGTGGATGTTTCTCCCAGCCAACCTGCCTCTTGTACCACACCCGTGTACACCTTAATAAAATCGACATAATCAAGACGCACAGGATTTCCGCTGTCATCAACCGCCCAATCAATATCAAAACCAATTTTATCATCAGCCGAAATATTGGACTGATTATCCACATACCCCCAATCAAAGGCAGGCAAATTCCACATGCTACCATTTGGGACTTTATTCTCAGGGAGTCGTGTTCCTTTGAATGTAATGGAATCTTCAGCAATCCAAAGCGGATACATAGTGGACTGTGAAGCAAATGAGATGTGCGTTACCACACCATTATTTCCTTTGTTATCTTTCCATACAATATTGGATTTTTGTCCGTCAGGGTTAGGACGATAATAGGTGATTTGATAATTGTGAATTGTATGAGCGTTATTGTATTCCGAACCTGCCAATTCGTACCAGGGTTCATTAGGATCAGGTACGCCATTTTTATTCAGATCCTGACAAACCATAACGATTCCAGGTTCTGCATTATTAGTATAAGCATTACCGAGTGCTTTAAAGTCAAATGCATCGGGCACATTGACAATGGTGTGATCGAAACCTACAATAACATAACCGCCGTAAGAACCCAAACCGAGCATGGTCGTATTGTCAACCAGACAACTTGCAGCGAAAGCAAGTGCATTTTCGGGAGTATCGCTGTAAGCTGCGGTCGGAAATAAACGGTTGACATGCTGTCCCGGTGCAGGTTTGTATTCCAGCACCCTGGTTATTTTCTCTGAGTTTTGAGCATTAGCGAATGTCATCACAAGCACAAAACATAAACTAAAATAAAAAGTAATTTTTCTCATTCCTAAACTATTAAAATTTTATATATCTATTGCAACTATTTAATATTTAACCATATAAGTCATATGAGCTACATATAAGCTGATTGTTATAATGTAAATTAAAAAATTATACATGCACTCGTCAAAAGGAGAAACTTATATGTAACTCATATGACTTATATGGTTAAAAAAACATTCCATATTATCTGAACACAATTTTTTTCGGATTCAGGCCAATTTCTTTTAATCTAAATTTCAACTTTCCCTGCCGGTCAAAACAAAGTACATCACCCCAGGCGGTAAACGAGCAAGCGTCCATGACATACACATCACCATTCGACGGGTTTACATCAATTCCGAATGGGGTATTCAACACCGTTCCATCACTGATGAAGTTTTCCGATATTAACTTTTCCTGCCTGCAATCGAAGGCTTTTATCCAACTTTCCTGTGTGCTGTAATCGTAATTATAGATGTAAGCCGTATCGTTATGAATGGTGAAGTTCAGCGCCTGAATGTCATTGAAACTATGCGTAACTTCATCGGTCGCCGAACTGATTTTTTGAAACCTGTAAGGTTCAGAATCATATGAACCGCGTGTGGTCACATACACATCACCCTCACTGTCAGCATGAAGCTGATACGGATTTACACCCACCGTAATTTTCTTTATTTCAGTAAAACCAGTCACATCGATTACTGAAACTGTGTTGTCATAATCCGGGTAATTTAATCCACCGGAATTAGAAACATAAATTTTATTATTGGCAATACAAATTCCGTCAGGGTTTCTACCACACATCACAATATTCTCTATTTCCATGCTTGCCGTATCAATTTTAACTACGGTACCATCAAAAGAACAGACATAGGCTTTCCCTGCATGAAAATCAATAAATCGGGGCTCTCTGGCAATCCCTTTTTCGTTAAACATGCGAATTTGTTTAAGCGATTCGCCGGTATTGGCATCAATAACTTCAATCTGACTCGACACATTCACAACCACGTAAAGTTTTGATCCATACAAACCAATATCGTTGGCCGTATCACCGAGACCACGGTGATTCACCGACAAGAAATAATCAGCATTTGTTTCTCCTGAAAGAAGATTATACATCGCCAGCGTACTGTTATTCATATTAAACAAACCCTCCGACAATACATAAATCTGTGTAGGTTCAGCCACCGGAAGCGTATCCGGTTCCCGCAACTGATCCTCCATATCATCACAGGAAGACAAAAAAACAGCACTTGCGATAATGCAAAGAAGTATCCATATCTTTCTGCTGATATGAACTTTAAATGCTCTTATGTTGTAATTAATAAATTCCATTATAATTTGTCTTCTTTTGTGTTTCCTTAGTCTTCCTTTTGGCCTTTTGTGGTGAAAGAAAATTAAAATTTCACTGCCACTGTTGCCCTCAGCGACCGCCCCGGCATCGGAAACCATTTCACAATCGCATAATTTTGATCCGACAGATTCAACACTTCCACATTAACAGCTATCGTTTTATCTTTCAGAGTAAAATCGCGCGAAGCGGCAATGCTATGATCAGCATAACCAGGCAAGCGGTTTTCTGCAAAATTCTGATAGCCACCATAACGGTGTCCCGACCATAAGACAGCATAGGCAAGATTCAACCAGGAAGTTTCAATCCCGATTTTCCCCGAACCAGAAACTCTGGGAGTGTAAGGAACCTGATGTCCGTAGGTGTTTCCACCCGGCGTGGTAACATCAAGCGCCCGCTGATAGGTATATGTTCCACCTAGGACGAAGCCAATATTGTCCCATGGAAAAACAGAAGTTTCTGCAGTGATATCCACACCATCAACCTGCACTTTTCCTACATTCAGCATGCTCCAGATAAAGATGTTTTTGGTAGGCAAAGCAACAATTTTATCTTTTACATAGTTGCGGTAGCCATCCACTGTTACCGACAACAAAGGCATCCATTTTCCGAAAGCAACCGAATAAGTCAGTCCAACGTTCAACTGGTCAGTCGTTTCAGGACGCAACGTAGCATTTCCCACACGCGAATAATATAAATCATTAAAGGTAGGCAATCGGAAAATGTTTTTATAAAATACCCTGAAGCGTAAATCCTCCAGTTTAAAGGGTTGGTAGCTAATACTTACATAGGGAGACAAACGACGGTGATTGTCGCCTGCGTCACCCACTTTCACAGCTTCGTTCACCATTGTCCCGAGTAAACTTGCCGTTGCCAACACCTGATTGGTCACGTATTTTGCCGCCACAACCGAAAGTAACTGATAACGCACGGGTTGAGCGAACGCATCGTTCAAAGCATCAGTTTCAAAATCAGCAGTCATGCGATTGATTATACCATCAGTGGAGAATGAAAAAGAAAGATGCTGGAAAGCACGGTAAAGCAGTGCAAAAGATCCGTAATACTCATATTGCCGGTAGGTACTCTCCATTTTCCCCGCATCATTCAGATAAGCTGAATCGGTATAGTGAATATATCCATTGTTATATTTTGCATTCAGTTGCATTGAAAGGATATTAGAAAAGTCCTTTTCATAATGTGCCTGAGTAAAAAAAGTATTATCACTCAAACCTTGTGAGCTAAATGCATTTTCGTTGTACAGGATCGTTGCACCGGGCAGTCCGCGTTGCGATTGATAATAATATGCCTTCACATAACCCGACTCAATTGCTGAAATATTGGCGTACAAAGCTCCTTCGAGACGGAGATTCTGCACATCGGTATTCACACGTATTTCTTCAGAAGTAATACCATCACCCAAATAACTATATTGAAGCAAATATGGATATTTTCCATTGGCAGATAGCCATTCGCCACTCAGGGAAGTGGAGAAAATCCGGTTGATTCTGGTCTGTACCCGGAATGCAGGGTTGATTAATCCGAATGAACCGGCTTTAAATGAAATTTTTCCTTTCAGGGATTTGCCTGCTTCAAATTGGGGACAAAGTGTCCGGATATTGAGCACAGAAGCGGAGGCAAAAAGACGCGCCGGCTGAAAGATATTATCACTTTGACCGTTGTTGAGCGAAAGCATGTCCACATTATCCAGCGAAAAACGTCCGATATCAATTTGTCCCGTTTGCACATCAGATATGGGAATACCATCGTAACTCACTGCTGTATGAGCAGCACCCAGACTACGCACTGCCACAGTTTTCAATCCTCCGATACCACCATAATCTTTCACGGAAACACCCGAAAAATACTTCACGGCATCGGAAACCTGAAGGACATTCAGTTGTTCAATTTTTTTTGATGAAAGAATCTGGAGCGGGGCAGACGAGCGGACCTCGGAAGTACGGTACTGCTCGGTTACCGTAAATTCGCGAATGGAATATGTTTTTGTGGTGTCGAGTCTTTCTTCCCCGAACATCAGGAAAGAAATGAACAGGAAAAGAGCTGTTAAGCTACCGCCACTGACTTTAACAAGTCTGAATAAAAGGAAAAACATACAACACTATTTGTTTAAATATAAACTAAATAGCTTGCTCGGAAAAGAAAAATCAACAAAGCATCATGTAACTGCAATATTGGTTTTAAGCTCCATCCTCGAAAGCCGTAAAACAAGATATGCATGGCAGGTCTTCTGACTTACTCCCGTATTTGAACGCCTTCCCGAAATCTTCCCGCTTTTTTAATTAAATAAAGCGATCTCTCCATTGGAGTGATTGAAGATGCCTCAGTGGCAAAAGTGTTGTTCAATACGTTTAAAGAGCTTACAGCAGCGGGACTGTCCGGGATTTACACCCGATTCCCTTTTAATTACTTTCAACGAGTTGCTAAAAGTAAACCATTGCGTGGCAAAGGTAAGTAATTTTTATGTAAATCAAAAAAACTTTTTTATGTACTCATCTTTTTTATCTCATTGCTTGTTGTATATTTGCATAATAACTGCATAAATAAACATCTAATGCATCTGCATATAAAAAATGAAACCTCTCCGCTAAAAGCGGTGGTGCTGGGCCAACCAGGCTCCATCGGCGGAGTGCCGGAGTTGAAAAATACTTACGATGCCAAATCGTATGAGTCAGTGCTAAAAGGAGTTTATCCGACTGAGGAGGATATCTACAAAGAGATGTCGGCCTTCGAAAAAGTATTGCTGAAATACAATGTTCAGGTATTCCGCCCATGGACATTAGATAACTGCAATCAGGTTTTTGCCCGGGATGTGGGTTTTGTCATCGACGATAAAATTATCAATTCCAACATTATACCGGACCGGGAGGATGAAAAGGAAGCCTATGAAGTCGTTTACAACCAGATACCTTACAATAAAATTTATAACCTTCCGGAAAAAGCACATGTAGAAGGTGGCGATGTGGTATTGTACAACGATTTTGTTTTCGTGGGACTTTATACCGGCGATGACTATCCTCAATTGAAAACGGCACGTACTAATTCATACGCCTTTCATTTTATAAAGGAACTATTTCCTGAGAAAAAGATGATTCCACTTGAACTTATGAAACATGATACCGATCCACGACAGGGAGTATTGCACCTGGATTGTGCATTTATGCCGGTGGCAAAAAACAAAGCGCTTATTTACAGAGAAGGTTTTAAATTTGAAAAGGATTATCAGTTGGTGGTAGATATTTTTGGCAAACAGAATATTTTTGAAATTACTGAGGAGGAGATGTATTATATGTATACTAATATCTTTTCTATTTCTCCTGAGGTAGTCGTTTCAGAACAACACTTCACCCGGATGAATGATTTTATGGAGAAGGAATGGGGATTAACAGTAGAGCGCATTCCATACCGTGAAATTTCCAAAATGGGAGGGTTACTTCGTTGCTCTACACTTCCTCTGATCAGACGGGATAATTAAATGAATATCTTAATGCTTAAGAAGATGGATAAGCAGACAACAGATACAATTATTATGATTGAACCGGTAGCTTTCGGGTTCAATGCAGGTACTGCAGTCAATAATTATTTTCAGCAAGCTAATGACCAGCCTGATACTATTATACAAGAGCTGGCTTTGGAAGAATTCTCTGTCATGGTAAAACTGCTTCAGGAAAAAGAAATTCATGTAATTGTTGTAAAAGATACGCCCGAACCACATACACCCGACTCCATTTTCCCCAATAATCCCATTTCATTTCAGGAAGACGGGCGTGTCATTCTTTACCCGATGTTCGCGGAAAACCGTCGCTTAGAAAGAAAAAAAGATTTCTTACATCAACTTGCCGTTCATGGTATTGTTGTTAAAGAAATTACAGATCTGACCCATCATGAAGGCGATAAACATTTCCTTGAAGGTACCGGAAGTATGGTACTCGATCGGGAAAATAAAATTGCTTATGCTGCACTATCAGAACGAACCGACAGGAAATTATTTGAACTGTTTTGCGCGGAAAATGGTTATCAAGCCATCAGCTTCCATGCTTTTCAATCGGTAAATAATCATCGTTTGCCTGTATATCATACAAATGTTATGTTGTGTGTGACCGTCAAGTTTGTTGTCGTATGTCTGGAAAGTATTGATAATAAACAAGAAAGAGATTTATTAATAAAAACTTTCAGAAAAACCGGAAAAGAAATCATTGAGATTTCAGAAAAACAAATGCATAGCTTTGCCGGAAATATGTTACAAGTGAGAAATTCAAAAAATCAATCGTTTTTGGTTATGTCAAAGTCGGCTTATGATTCACTCGATGAAAAACAAATTAATCAATTAAAAAGTTACAATGAGCTGATTGTCGTGCCGGTTCCTACTATTGAGAAATACGGTGGAGGAAGCGTCCGATGCATGATGCTTGAAGTATTTAGAAAAGCATAAATCCACTCAATTCATCTGTAAATAAACTCAATAAAATTCTTTATAATGAAAAAACATACTTACACAAAAGAACAATTAATCGCACTGGAAGATAAATACGGAGCGCACAATTACCATCCACTCCCTGTGGTGCTCGAAAGAGGCAAGGGCATTTATGTGTGGGATGTGGACGGCAAACGATACTATGATTTTCTATCGGCTTATTCTGCTGTCAATCAAGGACATTGTCATCTGAAAATTTTAGACGCATTACAAGAGCAGGCACAAAAACTGACACTGACTTCGCGTGCATTTTACAATAATCAGCTGGGTATTTTCGAGGAATTTGTCACCCGCTATTTCGGTTATGAGAAGGTACTGCCGATGAACACCGGTGCCGAAGCCGTGGAAACAGCCATCAAACTTTGTCGCAAGTGGGCATACGAAAAGAAAGGGCTGGAAGAAGATACTGCGCAGATTGTGGTGTGTGAAAATAATTTTCACGGAAGAACGACCACCATCATTTCTTTTTCTGCTGATCCAGAGGCCTATACACATTACGGTCCGTACACCCCGGGGTTTATTGTCATCCCTTACAACGACGTAGCCACACTTGAAAAAGTGCTGAACAAACACCCAAACATCGCCGGATTTCTCGTGGAACCCATTCAGGGAGAAGCAGGAGCTTATGTTCCTGACGATGGCTATTTAAAAAAATGTTATGATTTATGCCGGCAACACAAAGTGCTTTTTATGGCCGACGAAGTGCAGACCGGTATCGGCAGAACCGGTAAACTGTTGGCTTGTGATTATGAAGATGTACATCCTGACATTCTGATACTCGGGAAAGCGCTTTCAGGCGGAGTATATCCGGTGTCGGCTGTACTAGCCAGCAATGAAATCATGGAGGTCTTTCGTCCCGGCCAACATGGATCTACCTTTGGAGGCAATCCGATAGCAGCAGCTGTTGCCATTGCTGCACTCGAAGTTATACAGGAAGAACACCTGACTGAGAATGCTTATGAATTAGGTGTTTATTTTCGTAAGGAGTTGGAGAAATTGTGCAAAACATCAAAAGTTGCTCAATCAGTTCGTGGGAAAGGTTTGTTGAATGCATTGGTTATTAACAACGAAGAGCATAAAAACATAGCATGGGACATCTGTATGAAACTTGCCGAAAACGGCTTACTCGCAAAACCAACCCATACGAATATTATACGTTTTGCTCCACCATTGGTGATTACAAAAGAAGAATTGAGAAATTGCATTGAAATTATCAAATTGACAATCGCATCATTTGAATTTTAATTGTAAATTTGCGAATTCAAATCAACAATTTCTCTTCATAAAAAATTCACCTATGAAACAAAAATCATTATTCTTAACCTTATTCCTCTTCGGAATATTCATTAACGTAACCGCTGAGATCAAACTTCCCGCATTCTTTTCGAGTGAGATGGTATTGCAACAACAAACAACTGCAAAAATCTGGGGTAAAGCTGAGCCGAATAAAAAAGTGACGCTGTTTACCGGTTGGAATCTCAAAACGTATAAAACCACTGCTGATAATAATGGCGATTGGGCTTTATCCTTCACCACGACGAAAGCCGGAGGCCCATACACCATGGTTATCAGTGACGGGAAAGCTGTAACTTTAAGCAACATACTTCTTGGTGAAGTGTGGTTGTGTTCCGGCCAAAGTAATATGGAAATGCCGGTGAAAGGTTTTCAGGGTCAACCCACCGAAGGATCAAATATGGACATTCTGCGTAGTGCAAATTCACAAATCAGATTATTTACTGTGAAGAAAGACGCCAATGTCGCGCCTCAAACTGATGTAACTGGTCGTTGGGAAGAAGCTATGCCTATCAGCGTCCGCGACTTCAGTGCTACGGGATATTATTTCGGCAGGTTATTGCAGGAAAGTCTGAAAGTGCCGGTAGGACTGATTGCCAGCTCATGGGGAGGCTCTAGTATTGAAGCCTGGATGACCAAAGAAATGCTCACTGATTTCCCTGAAGCCATCATCCCTAAAACAAAAGAAGACATTAAAACCCCTAATCAAACCCCTACTGTTTTATATCAGGCGATGATTCATCCACTTGTAGGCATGCCCATCAAAGGTGTGATATGGTATCAGGGTGAAAGCAACCGCAACCGTTACAAAACTTATGCTCCTATGTTCAAATCAATGACGGAAGGATGGAGAAAAGCATGGAATCAGAAGGATACCATTCCGTTTTATTTCTGTCAGATAGCTCCTTTCGGATATAAAGACGGTGCAAACTCGGCATTAGTTCGTGAGGCTCAGGCCAATGCAGCTAAAGAACCCTATACCGGTATGGCAGTATTGATGGATGTTGGTGAGGAAAATTGCATCCATCCCGCTAAAAAAAGAGAAGCAGGTGAACGCTTAGCTTTATTGGCAATCAACAAAACATATCGTAATACCGGCATTACCTGCGAAAGTCCGGTCTATAAAAATATTGAAATTAAGGACGGTGAAATTACGGTCAATTTTGATGGAGCACCGTTGGGTTTATTTGCTAAAAACGGAGAATCAAAACTCTTTATGGTTGCCGGTGAAGATAAGGTATTCTACCCGGCTCAGGCACGTGTGAACAGAAATCGTGTAATTGTAAAATGCAAAGATGTAACTAATCCCGTTGCCGTGCGCTATGCATTTGAAAACTTTGTAGTTGGAGATTTATTCAGCACAGAAGGACTTCCTGTGTCATCGTTCCGGAGTGATGATTGGGAGAATTAGTTGAGAGTTGAGAATTGAGAGTTGAGAATTATCACTTTCAACTCTTAACTTTCAACTCTCAACTATTTAAAGCCACTTCTTCCTCTTAAAATACAGTAACACCCCCACAGCAAAACTTACCATCAGGAAGATAGAAAAGGGGTAACCAAATTTCCAGTTAAGTTCGGGCATAAACTTAAAGTTCATGCCATACATGCTTGCAATGAGCGTTGGCGGCATGAAAATCACCGAAACCACGGTAAAGATTTTGATAATTTTATTCTGTTGAATATTCACCAAACCAAGGAAAGTATCCTGGAGATAATCCAATCGGTCAAAACCAAACCGCGTATACTCAAACAGCGAGTTGATATCCCGGATAACCATCGTTAATTTTGGCAATAATTCTTTCGGGAAAAGATTTGATTTCAGCATATTAGAAACCACCCGCTGTTTATCAATAATATTCTGACGGATGATCATCACCTTTTCCTGAAGGTCCTTAATGCTCATCAGAATATCCTGATCAAGATCATCTTCCGTATTTAAAGTCTTACTTAAATTGGTAATCTGATCGGTAATATCCTCAATCAAGTCGGCGTCGTATTCAACCCTGGTTTCGAGAAGTGCTACGAGCACATGATAACCCGTTGTATAACTTTTTGTGTCGGCATAAATCTTTTTGATGGTTTCGTTAAATGATTTCAGTTCAGCATCACGAACCGATACCAGAATGCCATTTTTAAGAATAAATGAAACCGGCTGTATTTGAAAATTGTCGAGCAGGAAATTCGAATTTGCGACAATACTGTCCTCCGTTTGAATATATCTTGAGGATAACTCGATTTCTTCAATCTCTTCATCTTCCTGAATATAGATTTTAAGGAACTGTTCCAACTCCGTTTCGATGGCGTCGGAAACATCGTTAAGGTCAATCCAGATCATGTCTTTCAGATTGACCTTTTTAAGAATATCTATTGATTTTGATATCTTCAGTTTACCATCTTCCTGATAAAATAGCCTGAGTTCTGCCATGTTTTTACTCCTTTCATTTTTCCCTGTCACTCACCATCGCGGTTACTGGCAGGCTGCAGGAAACAATCCTGCGAATTGGATAATCGGGTTTAATCTTTCAATGCTTGTTCCACCCGGTTGGTCAATTCGATGAATGCAGCTATATCAAGCTGTTCCGGTCGCTTATCAAAAAGGACATCGGCATACATCGGATGATTTTTATCAACAAGTGGATTCAGCGAATTGCGCATCATTTTGCGGCGCTGATTGAAGGCTGTTTTCACCACGGTTTTGAAAAGTTGCTCATCACATCCGAGCTCGTTCACTTCATTACGCGTAAGGCGAATAACAGCCGATTTGACCTTAGGCGGAGGGTCAAAAACATGCTCATGTACGGTAAACAGGTAATCGATAGTGTAGAAGGCCTGCATCAGCACTGAAAGTATCCCGTAGGTTTTGTTTCCGTGTTTTGCAGCCATGCGTTCAGCCACTTCTTTTTGTATCATGCCGACCAGACAGGGGATGCGATCCCTGTTTTCGAGCATCTTAAAAAAAATCTGACTGGAAATATTATAGGGAAAATTTCCGATAATAGAGAATTTATCCGGAAACAATGTTTTTAAATCCATTTTCAGAAAATCCGCTTCAATTAACTTCAGGTCGGGGTAATGACGATGAAGATAAACCACGGACTCACTATCGAGTTCAACAGCAGTCAGGTCGATATTTGGATTTTGTAAAAGGAATTGGGTAAGCACTCCGGTACCCGGACCAATTTCCAGAACGGAAATCGGTTCCGATAGCTTCAGGCTTTCAGCTATGCGACGGGCTACTTCCAAATCCTTCAGGAAGTGCTGTCCCAAGTATTTTTTTGCTCTTACTTGTGTCATGCTTATGATAGTCGTCGGACATAGCAGATTTGGAAATAATTAATAATAAATTGTATCTTTGCGAATATTTTTTCGCCGCACAAAAGTAAGCAAATTTGTTACAAAAACCAACACAATGCGTAAATTTCTCATATCAACCGGCAAGGCTATACGTAAGTTAGTAGATTTTTTTTACCCCCCTTTTAAAAAATACGTGCCGGTTGAATTTTTCAGGTACGGAGTCACCGGTGCTGCCAACCTTGTGTTCGACTGGATTTTATATTTCTATATTTTTCATTTTGTACTCGAGAAACAAATGCTGTATCTTGGATTTGTCACCCTGAGTTCACATATCGCAGCACTGGTTTTTACTTTCCCAATCAGCTTCATGACGGGTTTCTTATTGCAGAAATATGTAACTTTTACCGCATCCGACCTTCGGGGAAAAACTCAGCTTGTTCGTTACGGCGTTGTAGTTGCCTTAAATCTTGGCATCAACTATATCGGGCTTAAATTATTAGTTGATGGTTTCGGATGGTTTCCGACACCCTCTAAGATGATTATTACTCTCTTTGCCACTTTGGTGAGTTATATTTCACAGAAGAAGTTTACGTTTAAGTGAGGGAGTTGCCTGTTTGAGTCAAAATACTTTTATACTATTATAAATATTGAAAAAATGTAAAGCGCTGAAGCCAAATTTCAGTGCTTTTTATACATTTGCATTTCCCGAATCAAACCTGAAACTTAAAATCATCGTATGAAAAATGAAATCATTTTGTACCAATCTGATGCACTCGCTTCACACTTAGAAGTCCGAATTGAAGAAGACACCGTTTGGTTAAACCGTCAGCAGATTGCCACATTGTTCGGAAGAGATGTCAAAACCATTGGTAAACACATTAACAATATTTTTTCAGAAGGCGAATTAGAAAAAGCAGTGGTTGTCGCAAATTTTGCGACAACCACTCAGCATGGTGCAATAAAAGGGAAATCACAAATTATTAGTGTCGAATACTATAATCTGGATGTGATTATTTCAGTAGGGTATCGCGTAAAGTCTAAACAAGGAACTCAATTCCGGATTTGGGCGAACAATGTGTTGAAAGATTATTTGCTGAAAGGTTACGCTCTGAACCAACGTATAAATCGTGTAGAAAATACAGTAGAAGATTTGGCAGTAATAGTGAAAAGAATCGACTTGCAAATAAAAACCAATTCTATTCCAACTCAGGGCATTTTCTTCGACGGACAAATATTTGATGCGTACGAACTTACTTCACGTATCATCCGTTCTGCCAACAATAGCATTGTTTTGGTTGATAATTATATAAATGAAAGTACCATCATACATTTAGCTAAGAAGAAAAATGAAGTAAATGTGTTATTGCTAACCAAAAACCTGAGCAAACAATTAATTTTGGACATCCAAAAAGCCAATGAGCAATACCACAATTTTGATGTAAAAATCTTCTCCAGAAGTCACGATCGTTTTTTAATTATTGACCATGTGGAAGTGTATCACCTGGGAGCTTCTTTGAAAGATTTAGGAAAGAAGTGGTTTGCTTTTTCCAAAATGGATAAAAACTCTGTGGAAAGCTTGTTAAATGAAATTACGGAAATACCGTAAAATGTAGTGTTAATTGAATCGAAATTTCTATATTCGTGTTTTATTAAAAAGATTTATGTCAACAGTCACCCCAAAAAACAACCATCTCTTCCGCTATCTCTCTGCCGGCTTCCTGGTAGCATCGGTTGTTTATCTGGCGTATGAGATTACAAGGTTTAAGGGATATCCTGAGTTGATTGGTGCCTTTAGAAACAGTAGTATTGAAAAATATATATG
>JAYFPP010000194.1:0-52084 GCA_034927635.1 Paludibacter sp.
ATATGACCGTAGGAAAAAAGCTGTGGCTCATCATTTTTATCAAATTATTTATTATGTTTGGCATTCTTAAGGTATTTTTCTTTCCCAACCAGCTAAATCAGCAATATGATAATGATGCAGATAAAGGAAAGCATGTAAGCACTGAATTAATTAATCGATCAAAATAAATCTTATTTATTAAAATTAATACCATTATTTATTATGGAATTATTGGATGTATCTTTAGTCAACTGGTCGAGGGCTCAGTTTGCCCTGACTGCCATGTATCACTGGATCTTTGTTCCGCTTACCCTCGGGGTGGGGATAGTGATGGCCATTATGGAAACTATTTATTATAAAACGGGGAAAGAAGAGTGGAAAAAGGCTACTAAGTTTTGGATGACCCTGTTCGGAGTAAATTTTGCCATGGGTGTCGCCACCGGGATTATACTTGAGTTTCAGTTTGGGACCAACTGGTCGAATTACAGTTGGTTTGTCGGGGATATTTTCGGAGCGCCGCTTGCTATCGAAGGAATGCTGGCATTTTTTATGGAAGCCACGTTCATCTCAATTATGTTTTTTGGGTGGAAAAAAGTAAGCAAAGGTTTCCACCTTGCCTCTACATGGTTAGTAATGCTGGGTGCCACTTTTTCAGCACTTTGGATTCTGGTTGCAAACGCCTGGATGCAATATCCCATTGGTATGGAGTTTAACCCTACTTTGTCGAGAAACGAGATGGTTGATTTCTGGAGTATTTTACTGTCTCCGGTGGCAATCAATAAGTTTCTGCATACAATATATTCAGGTTGGGTATTGGGAGCTTTATTTGTTGTGGGTGTCAGTTCTTGGTATATTATCAAAAAACGTGAACTGGACTTCGCCTTAAGAAGCATCAAAGTTGGTGCTATTTTCGGGGTTATTGCATCGGTTCTTATAATAGCTACCGGCGATGGTTCAGCTTATCATGTAGCACAAAAACAACCAATGAAATTAGCAGCGATGGAAGGTCTGTATGATGGAAAGGCTGGAGTAAACATTGTGGCGATGGGTATTCTGAACCCGGAAAAGAAATATGACAATGAGGTGGATCCTTTCATTGTAAAGATGGATGTACCCATACCTAAATTATTATCACTTCTTGGATATCGCGACGCCAATGCATTTGTGCCGGGTGTAAAAGATATTATTGAAGGCTATACCTTGTCTGACGGAACAGTGGTGCCTTCATTCGCAGAGAAACAATCGAGTGGCAAACTGGCTATTGAATCGCTTAAATCATATCAGGCAGCTGAAGCTGAAAAAAATGACTCCCTGAAAGCTGTACACAAGGCCACCCTGGATGCAAATTTTAAAAATTTCGGTTACGGATACCTTGAACAGCCGGAAGACCTGATCCCTAATGTACCACTGGTATTTTATTCTTTCCACATCATGGTGGCATTGGGAATGTTGTTCCTTGTTCTTTTTATTGTTGTATGGTTCATGCATTGGAAAAAGAAGCTCGAAAATGCCAAATGGTTGCTTTGGGGTTCTTTGTTCACTATACCGTTGGGATATCTTGCTACACAGTTGGGTTGGGTCGTTGCCGAAGTGGGTCGGCAGCCCTGGGCTATTCAGGATGTTTTGCCGGTGCAGGCGGCAGTGTCCAGCGTGTCAACAGGATCGGTGCAGGTAACCTTTTTCCTGTTTCTGGTGTTGTTTACCGCATTATTGCTGGCTGAAATCAGGATTATGGTGAAACAGATACAGAAAGGCCCGGAAGATCATTAAGAAAAGTCATCAGACAACGGACATCAGTCACCAGACCAAAGACTGTTGACCGCCGACTGTAGACAATAAAAAACAACAATTAAACGAAAATATTATGACAACATACGCATTTCTTCAACATTACTGGTGGTTTCTGATTTCCCTGCTGGGAGGTTTGCTTACCTTTCTCATGTTTGTGCAGGGCGGTCAATCCATGCTTTTTTCACTTTCCAAAACCGAAGATGAACGACGCTTGCTGGTGAACGTTCTGGGTAGAAAATGGGAATACACCTTTACGACGCTTGTAACATTCGGGGGAGCATTTTTTGCTTCTTTTCCGCTGTTTTATTCTACCAGTTTCGGTGGAGCCTACTGGTTGTGGATAGTTATCCTGTTCGCGTTTATTATTCAGGCGGTTTCTTATGAGTTTCAATCGAAGCCCGGCAATGTGTACGGCAAGAGGACTTATCAGCGCATGCTTTTCCTCAACGGATTGTTCGGCACATTCTTTATAGGTATTGCTGTTGCGACATTCTTTACCGGATCGGATTTTACAGTTGGTAAGGGCAATATTACCAATGTGTTGTCGCCGGTGATTAGCCGCTGGGGAAGCGGTTGGCATGGATTGGAAGCCTTGCTTTGTGTGCGTAATCTGTTCCTGGGACTGACGATTTTTTTTCTTGCACGTACGCTGGCTACTCTTTTCTTTATTAACCGTTTGAGCCATGAGGTTCTTGAAGTGAGATCAAAGAAATATCTTTTATACAACGGAGCTCCATTCGTGGTTTTCTTCCTGGCATTTGTAATTTCGATATTCTTATCTGAAGGTTTTGCTGTGAAAGAGGATGGAACTGTATTTATGGAGAAGTATAAGTATTTTACCAATTTTGTTGAAATGCCGGTTATCGGTTTGTCCTTCCTGGCCGGAGTTTTGGCGGTATTGTTTGGTATCGTGGCAAGCTTGCTGAAAAAAGATTATAAGAAAGGTATCTGGTTTACAGGCATCGGAACGATTGTAACAGTGACCACTTTATTGTTGGTTGCCGGGTATAATAACACAGCTTTTTATCCTTCCTCTGCCGACTTGCAAAGCTCACTAACCATATTCAACGCATCTTCCAGCGAATTTACACTCAAAGCAATGTCGTGGGCGTCAATCCTTGTTCCGGTTGTTTTAGTGTATATATTTATTGCATGGCGTGCTATGGAAAAGAAAAGAACAGATATTCAGGATGTTGATGACGACAGCCACGCCTATTAGTTTTTTGTAGAGATATAAATTTCATAGCAGATTCCTTTGTTGATCTGTTGATATCAAAAGGGCACATAAAATAATATGTGCCCTTTTGCAACATTTACAGGATGAAAAACATCTTATTCATGTTTTAACGAAAGAAATATCTTTCTTTTTATTAATGAGATTTAAGTAGTTTAGTTTAATCAAAATTTATTTTTTTATTTTTATGAAAACACTGAAACAATTAACGGTTTATGCATTGTCATTATTGATTCTGTCCGGATGTATGAACGATGATGAAAACAATGACAGATATTGGATCGACATTGCAACAGTCGAAAATCCGGACAATAGTACTGAGTTCTTTTTGCGCCTGGATGACAGCACACTTTTGTGGACTGAATCGTCGGTTTTTAGTAATTATAAACCAGCAGATGGTCAGCGTGTTATCGCAAATTACAGTGTTTTGTCGGATAAAAGAGCGACAGGGCTGTACGATTATGATATTCAGTTAAATGATGTATATCAGGTGCTTACAAAAGGAATCTTTCAGATAACTCCCGCAACGGAGGATAGTATAGGGAATGACTCTGTTTATGTTAAAGCGGATGATATATGGATAGGAAGCAAGTACCTGAATATTGAGTTTTATTATCAGGGATATTCTAAAACCCATTTCATCAATCTGGTGTCAGATGCTTCAAAAACGTATAATGATGGCAAAATTCATCTGGAATTCCGTCATAATGCGAATAACGATCAGCCGGTATATAATCGTTGGGGTGTTGTTTCGTTCGACCTGAGTTCTCTTGAAAATAATGTCACCGATTCGGTGAATCTGGTGATACATGTAAACCTCCCTGATAAAGCAGGTGACACAACATTTGAACGGACATATCGCTATAAAACCGCCCCTGCAGGCATTAAAAAGAATCTGAAAAGCAGTTATTTTAATAATAAAGATGCCGCATTAGAATAAGTGAATTTGTTTTTTGATTTTTTGCAAAGGTAAAAGGGCCTGTTTCTCAATAAGAAACAGGCCCTTTCCTTTTTATAATTGATGGTGGTCAGCAATTGAAAGAGAAAATTTTTCCTGTTTTTTAAATTTTACTCCTGAAGTCTCAATTGTTTTTGTTATTTTTGTAACATTTGTTACACTTTATGGGTTTTCACTGGCATATCTTTACTTATGCAGCGAAGACTTTTTTAATTAATAATCAATGAAACAATTTCTCCTGCTGTCATTTGCCTTATTATATTATGCCGTAATTTTTGCTGAAACTCCGTCTGATGCTGATAGTAAGCAAAATGCAGAGGATATTGAACTGATGGAATTAGTTGTGAGTGCTTCCCGAACACAAACAAAATTAAAAGAAGTACCTTCATCGGTGTCTGTGATGACTGCTTCTTCTCTTGAAACAAATGAAATTAATACCCTAAGTAATGCGACTTCTTTCATACCAAACTTCTTCATGCCCGAATACGGATCCAAACTGACATCACCGGTTTACATCCGGGGAATTGGATCGCGCATCAATGCCCCATCTGTAGGAATGTATGTGGATAATGTTCCGTATTTTGAGAAGGCGGCATTTAATTTTGATTTTTTTGATGTGCAGAAAATTGAGGTTTTGCGTGGTCCGCAGGGTACGCTTTATGGCCGGAACAGTATGGGTGGACTCATCAATATCACAACAAGATCACCGTTGGACTATCAGGGAACACATGTGCAACTTTCAGCAGGGAATTATGGTATGTATAAAATTAATGCCGGGCATTATCAGAAGATATCTGACAAACTCGGATATAGCATATCAGCAAATTATCTGCATCAGGACGGTTTTTACACCAACATTTTTTTTAACGAAAAGGTAGATATGCTTGATGCATACGGCCTGCGATTGAAACTTCAATACCTGATTTCCGATAAATGGTCGTTGGATTTTACTTCAAATGTTGATCAAAGCAATCAGGGAGGATATCCATATGCGCTTTACGACAAAGCGACTCAAACCGATGGATTTGTTAATTACAATCAGAAAAGCGGTTACGACCGTTATCTCATGTCGAATGCCCTGAGGTTGAAGTATGTTTCACAGGACTGGGAACTAAGTAATACTTTTTCGTATCAGTTGCTGGATGATAATCAGCAGATAGATCAGGATTTCGGACCCGACTCGGTTAATTTTGCAGGACAGTTGCAAAAACAGCATAATTTTGCCAATGAACTTGTGCTGCAATCTAATGCTAATAAGCGTTATAACTGGTTAGTCGGATTCTTTGCTTTTTTACAGGATGCCGGAAATACAGTGGATGTCGATAGCTATAAAACGTTCACACCCGAAGGGAATGTATACCTGTGGTATCAGAAAAGATATTTCTCGGTAACGGAAGGAGCAGCTTTGTTTCATCAGTCTTCCTACAAAATATTACCACAGCTTACCGTAACCGGAGGAATCCGTTTTGATTATGAACAGTCGCGAATGCAGTACCAATATGAAGGTAAAAAAGCGGGAGCGGAATTGGCTGCTATCGATACGGTTTATCCTTCACTACACGATATGGTATTGTTGCCAAAACTGGCTCTTTCGTACGAATTGAATGATAAAACCAATTTTTATGCTTCATATTCCACCGGATATAAGCCGGGAGGATTTAATTCAACCTTTGAGAAGCCCGAGCATCTGATGTTCAAAAAGGAAAGCAGCCACAATTTTGAGGCGGGGGTGAAGGCTGAGTTGATTGGTTATTTGTATACGGATCTTTCGGTTTTTTATACTAACCTGAAGAATCAGCAGATTTACCGTACTGCACCAAGCGGCAGTGGTTCTTATCTTGATAATTCGGGCTTATCGAACAATCGTGGACTTGAGTTTACTGTTCAGAATCACTCCTTTCATGGTTTTGAAGGCATGATTGCCTATGGCTATACCCATGCTGAAATACTGGAATATGTTTCGAATGAGACGGTGAATTACAACAATCATTTTACACCCTACATTCCCCGTCATACCCTGATGTTGCAGGGTATGCAGAACATCAAATTACCCATGAATAAATGGGTTGACAGAATCAAACTTAATGTTGCGTACAATGAAACGGGAGAATTATACTGGAACCTGACCAATAATCTGAAAGAGGAGCGTTATGGTATTCTGAATGCAAAAGTTATTCTTATCCGGGGCAATCTGCAAATTGATCTCTGGGCAAAGAATCTCACGAACACCCAATACCATGCTTTTATGTTCGAATCAAGGGCTAAGGTATATGCTCAGGCAGGAAAACCCATGCAGGCCGGTGTAAATTTATCTGTAAAATTTTAGGGCATGAAACTGAAATTTCCAACGCTCTTCAGCTTGTACATTGCTCAGTCCATCCCGATGAGCTTTTTCTCCACAGTCGTACCTGTGATCATGCGTCAGGAGAATTATTCTCTTGAATCGATAGGACTGTTGCAACTGGTAAAACTTCCCTGGATACTGAAATTTTTATGGGCTCCCCTTGTAGATAATAATGCTAAGGACAGAAAACAACTCCGGAGATGGATTATCTTGTCGGAATTGTTCTACGCGTTTGTTATTCTCAGTATCAGCTTATTTAGTTTACAGACCGATTTTAAACTAATCGTTATGCTGATGGTTGTTGCTTTTATCGCGTCGGCGACACAGGATATTGCCACCGATATCTTTGCAATAAGGGTGTTGCGAACTGATGAAAAAGCCATGGGCAATGGTATTCAATCGGCAGGAAGTTTTATCGGTAGCCTTTTTGGCACCGGAGTGTTGTTGCTTGCCTATCATTATCTGGGATGGCAATATTTGTTATGGATACTGGCGGCCTTTGTGATATTTGCCATCGCTCCACTACTGATCTACAAGCCTGAAAATGATTTGTCGGTTGCCGGTAAATTGAGGGTAAAGCCGATTGATATTCTGTCTTTCTTCAGAGAAAAGATCGCCCGCAGGCGTATATTAGTGTTGATTTTTTACTATTCCGGGTTAATTGGAATTCTGGCCATGCTAAAACCCTACATGGTTGATTTGGGGTATACTGTCAAAGAAATAGGCTTTATGTCGGGTATTGTGGGAACGGCAGTGGCAGCATCTTTTGCTTTATTAGGTGGATTTATAGTTAAATATATTGGACGAAAGCCGGCTATTTATCTTTTTGCTCTGATCAATGTTTCAGTCGGGGTGTTTTTCTATCTGATATCCATGCATACACCTTCGTTGTTCGAATTGTATGCAGGTATTTGTCTGCTCTGGGGAGCTTATGGTTTGTCGACGGTAATCATTTACACTACTTCTATGGATGCCGTTCGTCCGAATAGCGCGGGTACCGATTTTACGGTCCAGATTGTAATAACCCACCTGAGTTCGATGCTCATTGCTATTTTTAGTGGGAAACTCGGTGATCTTATAGGTTACAATGGCCTGTTCGGAGTAGAGACATTAATGTCGGCGTTATCGTTTAGCTTGTTGTTTTATGTTTATCCGGTTAAGTTATGGAAATCAGCAAAGAATTAATTGAAAAATATAATGTTCCTGTGCCCAGGTATACCAGTTATCCTCCGGCCAATCATTTTGAAAATCAGTTTTCAGAAAGAACTTTTATTCAGATGATTGAGGATTCGAATAACAGTCAGCCGGAGAATATTGCCATCTATATCCATATACCGTTTTGTAAGAAGATATGTTTTTATTGCGGATGTAATACTGCGCTTTACAAAGGAGAGGCGTTGGTGACGAACTATATGGAAGCCCTGAAAAAAGAGATAAAAATGATCTCAGAGCGGATTGATAAAAAACGGAAAGTTTCGCAGATTCATTATGGTGGAGGTACGCCCAATGCTGTTGATGTAAGTTGGCTTGAGGAAATCAATCAATTGCTGTTTGATTTATTTGAATTTATTCCCAGGCCTGAAATTGCCATTGAATGTCATCCGGCACATTTAGACGAGTTGTACCTGCAGCGTTTGTTGAATGCCGGATTCAACCGTTTCAGTCTGGGAATTCAGGATTTTGATCTTAAGGTGCTCAAAACAGTGAATCGTAATCCCACCGCCATGCCGGTGAAGCAAATTGTTGAAATTCTGAAAAGGGACAATCCTGCGATTTCAGTCAATCTTGATTTCATCTACGGATTGCCGGGGCAGACAGTGGCAGGATTTAATCAAACCATTCAACAGGCCATTGACATCAGACCCGATCGCTTGGTTACTTTCTCCTATGCCCATGTACCATGGCTGAAGAAACATCAGCAGATACTGGAGAAGAAAGGATTGTTGTCGTCCACTCAAAAGATGGATATCTTTCTGACATCCAGAGAGCTGCTGTTGAACTCCGGTTATCAGCCTATCGGCCTGGATCATTATGTGCTTCCGCAGGATGAATTGAGTATCGCTTTGCAACATAATCAGTTGCACAGGAACTTTCAGGGCTATTGCACGCGACGCACTACAGGACAGGTTTATGCTTTCGGGGTGTCTTCCATCAGTCAGCTCGAAAATGGATATGTCCAGAATGAAAAAGATACCATTGCCTATATTGAACACATCAATCAGGGGAAACCTGCAGTGGAAAAAGGACTTATATTGACATATGAACAGAAGATCATCAGATCGGTTATAGAACAAATTATGTGTAATCTGATGCTTGATATTCCTGTTTTTTGTGAAGAGCAAAAGATAAATCAGACCGATTTTTTACGAATTACACACTTCTCAGAAGAAAAGCTCGCGACATTCTTATCCGACGGATTAATTAGTTATAATAATAAAGTGCTGAGAATAACAGAAACAGGCTCGTTTTTTATTCGTAATATTGCTGTGCAGTTTGATCCTGACTATCAGCAGTTAGAAAATAAGTACTCAAAATCTGTGTAGAATTTTTAACCACAAAAGGCACAAAAGGAAGACAAAGGAAACACAATAGAACGAATAGGTAATAGCGAATAGCTAAAAGTGATAAGTGTTAAATGATGAGTGATGAGTGACATCCACATTTAATTTTTAATTTTCCTTTTGTGTTTCCTTTGTCTTCCTTTTGTGGTTAAAAAAAATATTTGTTGTAAATAATGAAGACATTACAAGCTGACATAGTCATAATTGGTGCAGGCCTTACCGGTTTAACCATGGCGTATTACCTTAAAAAGGCTGGAATGAAGGTTATAGTACTCGACAAAAAAAACAAAGTGGGAGGCGTTATTCAAACCTGTTGTGAAGATGGATTTACTTACGAGGCTGGTCCGAATACCGGTGTCATCTCATCTCATGAACTCGTGCAGTTATTCAGGGATTTGAATCTGCAATTTGAAGTGCCCGGTGCAGCCTCCAAACAAAGATGGATTTGGAAGAAAGGAAAATGGCATACACTGCCTTCAGGATTTGTGTCGGCCATTAGGACACCACTTTTCACGTTAAAAGATAAAATCAATATTCTCGGGGAACCCTTTCGAATGAGAGGTAATAATCCGGATGAAACAGTTGCCGCTTTAGTCAGGAGAAGAATGGGCCGGAGTTTTCTCACTTATGCTGTTGACCCTTTCATTTCAGGCATTTATGCCGGCGATCCTTCCACTTTGGTTACCCGTTATGCTTTACCCAAATTGTACGCTCTGGAACAGCAATATGGCAGTTTCGTAAAGGGTGCGGTTAAAAAGAGTAAGCTGCCCATATCAGAGACCGAAAAGCAGGTGACCAAAGAAGTCTTTTCCGTAAAGGGAGGATTGAGTAAACTTATTGAAGCATTGATTGACAATATGGAAGAGCAGGATTTTATTTTGCCGGTTACTGATGTGAGGATAAATTTTGAAGCAGCCAAATACCTAACCAGCTTCAAAAAAGAAGGAGAGGAGCAATGTATCAGTTCCCGGAGAGTGATAACTACGGTCGAAGGGATGGCGCTCCCATCCTTATTGCCATTTTTATCCACCGATGTATTGAGACAACTTTCCGACATCCGTTATGCGAAAGTGGTTCAGGTTGTTGTCGGCTATAAACACTGGCAGGGAATTGAAATCAAAGCGTTCGGGGGATTGGTACCTTCGGTAGAAAAAAAGGACGTGCTGGGAATACTTTTTCCCTCGGCATTATTTGAAAACCGTGCTCCGGAAGGCGGAGCGTTATTGTCGGTTTTTATGGGAGGAATGAAGCGCCCCGACATCATTGAAAAGTCGGAGGAGGAAATTATCAGTATGGCAGAAAAGGCATTGTCAGAAATGATGCAAGCCACCAGCAAACCTGATTTAATTAAGGTGTTCAGGTACGATAAGGCCATTCCTCAGTATGAAAAAAGTTCTGGGTTGCGGTTTTCGGCCATCAGGGAAGTGGAAGGAAACTATCCTGGCTTGGTGTTGGCCGGTAATGTTCGAGATGGGATAGGAATGTCGGACCGGGTAAAACAGGCTAAAACTGTTGCAGAACAGATACTTGCAGAAATTAAAGCATGAAAAGCATGAAAAAAGCAGTTTTGCTGGTCAACCTTGGTACTCCCGAAAGTCCGGCACCAAAGCATGTAAGAAAGTATCTCACCGAATTTCTGAATGATCCTTTTGTAATTGATTTGCCCTGGTTGATACGTAAATTGCTGGTGAACCTGATCATCATTCCTTTCAGGGTGAAGAAATCGACCATACTTTATCAAAGATTATGGACAGATGAAGGATCCCCTATTTTGCTTTATCTGGAGCAACTCAGAGCAAAACTGCAAAAGGCTGTTGGTGATGAAGCCACTGTTTATGTTGCGATGCGGTACGGTAAGCCTGCTTTGAAACAGGTTTTAAATGAAATCAATAATAGTGGAGCCGATGATTTGCATGTAGTGCCCCTTTTTCCTCAATATGCCTCGTCTACCACCGGAAGCATTATTCATGTGGTGCAAAAGAACAAAAGCAAGCTGCAAAACGTAAAGTATATACATTTTACAGAGCAGTTCTATGATAAGCCCGGGTTTATCAATGCATTCTGTGAACGCATTGCGGATTATTATCCGGCAACATTCGACCATATTATTTTTTCTTTTCATAGTTTGCCGGTACGGCATATCGAAAATATCCATCGGGAAACACCCTGCGATGATTGTGGTTGTGAAAACAGTATTCCTTCCTTTGGAACAATGTGTTATAAAACCACCAGTTACGCCACCGCCCGTCTGATTGCCGATAAATTGCAAATCAGGAGGGAAGATTTTACCGTGGCTTTTCAATCACGTTTTGCCAACAACTGGATAGGTCCGTTTACTGAAGATGTTATAATTAAATCAGCACTCTCGGGAAAGTCGAGAGTGCTGATTGTTGCTCCGTCATTTGTGGCGGATTGTCTGGAGACCATCGTGGAAATAGGTCAGGACTACCAAGGTCTTTTCAAAGCTCATGGAGGAAAAGAACTGGTAATGACTGAAAGCCTCAATGCCAGCGATTTTTGGGTGAAAGCATTAAAGGAAATTGTATCCGGAGAAACTCAGGACTCCTAAGTCATCGCCGGCAGTCTCAATGAGTGTTTTGATCCTGTTCTTCAGCTATCTCTGTGGATTTGTACCAGTTTATTTTTGTGGAGAAGAACATAACCACTCCTAAAATAATGAATAAGCCGATGCTTCCAACCAGCAAAGCAAGTTCCTCGATCTGGAGGATAACATACAGATAGCTGTACAAAATGCCGAGAATCAAAGCCAGCAGACCTGCCTGTCGGAAATTCCGAAAGATGTTGGCAGTATATGCACACACCAGTCCGATAATAGCAATACTTGCAATCAGATAGGCCCAACCGAAACCGACTTGTTCCGAAAGTGATAACAGTAAACTGTAAAACAGAATAAGTCCCAGTCCTACAAGTATATACTGAACCGGATGAACCCGTTTGCCGGTGAGCACTTCAACAAAGAAGAAAACAACAAAGGTCAGGGCAATGAACATAATGGCATATTTTGCCGATCGTTCCGCCTGTTGATAATGATTGATCATATCGACAAGTTTAACACCGAAAACACTGTCATCAAATTTATCTGTTTTGTCATCTATCCATTTGTCAGGGATATTCCTGTTAAAATGTAGTACCTTCCATTCCGCCTGAAAATCTTTCTCACTTATGTTGTGTTCAGGATTAAAATTGCCGGTAAATCCCGGAGCATTCCAGTCTCCATTCAGTTTAACTTGCGTTGTCCTACCTAGTGGGATGAAATTCAAACTATTACTTCCTTTGAGGTTTAAGGTGCAGCTAAAACTATTCTTTTTTTCTCCATTCGTTTCGAGCATTGAACCCAGGTTTATAACCAATCCTTGCCCGATTTCGTCGGTATTAGTGCCACCGGCTTCGGGTTTATAAATTTTTCCGTCTATCTTGAAGTCAGGAATACTGGAAACACCCCGCAAGTCGGAAATCCCTATTCTAACAAAAGCTTCGTTCCACAGGATGCGTGAATGTTCTGTTTTTGAGAAATCAATTGCCGGGAAAGAACCTGAAATGAGTAGTTCGCTGTTATAAATGATTGACTTGTAGATGCCAAGATATTTCTCCTGTGGAAATAATTTACCTGTAATCACCAGATCTTCAGGGGTGATATTTAAATGGTGACGCACAGTTACAGATGATTCTTTGTCTGCAACGATTACCTCATAAGGGATAGTAATCACAGGTCCTGTCAGCGTCTGATCCCTGCTCCACAAGTTGTTGATTTTTGCTACAGCTTCATCACTTCTTACGTTTCTTTCCCGGATTAGCTCCATGATCATTGCTCCGGGGATCAATAGTACCAGACTGATTGCTCCGATGATTATCACTTTCATTGTGAGTGATTTGCTGAATTTTTCAGCGTTTTTCTTTATTGTTTCCATAAAAATTTAAAATTGATTATTATTGTTTGTAAAGTACTTTGAAATACAAAGTTTATATGTAAAAAAAATTATCTCAATAATTCACCAAGCGCATCAAGATGAGATTTAAAATCATCAGCCCCGGTTTTAGTAATGCTGTATCGGGTATTCGGTTTTCGACCAACGAATTGTTTGGTAGATTGCACATAACCAATACTTTCCAGTGCTTTGAGATGGCTCGCCAGATTCCCGTCGGTGACATCAAGCAGGTCCTTCAACGCATTGAAATCCAATGCCTCATTTACAGCCAGTGCCGACATGATGCCGAGTCGGATGCGACTCTCAAAGGCTTTATTTAGTTTAGCAATTATATTTTTCATTATTGAATAAAGAAGATCGGATAAGACATTAAAGGCAACTCATGCTTTTTTGAGGTCGTATTTCAAATGCATTATCAACCCGTAAAAAATATGGCACAGTCCAAAGCCAATTGTCCAGAATATAATTCCATGATATAAAAACACTGCTGCGAGCAGGCCGAGTACAATTTCAGTAATACCAAGATAATGCACTTCAGGATAGGTGAACTTTGAAACATTTATCAGCGCCAGACCATAGAAAATTAATGTTGATGAAGCTACCATTGCTATATCGCCACGGATCAAAAAAATCAGTGAGAATATTCCACCTGCAAGAAGAGGCACTCCAAGATGATATAGAGTATCAATCACTACCTTTTTCACCATTTTCTGGCGATTCTTTTTGGCCTTCTTCATTGAAAGATAAAAAGCAGCACCGACAGAGATAAACAAAACAATGAGGGCGTCAGCAAGGAGCATCCAGAAGTCATCTGACCCAACGACACTGGCAGTACTGACATTGTTAAGCAGAAAGAAGTAGGCAAATGCTGCTCCGACGATGGCAGTTATTCCGGCAATAATTCCCGACATTCCGCTCAGAGATAGGAATTTAGTTGATTTTTCCATCATTTCTCTGATAGCTTTCAGATCTTCAAGTTGTTTTTCCATATATGATATATAAAAGTACTTTGAGTTGCAAAGTTAATGAGATATTTGTAATTACACTCATAGTTTGCATAAATTAACATTTACAAAAATAAAAATTGAAAAAAAAGGTGTCCCGGTATAAGCCGGAACACCTTAACTATATGATTGATAGAATGCTTTATTAAACAATCTTCCGGAACAAATTTTTCATATTCACCTGATCACCAATCAGTGCATGCAAAGCCTGTACGCTGACTCTTTCCTGTACCATGGTATCGCGGTAACGAATGGTCACGGTATTGTCCTCCAGCGTCTGATGGTCGACTGTGATACAGAAAGGCGTACCCACTGCGTCCTGACGACGGTAACGTTTCCCGATAGAATCTTTTTCGTCGTACACGCATTTGAAATCGAATTTCAGCTCATTGATGATTTCGCGGGCTTTTTCGGGCAATCCGTCTTTTTTTATCAAAGGCAGAATGGCTGCTTTTACCGGAGCCAACACCGGCGGAAGTTTCAACACCACACGGCTGTCGCCGCCTTCCAACGTTTCTTCATGATAAGATGCTGCCATGATAGAAAGGAAAGTACGATCGAGACCTATGGAGGTTTCAATTACATAGGGAGTATACGATTGATTCAGCTCAGGATCAAAGTATTTGATATTTTTGCCTGAAAATTTTTCGTGACTGCTCAGGTCGAAGTCGGTGCGGGAGTGGATACCTTCCACTTCCTTGAACCCGAAAGGCATTTCAAACTCAATATCAGTAGCGGCATTGGCATAATGCGCGAGTTTGTCGTGGTCGTGGAAACGGTATTTGTAGTCGCCAAGTCCAAGCGCTTTGTGCCAGCGCAGACGCCATTGTTTCCAGTATTCGAACCATTGCATTTCGTCGCCGGGACGAACAAAGAACTGCATCTCCATCTGTTCAAATTCGCGCATTCGGAAGATGAACTGACGGGCAACAATCTCGTTGCGGAAAGCTTTTCCGATCTGGGCAATACCGAAAGGAATCTTCATGCGACCGGTTTTCTGAACGTTCAGGTAGTTTACAAAAATACCCTGAGCAGTTTCGGGACGCAGGTAGATTTTCATTGCGCCATCAGCAGTTGAGCCCATTTCAGTAGAAAACATGAGGTTGAACTGACGTACATCCGTCCAGTTCTTAGTACCACTGATAGGACAAACTATTTCGTAATCCTCAATGATGGCTTTCAGTTCATCTAAGTTGGAATCGTTGAGTGCTTTTACAAAACGGGCATGAATTTCATCCCTTTTAGCCTGATTTTCCAAAACCCGTGGATTGGTTTGTTTGAACATTGCCGCATCAAAGCTTTCACCAAAACGCTTGGCAGCTTTTTCAACTTCCTTTTCAATCTTATCGTCGTATTTAGCAAGAAGTTCTTCGATCAGCACATCAGCACGGTAACGTTTTTTCGAATCTTTATTGTCGATCAGCGGGTCGTTGAACGCATCCACATGACCTGAAGCCTTCCATGTGGTCGGGTGCATGAAGATGGCGGCATCGATGCCCACCACGTTGTCGTTCAACAGCACCATGCTGTCCCACCAGTATTTCTTAATATTGTTTTTCAACTCAACGCCATTCTGCCCGTAGTCATACACGGCGCCTAATCCGTCGTAAATTTCACTCGATGGAAAAACGAATCCATATTCCTTGCAATGTGCAATTAGTTTCTTGAAAACATCCTCTTGAGAAGCCATAATTACCTGTTCATAAATTAAGTCGCAAATTTACTGTTTTTTTTTGTTTTTTTCTTACTTTTGTAGGTTGAAAATTAAAAGGAAGTCAAACCCATATGAGTACAGACGAAATAATCGACGGAGAAATAGAGCAGGAAGCAATCCCGGATGTCGAAAGTGATTTCGAAGAACAGGATGCTTCCGTATCACAATCAAACTATAAAGTTCCGAAAATATCTGATAAATTAACGAAATATCATTTATCGGGGATGTACCAGAACTGGTTTCTGGACTATGCTTCGTACGTGATTCTCGAACGTGCTGTGCCGGATATTTATGATGGACTAAAACCGGTTCAGCGCCGTATCCTTCATTCAATGAAACGTTTGGATGACGGACGTTACAATAAAGTAGCGAATATCGTCGGACACACCATGCAGTTTCACCCTCATGGTGATGCTTCCATTGGTGACGCATTGGTTCAGTTGGGTCAAAAAGATTTACTCATCGATTGTCAGGGAAACTGGGGAAATATCCTCACCGGCGACGGAGCGGCTGCGCCCCGTTATATCGAGGCACGCTTGTCGAAGTTCGCGCTGGATACGGTTTTCAATCCTAAAACTACTGAATGGAAACAATCCTACGACGGAAGGAATAAAGAGCCAATCTCTTTACCCGTAAAATTTCCTTTATTGCTTGCTCAGGGAGTGGAAGGGATTGCCGTGGGATTGAATTCGAAAATTCTTCCTCATAATTTTAATGAATTAATTGATGCCTGTATTGCACATCTGAGAGGAGAGGATTTTGTTTTATATCCTGATTTCCAAACCGGAGGATCTATTGATGTCAGCCGGTATAACGATGGCGAAAGAGGAGGAGTGGTAAAAGTCAGGGCGAAAATCGGTAAGATTGATAATAAAACCCTGGCCATCACAGAAATACCATATGGGTCAAATACGACTAAGGTGATAGAATCTATCATCAGGGCTTCTGAAAAAGGGAAAATTAAAATCAGAAAAGTAGATGATAATACCTCGGCAAATGTTGAAATTCTGGTACACCTGCAACCTGGTTCTTCTTCCGATAAAACGATAGATGCTTTATATGCTTTTACCGATTGTGAGGTGAGCATTTCTCCGAATTGTTGTGTCATTCATGATAAGAAACCCCGTTTCATGAATGTCAGCGATATGTTGAGGGTGAGTTGCGAGCATACCAAAGATCTTTTGCAGATGGAACTCGAAATTCAGAAGGAAGAACTGCTGGAGCAACTCTTTTTTACTTCGCTGGAAAAAATATTCATCGAGAACCGGATTTATAAGGACAAAGGGTTTGAAGAAAGTGCCAGTCAGGACGCTGTGGTAAGTCATATTGATACCAGACTTGAGCCGTTTAAAAAGGATTTCATCAGGGAAGTTGTACGTGAGGATATCTTGAAGTTGTTGGAAATCAAAATGATGAGAATCACTAAATTTGATACCGACAAAGCCAATGATACCCTGATTTCGCTTGAAAAAAAGATCAAGGAAATTAATTACGAACTGGAACATATGGTGGATTACACCATTTTTTGGTACGAAAGTCTGAAAAACAAATACGGTAAAAATTATCCGCGAAGAACCGAGATTCGTAATTTTGAAACTATTGTGGCTTCAAAGGTGGTGGAAGCCAACGAGAAATTGTATGTCAACCGCGAAGAGGGATTTATAGGTTTGTCGCTGAGAAAGGATGAGTACGTTTGCAACTGTTCTGATATCGACGATGTCATTATTTTCTTCAAAGATGGTAAGTACAAGGTGGTGAAGGTTGCCGATAAACTGTTTGTGGGGAAAAATATCCTGCACCTGGATGTGTTCCGCAAAAACGACAAACGAACGGTCTATAATGCTGTTTATCGAGATGGTAAGGCAGGTCCGTATTATATTAAACGATTCGCGGTGAATGGTATCACCCGCGATAAGGAATATGATGTTACACAGGGAAAAGCAGGATCAAAGATCGTGTATTTCACTTCAAATCCCAATGCCGAGGCTGAACTTATTCGTGTTACCCTGAAGCCGAAACCTCGTCTCACCAAGCTTGTTTTTGAAAAGGACTTCAGTGATATTGCCATCAAAGGGCGACAGTCAATGGGGAACATACTTACCAAAAACGATATATTCAAAATTGCTTTGAAACAAAAGGGTGGTTCAACGCTCGGAGGTCGCCATGTGTGGTTCGACAGGGATGTGCTACGGTTGAATTATGATAAACGGGGCGATTATCTCGGAGAATTCCAGAGCGAGGATTTAATCCTGATCCTTTCGTCAAAAGGAGAATATTATACTTCAAATTTTGATTTAGCGAATCATTATGAAAAGGATATTCTTGTCATAGAAAAATTTGATCCTGACAAAATATGGTCGCTGGTATTATATGATGCCGATCAGCAGTATTATTATCTGAAGCGTTTCCAGCTTGAAGCTACGCAAAAGACACTCAGTATCCTTGGCGAAAATCCCGATTCGCGTTTAATGTTGATTTCGGCCGCCGACTATCCGTTGTTTAAGGTTGAATTCGGAGGAAATGATGCCTACAGGGAAGCGCTGGTAGTTGATGCTGAAGAATTTATTTCGGTAAAAAGTTTCAGAGCCAAAGGAAAACGTATCACAACCTTTGAGGTCGCTACTATTTCAGAGCTTGAACCGGTTCGTTTCAAAGCCCCTGAAGAAAATCAGGAGAACAATGAAGATGATGGTGATGAAATAAACGGAGAAGAATCAGGGGACCAAACTTCCGTATCAGAAAATAATTCATCTGAGAATCAGGGTGATGTTGGAACTGATGACACAGAAGATGAAATTCTGCCACCTATCGATGAAGAGAAACCGGACAACCGGAAGATCATTGATGAGATTACCGGGCAGATGACATTGTTTTGAGTAAACCGGGAGCAGACTGATATTTTCAGTCTGCTCCCGGTCTTTTATTCCGCACTTAGTTTGGCTTTCCACACGAAAGTCGCGAGAATAAAAGAGATAACTGAGGCTGAAATCCAGAAAATTATCGCAGGACCAAAATTGTACTGGAAATAATCGATGTTATTTTTGGTTTCAATCAGCACTTTATTGCTTTCAATTAAAGTTCCACTGATAATATCCTGCAAACCTGCGCCAATATAGCTGGCAATGCCGACGATACCCAACGCGGCTCCGCTTGCGTTACGCGGAACAATATCGACAGCCATCAGTCCGCCAAGGAAACAAATCAGTACCCCGATGGCAATACCAAAAAGAACCATGCTCAGGATGTTTATCCAGAGTTCGTCTCCGGAGAAAAGGAATAAAATTAATGAAATGGTATTGAGTATCCCGAAGATCAATGCAGGTACATTTCTTTTTCCTTTGAATAATACATCCGAAAACCATCCCGAGAAAACCGTCCCCACGATGCCAAGCAAGGCATTAATGGATATGATTTGGGTTGCTGATGAAAGACTAAATCCCTTTTCTTCCTGCAGAAACAACACTCCCCAGCCATTAATGGCATACCGGCTTACGTACATGAATGCACTTGAAAGGGCAAGAATCCATACATAAGGATTTTTTAGTACCGCTTTTTGAGCGGAATTGAAATCTCCCTGACTTACGCTTTTTTCTTCTGAAAGTATTTCGACAGATTGAAGGCCTTTGCTTTCAGGAGAATCATGCAGAAACAGGATGATTACTGCCACACCAAAAATACCGGCCAGAGATGCACCCATAAATCCCCATTGCCAACCTGCGGCTGCAACGATAGAACCTACAAAAATGAATGATAAGAACTCTCCCAGATTGTGACTGGCACTGAAAAAACCGTAGTAAGTACCCCGTTCTTTTTTCGGAAACCAACGTGAGAGCGAAACGATGGACGGGCCGGCTCCCATGGATTGACTCCAGCCATTGATTCCCCATAATATTGCAAAGCAAACAAAGAAAATGCCTGAAAAATGTCCGTAATCCCTGAAGATGCCTAATATCCCGATGATAAAGTTGACCAGAGCAGATACGATCAAACCTGTTGCCATAAATCGTTTGATGTTTGACCGGTCAGCCAGAAAACTGTTTACAAATTTTCCGATGGCATAAGTAAACAACAGGGCAGAACCGATATATCCTAATTGTTGGGCATCTAAGACACCACTTTCGATGATAGGTTTCTTGACAACGTTCAAACTTGTGCGACAAACATAGTAAAAGCTATAACCAAAGGTTGCCGCCAGAAAAGTCGACCATCGTAATCTTTTATAACGTTTCTTCTTTTCATCAGCATTATCAGTAGCTTCTTCTGCCGGAGAACTGATCCTGTAAAAATCAACAATCTTTTTTATCATACAATTTATTGGAAATATTTAGTAAATAATCATTTTGTCGGTAATTGCTCCCTTGTCGGTAAAAATCTTCAACAGATAAATACCGGCATTTATATTTCTCAGGTTACAATCCGGCGAATCAAAAGACGCAATCTTTATACCCGAAAGTGTAAATAATTCTGCTTTAATGAATGTGGTACCCACCCTTATGTTGAAATAATCTTTCGCAGGATTGGGATATATGATGTAATCTTTTGGTGAATCATAATGACTGATGATTCCTGTTTCAGAACTCAACTCAAAGGCTCCAATGCAGGGAGGATTGGCTCTTTCAGTCTCTCTTTGATCGAAGAATGGCAATGAATAGCCGGCGTAGGTGTTGATTCCTGCGGCATAAGCCAGACTTTGGGTGTTTGAGAGGGCTATTGTTTTAGTAGGTCCGCCATTCGATTGCAATAAAGGAATTTTCCTTATCCCGATCAATTCATAGGCGGCAAAAAGTTCCGGGTCGTTGCCGGATACTGAACCATAACTGAATTCGGTTGTATTTAGAAGTCCCAGATATTGATTAATAACAGCAATCAGGTTGTTAGTGCCGTTGGCAACGCTTGTTGCTTCAAAATTGACATCATAAGGATTTGTTGTGTTATAATTATAGGCAAATATATTATTGACAAAATTTGCGCTAACATTCGATGCATTATAATTCAGATAAGCAGGGGCATTTGATGTATTAGCAATGTTTCCCGAAACAGTGCAGTTAATCAGATTGACGGTCCCGGCTCTGTTGTAGAAAACGGAAGCTGTTACTCCCGTATTCCCGTAGAAAGTGGAATTGATGAAATAACTCGTTGTAGTACCTGTCGAACAGCCGAATGCTCCGGCACCGGCAGTAGAGGCACTGTTGGAGTCAAAAGTGGAGTTCTCCACCAGTAAGGTTCCACCACTGGTATTAAAAATTGCTCCTCCGTAAGCTCCTGTGCCTGTTGCAGTATTATTCCTGAATACCGACTGATTAATTCTTAACTTATGGATGGTCGTCACTGCGCTTCCGTTTGAGCCGGTTTTGTTGCCTTCGAATACACAATTATTCAGATTGCCGATGGCTTTCACATAAAATGCTCCGGCATTGTTTACCGATTCATTATTCATGAATGAGCAGTTGTTCATAAAAATACGTGTTCCGGTAGAATCGTTGCAATGGATAGCACCGCCGTATGATGCTTTTCCTGATCTGAAATTTACGTTCTCAGCCGTCAGTGTCACATTTTTATATAAGAAAAGAATACCTCCATTGGCTTCTGTAGATGCATTTGGAGTCAGGTCTCCTCCGTACAGGTTTAAATTGTAAAGTCCGATTGAATCCGTTGTAGCCAGATCGGCTCCGAGCGTAAAAATCCGGTGCTTCGATCCGGTAATGGTTACAGGACGTATAGTCGCTCCCTGTCCGTTAATATGAATATGCCTATTCAGTTCAATGACATTGCTGAGAATAATGGTATCCACAGCAATCAGGATGCTGTCGCCGGGCTGTGCATTATTCACAATATATCGCAATGTTTCCGACCCTCCATCATCAAGTGATGATGTTACTACTAAGCGGAATGGAGTAGTGAAAGCAGCACCGTAAATCCATTCTCCTGGAAAATCAGGGCTGCAAACTGAACGAAGTTTCCATTCGTAGGTGGTACTTGGTGTTAAGCCTGTTACTTGAATACTTTTTTCACTTGTTTCGTGTATTTGCCAGTTCGTTGAACCAACAGCTTTGTAAGCAAATTGATAGAGGCCTGTCGTACCTTGCCAGCTAAAAAAGGCTGATTCGCTTTTTATATCTTTTACTGAAAAATTTTCCGGGAAATCGCAGATCACCTCGAAAGCTCCGATACACGGATGTACATACCGCGTATAGTTTCGTTGATCGTAAGCAGGTAAGTTAATATCCTGTAATCCAAAGGCACCACTGCGGTAGGCAATGCTGTTTTCGCTGATGGCTATTGTTTGTGTTTTACCTCCATGGCCAGCCAGCACAGGTTGTTTGATAGTGATGCCGTTGAATAAAACGCTGGCATAATTGCTGAAAAGCGGGGTTTCATTCTCAGTGTTAACGTTATAATTAAAATTTACAGTATTTAGAAGACTTCCGGTTCCGGTCTGAATCCCGATAATGTTGTTTGTTCCTGATACAATCGCATTTTCACCTATCTCTATGTCTGATTTGCCTGTAGCATTATAATTGAATGCAAAAACAGAATTGATCAGCAGGTTGTTTGCTTCTGAGGAAGGCGAAGCATAAAGCGCTGCTCCTTCATCAGCCTCAGTTTTATTTCCTGCTACAGTACAATGTATCATAACCAGTTCTCCGGCCTTATTAAACAATGATGACGCAATTTTTCCGCTATTATTACAGAATGTGACATTGTTCATGAGGGTGTTTGTCGTTGGGCCTGAACAGGCAAATCCACCGGTACCGTATTGTGTGGTCAGATTCGAATCGAAAGTGCTGTTTGTGATTTTCATAAAGCCACCACCGGTATTAAAAACTGCTGCCCCGTAATCAGTACTGACCGATGTGGCCGACCGGTTGTTTTTAAATGTGGAGTTGGATATTTCTGCCTGTTTGTTGCTTACCAGCGCACTTCCATTTCTTTCGCTTGTATTGTTTTCAAAGATGCAGTTATTTATTCTGCCGGCGATAGCTTTCAGATACAGTGCCCCTGCATTGTTCAACGAAGAGTTGCCGACAAAGCGGCAATCATTGATATCTAAAGTGACACCAAGGGTATCAACACAAAAAGCTGCTCCTCCGTAAACGGCTTTACCATTTGCAAGTTCAACCTGCTGCATTTTCAAACAGGTGTTTTTGTTGATCAGGACGACTCCACCGTTTCCATTTGTCGATGTCATTCCCGAGATATCTCCCCCTGATAATTTCAGATTGCTGATGCTGATGCTGTCGGTGCTATCGTCGTTTGCCCCAATGGTAAATACGCGAAACGGGGATTTGCCGGGAGATTGTACCTGCACGACCACTCCATTGCCATTTAGCCGTATATTTTTATTGATCACAATCGGGGCGCTTAGTTTGATAGTGTCAATCAGGGTGTTGTCGATAAAAATACTATCGCCGTCGATAGCCTGTGATAAAACCGTACGGAGTGTTTTTTCTCCGCCATCATCCAGTTTTGACGTAACCCTGAAGATTGCCACACCCGGTACCAGACGGGCTTTTATACGTACCGGCCAGTGATCGGAAGGTGCTTGGCCATCGTAAGTTTTGTTGATGACCTCATACTCTTGTACTTCAATGCGATTCCTGCCATTTCCGTTGTAAGTATAGATATAATCGATCCGCCTGACGTTGACGTCGATCCGCCATCCATGACCTGTTCCGTAAGGACCTTTTGGAGAGGTTAACGATAACTCTCTTGAATCATTCAAACCCTCATTGAGTAGCAAAATTGGCTCTGTCGTTTCGGTTGCATTAAGGTCACCCATAAAGAAAGCCGGGTAATCTCCTGCAATCTCGGGAATTGTATCACAAATCATTTTTGCCGAGTTAATTCGCGCTAATGTGCCCAAATGATCAAAATGGGCACAAAAAAAGTAGAAATATTTGCCGGTATTACTATCCAGTATTTTTGCCCAATTGCAGTTGCGGTTTTGGTCTGCATCCCATCCTTTTGAGAGAATATCGGGGGTTTCAGAGAACCAGAATACTCCTGAGTCGATGATCTGAAAGCGGTTGTATTTGTAGATAATCGCATTTCGCCATCCGGTGCTTTGTACCCCTGAGTGCATACCGATCCCATAGTCACGGTAATCGCCAAGCGTTAATATGTCGTTTATCTGTGTTCGGTCGCTTTCCTGAGTGCCTAATATGTCAAAATTATATTCACTGATGATGTTTTTTACCAGTACCTGACGTGTGCTCCAGGCATGTTCGTCGTCATCGGCAGTACGTTTATATATGTTGAAAGTACAAATATCTATGTATTCCTGACCATCTGTTAATGAAGGAAACAAGAAGTTGTAAATGCATAAAATGGCTACAACAGGAAGTATTTTTTTCATGGATTTGATTTTTTATTTAAGGAAGAAAATCAATGGTAATGAAAACCGGAAAGTGATCGGAAGGGGCTTTACCATTGTAGAGTTTATCAATGGTTTCATATGTTTTTACATTAAGTTTATTTCTTGTTGTGAAGATATAGTCTATCCGTCTGACATTAGTTGTGATACGAAAACCGTGACCTGTTCCATATGGTCCTGTTGGTGCTGTTAGAGATACTTCTCTGGCATTTGTCAGTTTTTTATTCAGAAATTGTATGGTTTCGCTCTCCGGTTCCGAATTCAAATCCCCCATCAGTAATGCCGGTGTATCTTTGGCGATTTCAGTAATTTTCTGGCAAATCAGATAAGCGGCATTAATTCTGGCTTCATCGCCTTCGTGATCAAAATGGGTATTGAAAATGAACATTTCTTTTTCGCTAATCTTGTCTTTGAGTTTTGCCCATGAGCAGTTTCTCTGATAGGTGGCATCCCATCCCAATGAGGGTATTTCGGGTCGTTCCGATAGCCAGAAGATTCCTGAGTCAAGCAGGGCAAAACGTGTTTTTTTATACAATATTGTGTTTTGCATGCCGGAGTTTCCTCCGTTAATACCTTCACCGAAGGTTCCGTAGATATCCATTGCCCTGAAGTCGTCCAGTTGGCTTTGTTTCACTTCCTGAGTTCCGATAAGATCGAAATCATAGGTTTTGATCAGATCAAGTACCATTTCTTTGCGGGCTTTCCATGAGCGAACCGAATCATTCTCTTTGTCGTAATGAATATTGAACGTACAAATATGAATGGATTTTTCGGTATCATGTATTTGCGCCTGCACAAGGAAAGGTATGCCTGTCAGGAATAGAAAGACGATTTTTCGAACAATGTTCATAGGAAATATTTTTAGTGTTAATCTAAACAAACACAAGCCTTTGTGATGAGGGCGTTCCGGAAAAACAACTCCGGAAACCCTCATCAGGCTCTACCTTAAAAAACTATTAATAAACCGAGATTCTCTGTGTTGTATTTCCGTGATCAGTATAAATGGTCATCAGGTAAATACCGGGATTTATCCCCGACAATGAAATTGTTTGTCCGGGCAAACTGTACATCCTGAGTTTTTGCCCTGATAAAGTGATGATTTCTGCTTTTAAAATCTGACCTGAACTGCTTAATGAGATGTAATCCCTGGCAGGATTTGGATATATTTTCAGTGCGACATCACTTTTGATGTCTTTAACTGCTGTGATACCATTGAGTTCGAATGCTCCCACACAGGGATAAGTAGCATTACGTAAATAACCCCGCTGATCTTTTGCCGGAATATTGTATCCTTCTACTGAAGGTGCCGCAGTTTCCATAGCTACGCTCATTACTTCTCCGGCGTAATCGACCAGTGCAACCGTTTTAATGACTTCTCCCAGGCAGGAAATTCCTCCGTTGTCTTTTAAGACAGGAACCTTTTTTCCGTTGTCGGTTGTATATTCCGCAAATAAATACGATTCCGGATTGTAGGAAAAACTGATGCTATTTTCGAGTGCAGTCCCTGTAGCTGCACCCACAACATTGTTCGTGCCGTTGGCAAGTCCGGCTCCGACATAAACATCATCGGGAGTAATACCTTTGTAATTGTATGCTACGATGGAGTTAACTAGGTATAGTTTAGGGGCTGTTGTTGAGATGTTGATACCTCCACCGGCTCCTGATTCAATTGTGCTGTTACCCGTTACAGTACAGTTTACCAATGTTGCCGTGCTGTTTCGCAAATAGATGGCTCCGGCACCGGTAGCACTGTTGTTGCGGTTACCATGAAAAGTGCAGTTGGTAAAAACAGCTTTTGCACCTCCACTGGCAGTATATGCTCCTGCTCCTTTGTTGAGGGCTGCATTGTTATAAAAGGTACAGTTTTCAACCGTTGCTAAGGTTGACGTAGCTGTTCCTGTGTTGAAATATGCGCCTCCATTGTTTGCTGAGGTCGATGTTGCCGATTCATTGCCGTAGAAAACACTGTTGCGGATGGTGGTAAATGTTTTGTTCGAAGTCAGTGCTGCACCGTCCAGTGCTGATTTGTTACCTTCGAACAGACAATAATTGACATTTAGTTCTCCTAAATTGTATACAGCTCCTGCATTGTTTGTAGTGGCTTCATTGCCAGTAAAGTAGCAATTGGTTAGATGCATTACCGTATTTTCTGCACCATAAATAGCTCCCGCATAATTTCCGAGACCATTCACCACAGATGAATTTTTCAGAACAAGCGTCGCATAATTATTTACCAGGATTGATCCTCCGCAATTTGCGAGATCTTTCACGTCGGTGGTGTTATTCCCCGTCAGGTTGCCTCCCTTGAGAATTGCTTTGTCAATTACAACGGTTAACGGTGTTCCTTCTCCAATATTAAAAACTCTGTAATTAGAGCCGCTGGGAGTTTCAACCTGAATAATCAATCCGTTGGCATTGATACCGATATTCTTTTTGATCAGTATCTCCTGTTCAAGGGTAAGCTTGCCTACAGTAGCGGGTATAACAATGCTATCACCGTCGGCAGCATTTTCGATTTCATAACGCAATGTTCCTGCAGTGGGCACTGTAGCATCATCAAAAGCATAAGTTACGGTCCGTATCGTCTTCCCGGCATATGATAGGATGCTTATCAGTACGGCAAAAAGTAAAATTCTTTTTCTCATGATATTTATTTTTAAAATTATTTATTCGATTATAATGTTATCCAGTTCGACCTGATGTGTATTGCTTAATTCAAAGACTAAACGGAAAGGTTCATTCTCATTTAACATTGAATTATTTATAATGAGACGTTGCTGCGCCCATTTTGTACTCATTTTGTACTGTTGTTTTTTTGATTCTCCCATCAGGTAAGTACTGAGTTTCGTTCCTTTCCTGTCCGATCGTGCCCAAAAGGTAATCGTATATTTTGTTTTTTTGTTTATCTGTATCGGATCGGAAATTAGCAATCCATTCCCACTTTCTTTGGCCGTCAGTCTGACTGCTTTGTCTGATGCTTTCCAGCCTTTAGTAACGGTTGCAACTGCGTTTTCAGCTTTCCATCCCGATAGCTCGGCAGGTTCGGCACCGGTATCCCAGCGTTCAAAGTTACTGTTGGAAATCATGTCGGGAAGTTCTCTGACCGAAACATCAGTAAGCCAGTATTTATACTGACCTGATGCGGGATTTTGAAAAACCGGTTTCCCGCTGGCAAATGACTGATTGAAGAAAAACAAGAGACGCACGTATTTTGATCCGAGTAATTCCTGATCAATGTCCTGAGTGTTTACTGTGAAACTGAAATATTGCCATGTTTCAGGAAATACATTCTTTTTTGCTGGATTGACTTCAACAGAACCAAGCATTTTTTTGTTGTAAACGATTTTCCCGTTTTCCCAGTCGTGTGCCCTTAATTCAACACGAAGGGCACATCCGGGTAAACTCATTTTAAGCCAGAATCCTATCTTGTAACGCTTGTTGGGTTCGAAGCCTGTGATATTCTGGCACAAATAGGTACTCCGGTTATTGATGTTCGCAAAGGAAGCATGTATGACCCTTTGGTTGTACCCAAGATCAATCTGTTCGCTCTGGAAACCATCTCCCGAAGCTACATCGCTGGTTTGACCGTACCATAACTGATTCCCCGGATTCGATATTTTTCCGTTCAGTTTTTCCGTTCCTGTTTTAAAATCACCGTCAGATATCAGGTTTTTCTGACCCGAAACCATCAAACTACACCATAAACAAATAAAAAATATGCCGCTTCTTATCATCATTTACTCTGATTAAAGATTTCTTTTGCCTTTCGACCGGAGATATTGTATCAGTTCCTGTGGCCGGTCGGTTTGAATAATAGTTGCATTCTGCCCCAGTATCCATCCCCAGTGTTTGTCGGGAGATTTGATGGCAAGTTCGTCATCATGATTTCCACACATGCTGTCCCACAGCGTATTAATCCATAATCTTGAACTGCCTATATAACTTCCGACTGTTTTCAGTATTTCATTATTATCTTTTTTGAATAAAACTTCATAAGCAATCGGTTGAAATTTGGAATTGAATCCCTGCATCATCGACACAGCTCCGGGAAGATCAAAATCCACTATGGGCATATATAGCATTCCAGTTTTATCGCCATATTCGGCCATCACTTTTTCCACCGGATATTTTCCTTTGATAATCACCTGATTCTCTGTGCCTGTTTCGTGTATAACCGGAAGAATTTCTTTGATATATGTTCCACCTTTATCAATGTTAACCAGAATACGGCCTTTGGCTGCCAGCAGTGCTTCTTTCAATGTAGGAATCCTGTCGTATGTTTTGATGCCGTTACCGCTTTTCAGAAGAAATTTTTTCAGTTCTTCAACAGTGTAGTCCCTGACATCACCACTACCTGTGGTAGTACGGTTAATACTCGCGTCGTGCATCAATACAAATTCTCCATCCTTAGTCTGTTGAATATCAATCTCTACCACATCCACTTTCATGGCAATGGCACGTTCAATTGCATCAATAGAATTTTCAGGAGCATTGCGCCAATCGCCCCGGTGTGCCACAACGAAAACATAATTGCGTTTCGGACTTTTTAATTCAGCCAACAGACTGTCTACCCTTGTTTGCCCCTGCAAGCTTATGAATGCAAGGACAACTACGAATAATGCATAAAATCTTTTTCTCATCACTATATTGTTATTTTATTGTTTCACTAAAAACAGGACACCAGTTATGCAGTTTATGGGTGGTGCAATTAATGGTAAATGTTATCTGCTCTCCCCGGCTGTCGCGAAGATTTCCTCTGGCGCCATTGAGTGCTCCGGTAGTGAGACCGTTAATGCCGTAGGTTAAGATATCTCCTGCCTGCACTGGTTGAGCACAAACAAATTTCACTTCATCGTCGCTAATGAGCTCTGCCGAGAGTATCGTTGTTTTTTCGGAACCGTGATATATATCGAAGCCATAATGATCGATAAACCGAACCTGTTTGGTATCTAAAGTCAAAGGTTTTACGGGAACATGGAATTTAACGATCAGTTCATTTCCGTTACGTGTATACTGTATTGGGTGAATTGGTAATAAGGATACTCCGTCGATTACGGCTTTTTTTATAGCATATCCAAAATAGGCCCCAACAAGTTTTGCATACTCCGCCCTTTGGTGGACATTGTCCAGACCATATATGAAAGGATACATGGTGGTTGCAAGAATGAATTTGTCAGGTTTTTCAAGCGCCATCTGATACAATGCCACGGATATTTTAGCATTGGGAAGGCTGTCGACAGCTGAACCTGTGCGTAACATCCAGTAACGATTGAAAGAAGCTGTTTGCGAGAGTATACAGGGTACTGCTTCTGTCTGTCCGTTAATTTGTTGTACATCAGTCTGAATGTCCTGTTGTAGCTGTGTGAGTAAGTTTTTGTATGTTGCAGGGGGCATATAGGTTGATAAATCCTGTTCTCCGTGTATCCATGTAAAACAGGGAACTTTGTACGTTTTACCTTCTGCAGAGGCTAAATCCTTTGCCCGTTGCACACCACGAACCAGATAATCATAGGTCTTGGTAGTACTTGTTCCTTTATTTAAACCGGTAATGGATGTTCCACCCTTACCCGGAGCATGAAAAAACAATTGTTTGTCAAATGATCCGTTCTCTTTGATAATCGTTTCAATCAACATTTCCGACATGCCACTGTATGGAGTTTCAGCATAGTTGGTATGATTTACCCAAATTTTCTCAACTAATGGTACGAAGGTAACGGTTGAGAAATCGGCATCAGCATAATCCAATGTTCGAAGTTCCTTGCTGAACATGAGTGAGTTATATTTCTGTGTTGTGGAAATCACGCATTGATCCACCGATCCTAAGGAAAGCGATTGGCCATATCCGATGATATGGTTCAGATCGGAAAGTGTAAACTGAGCCGATATGGTGGATGTTGATGCAACAAAGACCAGGGCTGCTATGATTTTTTTATACTGAAATTTCAATTTTTCTTTCATGATTTAAAAAAGATTATATTTCTTTTATACAAAGATTCGGATTATTTTATACGCACACTTTGAGTAAATGTTTCTCCCTTTGTTTGAATTTTTGCTAAATAAATTCCTGATCTGAGTTCCTTCAGGCTAATGCCATTCAAAATAGTATTTGTTTCCAAAACTTTACGCCCCAGGACATCATAGAGAATTATCCGGCTGACTTCACCTGAATTGGTCAGGTATATCTCACTTATTGCCGGATTGGGATAGATTACCGGTCGGTTTTCCTCCGTTTCAGCGATACCGGAACCCTGTCCCGGGTCAACAAACTCGACCGCGCCGATGCAGGGAATAGCTGCACGGGTAACATCTATTTGGTCGGTTGAAGGGATTGAAAATCCTTCGAGTAAAGAAATTCCTGTCTGATAAGCAATACTTGATTTTCCGGAAAGTTTTACTGTCCCGTCAGCATTCAAAACCGGAATCTTTATACCTGAAGTTGAATACGAGTCAAAAAGGGATGTTTCGGGATTGTATGTGAATGCAACAGGATTTGTATTTGAAATGGTTCCTGATATGTTGCCGACGATACAGTTATAGGTTGTCACAAACGCAGCACCTGAATTTGAGAGATCGAGCAGATTTCCTCCGGCATAATTATAAGTAATTATGGAGTTGATCACATTGACCTTAACTGTGTTCAAATCGCGGATGTAAGCAATACCATTTAGTTTAGCGGTATTTCCGGCTAAAGTACAATGAATGAAGTTCACAATGCCTGCGTAGGATGTAAATACACTGCCTGCATTATTCGATGTAACAGATGCTTCAACATTACTTACATTATTATGAAATGTGCAATTCGTAAAATTCATTATTGTTTCGGTGCTTCCAGATTGTCCGAACACGGCAGCACCACGTGCTTCTGCCGTGTTATCAGCGAATAAACAATTGTTGAAAGATGCTTTGCCGATACTGATTGTTCCGTTATTGGTATTGAAGATCACTCCTCCGTATGAACCGTTGGTGGTCGTCGATGCGGTATTATTTCTAAATGTACATTTATTTGCATCAAGGGTGTTGTTAGTTACAATAGCAGATCCGTTGTGAGTTGTTGAGTTATTATTAAACGAACATTCGGTGAGGATCATGTTTCCTTTGTTGTAGATAGCGCCTGCATTGTTGATGGCCGAATTTCCTGAGAAAATACATGATTTCATAGTAACAGTCGAACCTGTGCTGTTTTGTTGAAATGCGCCGGCGTACGTAGCTTTGCTGTTTAGGAACGAAACGTTCTCAAAATACAGGTCAGAAGCTGTGTTCAATAAGACAACTCCCCCGCAGTTAAGTACGTTTGATGCTGTTGCATGTCGTCCCTGAATATTTCCTCCTTTTAAAATAAGGTTGTGAAAAGCAGCATATGTCAGGTTGGCATTTTCGAGAGTAAAAACGCGGAGAGCAGTAATTCCCGGATCTGCCACTTGAATCGTAGCTCCCTGCCCTTCAATGACCAGATTCTTATCTAAAGATAATTCAGAAGCGATTGTAATGATATAATTCCCCGGTATGACAATGGTGTCGCCATGCATTGCCTCTGATATTACCTGTCGTAAAGATCCGGTTCCACTATCGGCATTCGTTGTTACCGCAATACGTTTAGAACTGCCTGTTTCACTTAAACCATCCGTTCTTTCGAGCCAGCAGGCATCAATGTCATAAGTATTTACTTTCTGAAATTCGAACCGCAGTTTATCTTTCACCACGGATGATATGCTGGTATAATCGACTGTCATCTCATATCGTTGCCATACCGGCGATAAGGTCAGGGTTCCGGCAACTTTTTCACCAAGTAACACACGCACTTGTCCGCCTTCGTTTTCGGATCTGGCATGTAAAGATAATTTTACTTCAGTGCGGGGGATTTTCAGACTATTGTCCGTTGTTTCAATATAGGAACCATCATTATCAGCGGATGTTGAAATGCGATATCCGTAGTCGGTGTCATGATGTCCCGGTACACGTTTGAGACAGGCATTGTTTCCTAATCCAGCATTCCAGTAATTGGCGATGGGTTCTTGTCCGGTTATGGTCCAGGCATCAAAGTCACCATCGGTGAAATAATCGGTATGAGTGTTGGTAATTTCGTAAAGTTGCGGATCAGCAATATAATACAGACATTCCCTTGCGTTGGTGGTGGTATTGTTGCAGTTCGGGTAAATTGATAAACGAACCACGTTAAGTCTTTGTATATCGGTGATGCCGGAGAAATCGAAGTCTAATGATACTTTTTGCCAGTTGCCGGGTGTATGATAGTTAGCTCCAGTTGAGGAGGCCGACTGAACAATTATTTGAGCGGCATTTGTATCTTCAGCAGACAAGCTTTCATTGAGGTAATTAACTTCCGCGGTGTAGTAAATGTCCCGTGAGGATATCCATGTCCAGAAAGTGAACCGGTATTTTTTCTTCTGTAGACCCGTGATGCGTTGAGAAATATGGTTTGCTGAACGGTTGTTAGTGGCAACGGTTTTATAAGCGGTTCTACATGCGATAATACTATCGGTAAAACCAGCCGTTTTTATACGGTTTATTTCTCCACTCACCACAGTATTATTAATAACATGTATCCATTTATTTGTTTCTGATGTTGTATTGAAGAGATACGGGGAAACAAAAAAAGGATCGTTAATAATATTTTTTTGCGCAAAAGAAGTAATTGCGCAAAATATCGCAGATAGCAATAATAGTGTTTTCTGGCTCATAATATATTGATCAGTTATTATCCGGCTTACTTCCTGTGAAGTAAGCCGGATGGTATTTAAAGTTACCTGATGGTTATTTTCATTTGTGTTTGTCCTTCTGCAGACAAGATTTTTAAAATATACAATCCCTGAGAAATTCCATCGAGAGAAATAGTATTAGCCGGATGTTCAATGCTTAATACTTTTTTCCCTGAAAGGTCTATGATTTCAAGACTGTTGATGGTAAATTCTCCGTCGAGATATAGTATTTCAGAAGCAGGATTGGGATATACCCTGAATTTTGGTCCAATAGAAGTGGTTGTTCCTGTGGGGACCTTGTATTCGTAAGCTCCTATACTTGGCGCTGTTGCACGGGAAATTCCTCTCTGATCAGTTGTCGGGACGATATTGGGATCTCCAAAAGTTGCAGTACCTGCCCCATTCGCAATGCTTGTGTTTGATAAGGCAATTGTTTTGGTGGCACCTCCGTTATTTGCTAAAATGGGCATCAGGTTACCTGTGGCAGTGTAAGCGTTATATAAATCTGATGCAGGAGAATAGCTGAATGATACTGAGTTCGTATAGCCGGGGGTACCTGTAACTGCACCGACAATATTATATCCACCTGCAACTGTTCCGAGTGCACCCATAGAAAGATCCATCAGACCTCCGGAGTTGTAATTATGGGTAAGAATGCAGTTGACAATGGTTGTTTTTGCATCAGCATGATTGGTATTGTTAAATGCTCCTCCATTAGATGAAAGGGTTGTGTTGCCGGCAAAGGTGCAATTGATAAGTTTGAGATTACCTTTGTTGTTCCAGATAGCTCCTGAAGTTTGTCCGCTGTTTTTATAAAATGTACAATTAGTTAGAGTTGAATTTGCCACGGAATTTGCTATGGCAAACCCGGCAACACCGTTTGTTGCATTTACATGCGAATTTGATTCGAAAGTGCAGTTTGCCAAATCAACAGAACCAGTGGCTCCAGCATAGTTGATAACGGCCGAGCCGGTGGTTCCATTCGATGTGTTGTTTATAAAAGTACAATTTTCTATCAGTGTCTGGCTGTAAGCGGCAATAGCTGCACCATTTTGTTTGACAGTATTATTGGAAAAAACGCAGTTTTTCACAACTGTATTTCCTTTCAGGATACAAGCTCCTCCGTTATTGGTTGTTCCTTCGTTTTCACTAAAGGTACAGTTCTCAAGATTAACTGAAGTGCCGGTTGCACTATTAATCATCAAACCTCCTACATAAACTCCTTTTCCTTTTGATACTGAGCAATTCTTCATGGAAAAGGTATGGTTTTGGTTTACAAATACTGTCCCACCATTACCAGTGATATTTCCTCCCTGCATATTCAGATCGTAGAAACGTACAGTTTTGGCCGTAGAAGTAGAAATCCCCAATGTGAAAACGCGCCAGTTGGATACACCCGGCTCCACAACTTTAACTGTGGCTCCTTGTCCGTTGATTTTTAAATCTTTATCGAAAGTAATTTCACTGTTTATTACGATGGTGTATCCTCCGGGGATAACAATACTGTCGCCGGCCGTTGCATCGGCAATTAACTGTCTGAGTGAGCCTGCTCCGCTGTCCTGATCAGAACTTACTGTTAGAACGTTCTGAGCCAATAATCCTTTACTCATGAATAACAGCATGAGTAGCATGCATAAATTTGTAATCTTTTTCATGTTCTTTTTTATTAGTATTGAATAAATAAATTAGTCTTTTGCCCACCAAAGCTTGCTTTCCATGTCGTTAAGTCCGCCAAGTCTGCTTACCGCTGCTTCGTAGTTTGTTGTGTTCACCGATTGCAGTATTGAAGGATATCTTAATCGGGTAGGGAGTATTCCGTTATTGTCGAGTTCACTGCCTTTTGGCAATACAGGAAAACCTGTGCGGTTAAAATCGTACCAGCTTTCGGCTCCAACGAAAAATAACGAAAGCCATTTTTGCTCCATAATTCTTTCCAGAGTTCCGTTGAATCTTACCTGATCCTGTGCGATGAACAGTTCTTTTCCTGAGTTGCTTAGTGTTACCGACCATTCGTCAAATGAAGCCTTGATCGCTCTTTTATAATAATCCTCAGCGGTGAGATCAGTGCTGATCCAGCCTTTGAAGGCGGCTTCAGCAAGGATGAATTGCAGTTCGGAATAGGTCATAATGGCCTGCGATGTTGATATAGCCTGCAAGTTGGCTGAGAATCTCGATACTCCTATTCCTCCGTTATCAATGGCGTCGATAATATAGGCATTACCATGTCCGCTCTCAATACCATAATAGGCTCCTCCTACCGAGGTCATATATTTGCCTCTGCGCTGATCGCCGGTGGTGTTCATTAAATCAACCATGCGTGAGCACATCCTGTAATTTCCCGAGAATTCCGTGGATTTCAAACTATAAAATGGATTCACAAAAGGCTCGATGCCGGAGAATTTAATGATTGCGGCATCCGATACTGAAGTAAATATGGGGTATGTACGGATATCAGCAACCATTCTTGCCAGTTCCTGTGCAGGATTATTACCATTGTCTAAAATGAATTCTGTTCGTTTTGATATTCTCGTTAGCAGACGAAGTCGCAGTGAGTTGGCAAATTTTCTCCAGTTGGCGGTGTTTCCGTTGTACAGAATATCAAAAGTAATATCTGCATTGGTCATGGTTGTTGAGGTGGATAAAATGGTATTTGCACTGTCCAGATCATTTAATAAACTCCGGTAAATATCTTCCTGAGCATCAAATTTGGGTTGAAGTATACCATCCATCACTTTAAAAGCTTCGGAATAGGGAACCTCCCCAAATATATCTGTTATGTTGGACATAAGCCATGCTCTGGTGATATACCCAATGGCTATGGCATAGGGTACGTTGTATTGTTCCGCTTTGATGCACATATCATTTACATCATTAGCTCTCCGGTAAAGATTTGTCCATATATATTTTGGATCTGAATCTTTGATTGTATATTGACTGATTGCCTCAAATCCATTTATTTGAACGGAATACTGCATCAACTGGCTGAAGAGTCGGTGGTGGCGGCTCGACATGACACCCTGACTGTAATACAGCACCGGTGTTAGCATCGACATCGGTTGTACAGCAGTCATCTTATTCTTGTCAGTATTTATTTCTTCAAAATTATCAGTACACGACGATACCGTAATCATTGCCACTAAAAGAATGCAAATTGATTTCTTAAATTGATTTATAATTTTCATGGGAATTTTCTTTTGTTTAATCAGTAATCTTCGTTATTTAAAAACTTACTTTCAGCGTAGCGCCGAATGTCCTTGTGGAAGGAAGCTGTGCTGTTTCGAAGCCCGGTGTAATTTCTGCATCATTCAGGGTTGCCACTTCGGGATCGAAAATGGGATAGTCTGTCCAGCAATATAAATCACGTCCATAAACCGATAATGAAAGACTTTCAAGGAATTTAATTTTCTCGATTAATTTCTTCGGGAAGTTATATGACAGGGTGATCTCACGAAGTTTCAGATAGGCGGTTGAAACCATGTTGGATTCAACATTGTCGATCTGATAATATCTTGTGTAATATTCACCTATACTTTGAGTGGTTGTGGCATTGATGCTGTAACTTCCATCGGTGTTTAATACCACTCCATCACCAATTAAACCGTCATAACGTCCAACAGTTGTTTGCTGCATCCTGCCAAACTGATTTAGTTTCTGATAGGAAAGTGAATATACTTTTCCACCTACCTGTCCGTCGAAAAGAACGTTAAGATTAAAATCCTTGTACCTCAGGGAGGATCCGATAGATCCTTTCCAGTAGGGTGCTGTTTCCCCGAGATATTTACTGGTGGTTACATCTACCAGAGGATAACCCGTAGCTGCGTCATAAATTATCTTTCCACTGACATCAATCGTTGATCCGTCAGAATTTTTTACTTCGGCGCCTTCCGGAGCCCTCACGAAGCCGCTTCCGTACATGGCACTCATACTGCCTCCCCGACGGGCTTCCACAGTACCACGCGGACCGGTGGTGATAATCCACGAATCGACTCCTTCAGCCAGTTCAATAACTTTATTATTGTTTTTCGACCATGTCCCGTTAATCTTCCATGTGAAATCCTTGTTTTTTACAGGAGTGTAAAATGCACTCAGTTCCCATCCCCAGTTGCGGATCAATCCTGCGTTCTGCATCGAGTATTGCACTCCAGTTGCAGGATCAATTGGAACCTGCAGAATAAGATTCTTACTGTCGTTCCTATAGTAAGTAAGATCAATACCTACCTTGTTACGAAGAAATCTTAATTCAGTTCCCGCTTCATAACTGGTTACCATCTCCGGTTTTAACTCAGGATTATTGGCAGTTGTCGGGAGCATGTATGAACCTCCGAAGTCAGTGGTGGTATAATCGTTCGACAAGCGGTAAGGCTTGGTGTCGTTTCCTACCTGTGCATAAGAGAGTCGGATTTTAGCAAATGTAAGATATGGACTTCTTAAGTTGAAAAAATCGGTTGGAATAAAACTCGTACTGATGGATGGATAAAAGAATGAGTTATTGTCAATGGGCAAAGTACTCGACCAGTCATTACGTCCGGTTATATCCACAAATATTGAATTAAGATAAGAGAGTTGAATTAAACCGAAAAGACTGTTAACTACTTTATGTGTTTCGTAGTTCTTTGTTAGTAAACGGTCTTTTGAGTTTGATAAGGAATATACACCCGGCATCTGCAATGATTCTGCACGGATGTCAATATTCTTATAGTCAGAGATTAAGCTGTTGCCACCGAAAGAAACGTTTAGTCCGACCTGCTGCTCTTTCCCGAATTTAGTGTCGTATTTCAGCATAAAGTCGTGGTTCATTTCAAGACCAATGATGTTTTGTTCTCTGTATTCACCGTTAGGTGTTTTTTTACTCGATAAAGGACGTTTGTAATAACGGAGTTCGTCATTCATGTCAATACCACTGCGCACCATTAACGATAAGTTCTTCATTAATTTTATATTCATATTGATGTTACCGAATACACGGTCACGTACCTGAGCGTTAGTCTGTTCATAAACAGTAAAATAAGGGTTGTCGGCATTGCTGTTTAAACGGTTGTCCTGCAATACATTTTCTTCCTGCCAGTAATTACGATACCAGTCCATGTTGATGTTAGGGGAAGTTGTAAGCAGAGAATACATAACTGAAGTCGGCCCATAACCCACCGTGGGTAAATTATCACTCGATTTATGGTAATAATTGATTTTGGATTCGAGTGTAACTCTTTTAGTTATGTTCTGTTTTCCGGAGAAGGCAATACGTTGATCATTGAAACCTGTATTTTCCATGATCCAGTCGTTGCGCCGGTCGGTGATAGATAAACGCATGTCGCCATCGCTGTTACCTCCCTGAATGGTTATGGTATTGGTAATTGTGTTGCCGGGCTTAAAAAAACCTTTAAACCAGTTATCATAGGCCACCCATTCTGAACGAATTCGATTTCCGTTTTCATCTACATTGAGTCCTGTGGTTTCATTATATATCTGGTAAAACATTTGTCCTTCAAACTTAGGACCCCATGATTGACTGCTATGGGTATTGGCTCCGTCTTCAGTCGTTCCGTAGGAATAATACAGATTCTTACCTATTCCTCCCGAACCATATTCATTTTGAAGGTCGGGCCACCGCGATACTTCATCGTAGGCATAGGTGGAAGAGAAAGTAACGCCGAGTTTTCCGGTAGCTTTACCTGATTTTGTTGTGATAATGATGGCTCCGTTAGCTGCACGTGAGCCGTAAAGTGCTGTTGCAGAGGCTCCCTTTAAAACGCTGATACTTTCAATATCTTCCGGATTAATGTCGCTGGCTCCGTTGCCAAAGTCAATAGGCATATCGCCTGAGTTTACATTATGAGCACTGCTACCTCCTGCGGTCATTCCACTTGAAATGGGTACTCCATCAACGACAAATAATGCTCCGTTGTTTGAAAGATCAAGGGATGATTCACCACGTAAAGTTACCCTGACTGAACTTGAAGGTCCGGTACTTGCTTTGTTGAAGTTCAGTCCTGCAACTTTGCCGGATAGAGAGTTCAGAAAGTTGCTTGCAGGTGCGGTAAGTTCGTCGCTGTTAATTTTTGATACGGAATATCCTAATGCTTTTTCTTCTCTTTTCATTCCAAGAGCTGTTACCACCAATTCTCCAATCTGTCTTGCTTCTTCGTACATTTTAACATTGATATTGGTCTGATTACGAATGGAGATGCTTTGAATGGCGTATCCGATATAGGTGAAATCGAGTGTTGCATTTGCAGGTGCATTGATTGTATATGCCCCGTTAACATCTGATATTGAACCGATATTTTCATCTCTTACGCGTATATTCACGCCAATCAGAGGCTCCCCCCGATCATCCTTGATGATCCCGGATACTTTGATCATATTTTGTTTGTAGTTCTGAATATTCTTTTTCCCAGAGGAGTTCAGGTCAACATTGTTCAGTACAATCTGATTTTTTACAATCTGGAAACGTATTTGTTTTCCTTCGAAAAGTTTCTCCAAAACATTATTTATGTCTGAACTTTTGATAAGTATTGAAACCGGTTGTTTCGTATTTATCTCATTGTTCTTGTAGAAAAAGGTGTAATTGCTCTGTTTTTCAATTGCTTTGAAAATATTTTCAAGGGGTGTGTTCGTGAAATTTAATACGATGTCTTTGTTTTGTGCTGTTAACGAGGAATAGCCTGTTGTAAATAACATAAGCGTAAACAAAAGCCATCGCTTTGCATTTCGTTTAAAGAAACTGAAGATTGAAATCATAGTACTTTATTTATTTTTTATTATCAATTTTACTGGTTGCGCATTAGCCAGATTCTCTTTAGAGCAAAAAATATCATTATTCCGACCGGGTATAATTGTCACGTAAACCGATACAATAATGTTCAGTCAGATAAATTCAGATTAAATCAGTACGGTGAAGGAGTAATTGACCGTTTCAACAATAAAGAGAGAGTAACAGAATGATATGCCTAAAAGACAAGTGTTAATTTTTTGTCTTTTTTCGAACGGCTTATAAAAGAGGTTGTAAATCAGCTAGTAAATAATAATAGAATCTTTAGTTATTTTATATTGGATAGAGGTATTCAGTTTGATAATTTCCATTATTTGTTCAATATTTTCGCCATGTTTAAATTTGCCTGTAAAAGTTTCGTGGTTGTATTTGTTGCTTTCAATCACAAAAGTATAATTATATCTTCTTTCCAGATTGTTGCATAGTTCAGGGAAGGAAATGGATTTAAAAACAAACTCTCCGTCTTTCCATGAGGAAAAATCTTTAGGATCAATCTTGCTTTTTACCAGGAATTCAGCTTTGTTTTTATTGAGTATTACCTGTTCATTGGGTTTCAACACCACCTTTTTATTATGATTGGCAAGGCTCAGTTCTACTGCTCCCCTCTCAAGTGTAACAACTCCTAAACTGTCGCTGGGGTAATTCCTGAAGTTAAAAGCTGTTCCAAGTACTTTCACTCTTATTCTTTGAGATGATACAATAAAAGGAGTGGCATCTTTTTTTACATCAAAAAATCCTTCGCCCCAGAGTTTTACTTCTCTTTTTTTCCCATTGAAACGGGTAGGGTATATCATTTTACTGCCACTGTTTAGAAAAACGATAGTGCCATCGGGTAGCTCAACTTTTGAATATACACCTTTTGGAGTATTTATTTCAATGTCAGATACACGGGAGAGCCTGTATGTTTGATAACCTAAAGTTAATGCAATAATCAATAATGCAGCAATGCTCATCCAATAGGGTAAACTACGCATCTGAATGGTCTTTCCGGGATTCTGGCTAAAAATCTTTTGATGAGTCATTTGCTTAATGACTTCCATGTCCCTCGCCTGTTCTTTATCAAAAGAAGCAGGTTCGATAATGTTTAATATTTTATAGGTCTCTTTTGTTTGTGGATCATCTTTCAGTAGCTCTTCAAGATTCTGCCTTTCTTTCTCAGATATTGAGTTGGCTAAATCCTTCGAAATCAGATCCCAGACCTTTCTATTTGTAACTTTCATTTGTGTAACTTAATTAATAAAACAGAGAAATAATTTGAAAAGATAATTACATTTGTTTTTTTATCAACGACCCCAATCTTTTTACCGCTATACACATTTGGGCATGTACTGTTTTTTCTGAGATCGACAGAATGTTGGCAACTTCTTTGTAAGTTTTCTTTTCTCCACGAACCATGTTGAATATCAGACGACAACGTTTCGGAAGTTCATTGATGGCGGTTTCAATCATGCGGAGTAATTCTCCGTTGATTAATGCCTGTTCGGGTTCCATTTTGTCCACTAACTCCACTTCAGAAACATCCTTTATTTGTAAAACTTGTTCCGAATTTTTATTTTTAATATATCTGAATGAACGATTTCTGATAGAAATATATAAATAATTCTCAATATTCAGAACCTTTTCCATGTTGGTTCTGTTGTGCCAGATGCTTACAAAAACGTCAGAAATAATGTCTTTACGGGCATCTTCGTCATGAACATAAAAGCTGGCATACCGATACAGTACACCATAATATATCTCATAAAACTCATTGAATGCAGATTGGTCGTCGTTGGCCATCCGCGTGATGAGTTCTTTGTATTTTATATGTTTTTCATTAATAGAAGATTCCATATCTTATACAATGATAGAGACACTAAAGTGCTCTTATGCCTAAATTAATTATTTTTTTCACACATTTTTTTCAACTGAATATGTTGTCAATTGTAAATGAGGTAATTGCGTGTTTTGGTCCTTAAGTCAGAATGAGTATGATTAATATTCTCTGAAAATTTAGGTCAAAAGTACAGAAAATCATCCGGTTTTATCAGAGCTAAAAAGTTAATTTTAGGACAAAAAACTGCCCCGTAAAAATTTACGGGGCAGTTCCTCTTTTTTATACCCTTAATCAACCAACCCGACTTATTCTTGTGCGGCTTTTTTTCCTTTTCCTTTAAGTTCTTTAGCTTTTTCCATCATCATGGCTTTGTGTTTTGCCATGTTTTCTTTTCCGATAATGCTTTCCAGTTTTTCGTCCCAACCTTTACGCAAGCCTTTCATTTCTTCACGTTTTGCATTCTGATCACCGGGAGCGGCTTTCAGTTCTTTCATTTTTGCCTGCTGTTCTTCGAACAGGGCCTGCACTTGCTGTTTTTGATCGTCTGACAAACTGAGATCTTTGGCCATTTGTTCGGCACGTGCTTTCGCTCCTACCTGTGCTTTATCGCCCTGTTTTGCCTGTCCCTGAGCTACAATGGCGAAATTCATAGCGAAAACTGCCACTAAGAGTAATAAGATTTGTTTTTTCATTTTGGTAATTTTTATTGATGATTTTATCTGAAGTTATTTTCAAGGCATTTGACTATACAAAAGCGCAAAGGTTTAATGATGAAAAAGTAAATTCAATTCAATATTAGAATAATTAACAAAAAAAGCCCTGCATTTTCTTGCAGAGCTTCTCAAAATTCAGATTAAATTAATTTGTTTTCTTCAGTAAAACTTCTTCAATGGCTTTCTTGAAAGTTTCTTTCGGGAGCGCTCCCTGAGCCATTTGAGGTTGTTCGTTCATCGGACAGAACAGCAATGAAGGTATACTGCGGATGCCGAAAGCCCCGGCCAATTCCTGCTCTTTTTCTGTGTCGATTTTATAAATGTAAATCTGTCCGTCATACTCCTTGGCAAGTTCTTCAAGGATGGGTGCAATAGCCTTACAAGGTCCGCACCAGTCGGCATAGAAATCAATAATACACGGTTTGTCTCCTAAATACTTCCATTCAGAAGGGTTGGCTTCATAGTTTGCTACTTTCTGTAGAAACTCGGCCTTGGTTAAATGAATAGTTCCCATTTTTTTTGTTTCTTTGGTTTGAATATTTTCTGTTGGTTTTTTTGTTTCTTCACCGCTTTTGCCTGGTTTATTGCCACATGCGGTGAAGGCAATCATGATGAGCATCAATGATGCTCCAAGGATTTTCTTCATATAAATTACTGTTAAATTGTTTTTATCGCTTAATAATTGCTTCCTATAGAGCACATCCCCATATTGAGGGTTCTGTCTGCTCATCGCTATCGTTTTCGTGTATAGTGATCTCTCTCCATCCGAGTTCGTCGAGTTTACTGCGAATCTCGTCCCTCGTTATTTCATCTGTATGATTTACCTCAATTTTTCCGTCGATACGGTCCATTTCAGCTCCGAATACTCCCTGCAAGGTTCCCAATTGTTTCAGAACTTCATTATTGCAGGTCATGCACTGTGTTTTTGATATGTAAAAAGTGCTATACATCTTTTTCTTTTTTTGTTTTTAGTTCTTCAAATTCCATCACCGGAGTTTTAGCTTTTGAAGTTTTCGTTTCGCAACTTCCACCAGGGCATCCTATGTTTAATATTGACTGTAAGCTAAAAATTATTCCTCCCAGCAAATAAATTGTTTCCCCGGCTGAAAAATATCCAATAAACAAGCCTGTTCCCAAAAGCAATCGGAATATTCTGGTAAAATCCCATGCTGAGAAATAAGTTCTTAAAACTGCTTTGATTTTATTCAGCATGATTTTTCACTTCTTTCTTTTTGAATAAATCGAAGACCAAATAACCCATTACTCCCCCGTAAATAACGCTTATATATGGATTGGACGTAATCGGGCAGGTACCGCTGTTACAACCTACAAAATAATAATATAAGTAACCTCCGGTCATCCCTACAATTACTCCGGTAATTTTTAACAGATGCTTTTTTATAAATAGCTTCATAATTTATTTTTTTGTTTACTACCACCCTTAAACTCCTACACCCCTACACATCTACACTTTTACACTCCCACACAATCATTCAGCACACTGGCACGATTGAATACAATCCAGAATTTTGGTGATTTGTTTGTTCTTTAATGAATAATAACAGTTTTTACCATCTCTTCTGCAATTCAATATCCCTTTAGCACGCATGTCGGTCAGGTGGTGCGATAAAAGTGACTGCTCACACTGGAGCCTTTCCCCGATTTCCGAAACATTTAGTTCTTCTTTGTCAGCCAAAAGCGAAATTACACACAGTCGTGTTCCGTTCGAAATGGCTTTCAATGTATATGCGGCCTGATCCATTTGATTTATATCTAACATTGCTATTGATCTTTAAAACTTGCGCAAATATATGAACATATTTTCATATGACAAAATTATTTGAATATTTTAATATTTTATGGAGATATTTTAAGGAATCAAAGGAGAAAGTACAGAGGTAAACTGTTTGATAACAAACGAAAAGGGAACAATGTTGACAATAATAACGGAAAATTCGTATCTTTGTTGACCAATATTAAAATGATGAATCAGCAATATACCAAGATTTGTAAAGACATCAGAACCGAGCTGGAAAAGGCTGTGGGGAATCAGGAAGCATGGAATATTTTTGTGTTGACCGACGATCATACACTTTCACTTTGTTTTCCGGCAATAAGTGACCTGACTTGTTTGAATGGATGTCACATGATAACGATTCCTTCGGGCGACGAACATAAGAATATTGACTCCGCATCAAAGATATGGCAATATCTGAGTGAACATGGGGCAAACCGTAAATCACTGCTGATAAATCTTGGTGGAGGGATGATTACCGATATTGGTGGTTTTGTTGCTTCAACCTTTAAGAGGGGAATACGTTATATCAATGTGTCAACCACTTTGCTGGGAGCGGTGGATGCGGCTACCGGTGGTAAAACAGGGATTAATTTCCTCGGATTAAAAAATGAAATAGGGGTTTTTAATCCTGCAAGTCATGTGTTGATTGATATTGAGTTCTTCAAAACGCTGGACATTCAAAATCTTCGTTCGGGTTATGCTGAAATGGTAAAACATGCACTGATTGACAGTCGGGAAGAATGGGAAAGCATCCTTTCCTTTAATCTTGAAACGATTGAATTTGACGAATTACGCACTTTGGTTGAAAGAAGTGTACGGATCAAGGAGGAGGTTGTGGAGAAAGATCCTCATGAACATAATATCCGGAAAGCACTGAATCTGGGACACACTTTCGGACATGCTTTCGAAACTTTCTCCTATCGTGTAAACCGTCCTGTTTTGCATGGTTATGCGGTGATGTGGGGATTGCTGTGTGAGTTGTATTTATCTTTTGCACAGTTAAATTTCCCAAAAGAAGACTTGTTGAAGTTGAAATACATGATCAAAGAGTATTACGGAACGTTTAATTTTGATTGCAAGGACTATGATACGCTGTTTGAGTTGATGACGCACGATAAGAAAAACGAATCTAAAGAAATAAATTTTACTTTGTTGTCGGATATTGGAGAGATAAAAATCAATCAGACAGCGAGCAAAGAGGAGATTTATGAAACGCTGGATTTCTTTCTGATGGGGTAGTCGGAGGTTGAGTTGAGAAGGTTCATAATAAAAATGAAGATATGAAAAGAACATTGATTATAGGGGCAAGCAGCAATCCTGAACGTTATGCGTATAAAGCGGCAGAAAGATTGTTAAGCCATGGTCACGAGATAGAATTACTCGGTCTCAGACCGGATGTGGTTTTTGGGAAAACCATTGATACAGAAAGAAAAAACTATAAGGATATTGATACGGTAACACTTTATGTGGGCCCGCAAAATCAACCTTCCTATTATGATTATATAATAGCATTAAATCCTGAAAGGGTGATTTTCAATCCTGGTACTGAAAATCCGGAATTTCAGTCTCTGTTGAAGAAAAACGGTATTGCATTCGAAGAAGCCTGTACGTTGGTATTGTTGGGGACACAGCAGTATTAGCGAATAAGGAATAGCGAATAACGAATAATGTAGAGACGTGGTATGCCACGTCTCAAAGTGATGAATGAAAAAAAATTAATTAAGATATGAAAATTGCTTTGATTGGCTATGGTAAAATGGGTAAAACCATTGAACGCATTGCTAAAGAACGCGGACACGAGATTGTCTCGGTCATTGATGTGGATAATACAGATGATTTTGAATCTGCCGCTTTTAAAAGCGCGGATGTCGCTATAGAGTTTACAATGCCAGCGGTAGCACAGGAAAATGTCCGCAGGGCATTTGTAGCGGGAGTGCCTGTGGTGTGTGGAACAACAGGCTGGATTGAAAACCTGCAGAAATTGAAAAATGAGGTTCAGGAAAAAGGAAACACCCTGTTCTGGAGCTCAAACTTCAGCTTAGGAGTCAATGTTTTCATGGCCGTAAATAAATATCTTGCCAGATTGATGAACCGTTTTCCTGAATATGATGTGGAAATGACTGAGGTACATCATACCCAGAAGCTGGATGCTCCGAGTGGCACGGCCATTACACTTGCCGAAGGAATCCTCGAAAATCTGGAAAGAAAAACTTCATGGTCGAAGGAAACTTCATCTGTGCCTGAAGAAATTGCCATCAAATCCATTCGTGAAGGACAGGTTCCGGGTACTCATACCATTGTTTACGACTGTGATGTGGATACAATAACAATTACTCATGAGGCAAAAAACCGTGAGGGACTTGCACTCGGAGCTGTAGTGGCTGCTGAGTTTACAGCCGGAAAAAAAGGTTTTTTGGGGATGAATGATTTACTTAAATTTGAATAGGAGTAATATCGGCATTATAAATAAATTATCAGGATTTTAAATAAAATCACTTATGAGTCAGCAACAGATAAACAGCAATCGTTTTCAACAACCCATGAAACAGTGGATCAAAGCTTTAGTGTGGTGTTTAATTTACATCCTTTTCATTGTATGGGTAGGTAATTATTGGTGGTTATTGCTATTACCAATCGTGTTTGACGCCTTCATCACTAAATTCATTCCCTGGACCTGGTGGAAAAAATCGAAAAATAAAACGGTACTGGCAGTAATGGGATGGGTGGATGCCATTGTCTTTGCACTGGTGGCTGTGTATTTTATCAATACTTATTTGTTTCAGAATTACCAGATTCCGACTTCTTCGTTGGAAAAGAGTCTGTTGGTGGGGGATTTTCTGTTTGTGAGTAAAGCGAGTTACGGACCCCGAGTACCCAATACTCCTCTTTCGTTTCCTTTGGTTCAGCATACTTTTCCTGTGATAAATACCAAATCATTTTTGGAAAACCCACAATGGGAATACAAAAGGTTAAAAGGCTTTGATTCAATTGAAAGAGATGATATTGTGGTGTTTAACTTTCCGACAGGAGATACAGTTCCGGTTAATAAACAAAATCCGGACTATTATATCAGTTGTTACTACGAAGGATACAGCAGTCTGAAAATGCAAAATCCAAATGCTGAGCCTGATGCTGATGCATGTATGGCTGCTGGTAGAGAAATTGTAAGGGCTAAGAAATCTGAATACGGAGAGATAGTTTACCGGCCGGTAGATCGAAGGGAAAACTATGTGAAAAGGTGCGTAGGTATCCCCGGTGATATGTTTGAAATAAGGAACAATAAGATTTATGTCAACAATAATCCGCAGGAAGACCATCAGGGGATTCAGTATAATTATTATGTTCAAACGGATGGTAAGATTTTATCTTCGGAAATGCTTACAAAATTAGGAATTAGTAAAGAAGACCGGTCGATGTTGAATGCTCAGTATGACATGCATTTAATTTCCTATCTGGGTATGGATCCTCAATATCCAATCTATCATTTTCCTATGACTACTGAAATGCTGGAGAAAATGAAGTCATTTCCGGGCGTGACTAAAATCAGTATTGAGCCCTATGAACTAGGTGGTGACGTATTTCCTTTAGGTGCCCGTACTAACTGGAATCGCGATAATTTCGGACCAATCTATATTCCTAAAAAAGGTGCAACCATCAAATTAAATGATTATAATCTGCCTATGTATGAACGTATTATCAGGGTGTATGAAAAGAATTCTCTGATCGTTAAAGATGGTAAGTTTGTGATTAACGGGGTTGAAACGGAATATTATACCTTTAAAATGGATTATTACTGGATGATGGGAGATAACCGTCATAATTCAGCGGATTCGAGGTATTGGGGTTTTGTTCCGGAGGACCATATTGTAGGTCGTCCGGTGGTTGTTTGGTTGTCGTTGGATAAAGATAAAGGTTGGTTTAATGGTAAAATCAGGTTCAACCGTTTCTTTAAAAATGCAACAAGGTAATTGTAACCCGACAGGGGGGGGAGCTAAAGTAAAGCAATATTGCTTCTCGACGGCTTATCTGGCGCCTGTTGAGTATTATATATTACTTTCTGATGCCGATAAAATTTTGTTGGAACAACATGATTTCTTTGTAAAGCAGACTTACAGGAACAGGTGTACCATAGCTACGGCGAATGGTGTAATGGATCTGATTATTCCGGTGGAGAAGTCTGCATCAAATAAGACGCTTATTAAGGATATCCGGATTTCTGATCATGGTAATTGGAAGATAAACCACTGGAAGGCAATTCTGTCGGCATATCAGTCGAGCCCTTTTTTTGAATATTATGCCGACGATCTGGTTTATTGCTACGAAAAACAATGGAATTTCCTGTGGGATTTTAATATAGCGTTGCAGGAAAAAATGTTAATGTTGTTGGATATTCATCCCGAAATTAATTTGACGGACAAGTATGAAGCTGATTACCATAACGAATATATTGATTTACGGGAAGCAATTCATCCCAAAAAAGAAAATGTTATCACTGATCTTCATTCATATTACCAGGTTTTTTCACAGAAATTTGGCTTTCAAAAGAACTTAAGTATCATTGATTTGCTTTTTAACATGGGAAATGAATCAATATTGATATTAAAAGATTGTTAAACTGATGAATAATCAGTAATTTTGCAATAAGAATTTTAGAACTCCTAAATAATATTACACATGGAACAGATTGATTGGAGTAACCTGGGTTTTGGTTATATGAAGACTGATTTTAATGTCCGTTGCACTTACTCAAACGGATCCTGGGGCGATTTGAAAGTACATGATGATGAATATATGAACCTGCATATGGCAGCAACATGCATTCATTATGGACAGGAAGTGTTTGAAGGATTGAAGGCTTTTCGTGGAAAAGATGGAAAGATCAGGATTTTCCGTATGGATGAGAATGCTAAACGTATGCAAAATTCCTGCGAAGGTATTTTAATGGCTCAACTTCCGTTGGAGAAATTTCAGGAAGCGGTGGTGAAGGCTGTCATGTTAAACGAGAGATTCGTGCCGCCTTATGGCTCAGGTGCATCACTTTATATTCGTCCTTTTCTCTTTGGAATAAGCCCCCAGTTAGGAGTCCGGCCGGCATCCGAATATTTGTTTATTGTGTTTGTTGCTCCTGTTGGTCCTTATTTCAAAGGAGGTTTTGCTACCACTCCATTTGTTATCATGAGGCAATACGACCGTTCTGCTCCTCTTGGTACCGGAAAATATAAAGTAGGAGGAAATTATGCTGCCAGTCTGGTGGCAGGAGAACATGCCCATAAGCTTGGCTATTCCAATATTTTCTATCTCGATGCCAGAGAAAAGAAATATATCGACGAATGTGGTGCTGCCAACTTCTTCGGAATAAAAAACAATACCTATGTAACCCCGAAATCAACCTCTATTCTTCCTTCAATTACCAATAAAAGTCTGATGGTGTTGGCCGAGGAAATGGGTATGAAGGTTGAACAACGTTCAATTCCGGTGGAGGAACTGGCTACTTTTGAGGAAGCGGGTGCTTGTGGAACTGCCGCTGTAATCAGTCCGATCGAACGTATCGATGATTATGACACAAAAATAACGTATAAATTCTCAAAGGACGGAAAACCCGGTCCTGTTTGCGACAAACTTTATCATAAACTGCATGCCATACAGTGCGGGGATGAACCGGATAATTATGGCTGGGTTACTGTGATTGAGTAAAGCCCGCTAACATACAAAAGATATTACCCCTGATTTAAATTCGCGCTGTTTGAGCCTTGAAAAGGCGAGTTTGCGAATTTAAATCAGGGGTAATATCTTTTGTGTAATCGGGTAGAAACTACCAGTTACCTTATTTTATAGCTTCAAAATGTTCCCAAAAATCAGGATATGACTTACTTACCACCTCAGGATGTTCTATGATGACAGGTCGTGTAAGCGCCACAGGAGCAAATGCCATGGCCATACGATGATCTTCGTAGGTTTTTATCGATGGCATGTTCTCTTTTAAATCATTCTGAATTTTTGTTCCTGTCCATTCAAGCTGTCCTTCAGTAGGTTCTGATAAGGCATAACCCAATTTTTCAAGTTCATTAATCAGTGCTGCTACACGGTCAGTTTCTTTTATCTTGAGACTCTGAACTCCTTTAAAAAGGAAAGGAATGCCTCTCAGACAACATGTTACAGCGAATGTTTGTGCCAGATCGGGTTGATTGACGAAATCATATTCGAATTTTGCTACGTAATTGTTGTTTGCCGAAAGCAAAACTCCTTCCTGTTGATAAACAGTTTTCACTCCAAGTTGTTCGAAGAGTTCTGCCACTTTGCTGTCGCCCTGATAGCTGTTTTTGTTTAATCCTTTCAGGAAGATTTCACCTTTTCCCTGAACAGAGAGAATTTCGTACCAGTAAGAAGCAGCTGACCAGTCTGATTCCACTTTGTAGCGGATGGGTCGGTAAGTTTGGGGTTGTATGTCGATGATGTTATTTTTGTAAACGACATTTACGCCATAATCCTTCATCATGTGCATGGTCATATGAATGTAAGGAACCGAAATTACCTCACCTTCAAGAATGATTTTCAGACCTTTCTGCATATAAGGAGCTATCATCATTAAAGCTGAAATATACTGGCTGCTTACTCCTCCATTCAGATGAATTTCGCCTCCCGTCAACGCACTGCCATATATTTTCAGCGGTGGAAACCCTTCTTTTTCCATATACTCAATCCTGGCTCCGAGATTATTCAAAGCTTCTACCAGTAATTTTATCGGACGTTGTTTCATCCTGTCGCTGCCGGTAATCACCCATTCGCCAACCGTTTTCGATAAAAATGCTGTAAGAAACCGCATAGCAGTTCCGGCTGCACCTATGTCAAAGGTTGTGTCGTTCGAGTCAAGTGCTTTAACAGTGACGCGGGTGTCATCGCAATCAGAAAGATGCTCAATCTCATACGGACTGTAAGCCAGTGCATTCAGAATCAACGCACGGTTACTGATACTTTTTGATGCCGGAAGAGGAATATTCAAACGAATAGTTTCAGGAGTTATATGAAGACTTTTATGTGACATTAATATGAAAATTATTTACATATTATTATGGAGAAAACTTTTGTTGATATAATGAACAGGAATGTTTTGTGAGTGAGAAGTCAGGTTTTTATACCGCCAGTTCATATATGTTTTTTACATCAGCTTCAGTAAGTTTGACAAAACTTCCAAGCGTTCTGCTACCTAATCCCATTGTTTTGACAAGCGTTGGTATATCTTCAGCTTTAGCTCCCAATTGTGAGAAGCGAATGGGCATTCCGATGGATGATACAAACTGTTCATAACGTTCAATGCCTTTACGGGCAGTGTTTTCCGGATGTTGAAAATCCATTTCACAACCCCAAACCCTCACTGCAAACTGAGCAAAACGTAAAATATCGTGGTGCATAACATATTTCATCCAGGCAGGGAACATTACCGCCAGACCGGCGCCATGAGCCACATCATACAATCCCGACAACTCATGTTCCATTTGATGCGACGACCAGTCCTGTTCGCGGCCTACACCCAGCAAATCATTATGTGCCACCATGCCTGCCCACATCAGATTGGCCCTGGCTTCATAATCATTGGGATTGGCGAGTGCTTTGGGAGTTTCGTTGATGATGGTCAGTAATACTGCTTCACTCATCCGGTCGGTAATTTCAACATTTTTTGTGTTGGTGAAATAACGTTCCATCACATGTGCCATCATATCTGTGGCGCCACATGCTGTTTGATAGGGAGGTAATGTGCAGGTTAATTCCGGATTTAAAACAGAAAAAACCGGGCGTATCAAATCGCTGTTGGCAGCACGTTTAAGCATACCATTTTCGTGCGTGATCACTGAACCTGTAGATCCTTCGCTGCCAGCTGCGGTAAGAGTTAAAACAGTAGCGACTGGCAAGGCCTTTTCAATCTTTTTTCCTGTGTAAAAATCCCAAAAATTGCCTTCATATAGTGCTCCAACAGCAATTGCTTTAGCTGAGTCGATAACACTACCGCCTCCCACAGCCAGAATAAAATCAATCTGTTCTTTTTTGCAGATTTCTATCCCTGCGTAAACCAGACCGCTTCGGGGATTGGGAACAACTCCACCCAATTCAACAAAAGAGATTTCTTCTGCCAACAGTGAGTTTTTTACACGATCAAGCAATCCGTTTTTTACAACAGAACCACCCCCATAGTGAATCAGTACTTTCTTCCCTCCGAAGCGTTTCACGTACTTACCGGTTTCTTTTTCCCGTTCTTTGCCGAAAACAAAGAATGTCGGGCTATAAAAATTAAAGTTGTTCATAATCGTTTAATATATTGTTGTATAATCCCATTCGCAAACTCATCACTCATCACTTATCACTCATCACTAAA
>JAYFPP010000077.1:0-1813 GCA_034927635.1 Paludibacter sp.
AGTACAGCAACCGATGTTCGCCGAAAAGGGAATCGATAATTCGCTCTTTATCGACGATGACGGCAAAGCCTATCTCTTTTTTGTGCGCTTTACCGATGGAAATGCCATCTGGATGGCCGAACTGGAAAATGATTATAAAACTATCAAAACCAATACGCTGCGGCTCTGTTTTGCTGCAAATACTTCCGGTTGGGAAGCCGATCTGGGCAAGGTCAACGAAGGACCGTTCTGCATCAAACACGAGGGTTATTACTACCTGACTTACTCGGCCAACGATTATCGCAGTCAGAACTACGGTGTAGGTTATGCTTTTACCAATAATCTGGCGGGAAGCTGGACGAAATACGCCGGCAATCCGGTATTACGGAAACCTGCCGGTTTGGTGGGAGCAGGTCATCATTGCCTGTTCCGCGACAAAAACAATCAACTGAAAATGGCCTTTCATGCGCATAAAAGTACCACCTTGGTTAACCCGCGCGAGATGTACATCACTTCGGTTGAGTTTACCAAACCTCCGCGTGGCATGAGTGTGCTGACAGTGAGTCCCGATTATCAGTCCACTTATGTACTCAATACTGCTTTCGGCGGCGAAAAACAGCCCCTGATGGGCTGGAGTTCGTGGAATGCCAACCGGGTGAATATTAACGAGGCACTGCTGAAAGAAACAGCTGATTCGCTTGTTTCGCTGGGTTTGAATAAATACGGATACAACTGGGTAAATATAGATGATGGTTATTTTAACGGACGTGATGCCAACGGCAATCTGCGGGTGAATACCAAATTTCCCAATGGAATGAGAGCAGTTTCTGACTATATCCATGCCAAAGGATTGCATGCCGGCATTTATTCCGAAATAGGACAACATACCTGTGCTTCGCTCAACGAAGGCGATGAGTCGGGCAAATATTCCGGTTTGTACGGAAATGAAGTGCAGGACCTGAAGCTATTTTTCGATACCTGGAATTACGATTTTATTAAGGTGGATTATTGCGGTGGCATCAATCAGGGACTCAATGAGCAGGAACGTTACACCCGCGTGGGAAAAATCATCGACAGTCTCGGAACCGTCCTCGGTCGCGATCTGCGTTATAATATCTGCCGGTGGTCGTTCCCCGGAACCTGGGCACGAGATGTGGCCGATTCGTGGCGCATCTCCGGCGATATATGGGACAATTTCGGCTCTATTCACAGCATCGTCGAACTCAATACCTATCTCGCGCCCTACTGTTCTCCGGGAAAATACAACGATATGGATATGTTGCAGTTAGGACGGGGATTGAACAACGAAGAAGAAAAAACACATTTCGGCATCTGGGCCATCATGAGTTCGCCGCTGGTAATAGGCTGTAATTTTGCAGGGATTCGGCAATCTTCATTAGATATTCTGAAGAATGCCGAAGTTATTGCTGTTAATCAGGACGCATTGGGCCTGCAGGCTGAATTAGTGGCACGCGACGATAAATCCATGATTTTCTCCAAACCGATAGAAGTAGCCCATGGAAAAGTACGTGCCGTAGCATTGTACAATTCCGGCGAAAGCGATAAAGTCATCCGGGTAAGATTCAACGATATTCAACTGAGTGAAAAAGCGAAAGTCCGTGATCTGTGGTCACATACCGATCTGGGACAATTTACCGGATATTACGAAACCATCGTGCCCGCTCATGGCACCGCCATGCTCCGCATCGAAGGCGATTCGGCGGTCGACAAACTCCGCTATCAGGGAGAATATGCCTATATGAATAAATTCTCAGCCATTCACCCCGAAGAGAACGCCCGTTTTGTACGAATAAACAACTATACCGCTTCAGGC
>JAYFPP010000163.1:0-9034 GCA_034927635.1 Paludibacter sp.
CGAAGTGTTTTTAAGGCAAGTGAAAGCTGGTTTTTTACGGTTTGTTCACTCAGGTTCAGGCGCGAAGCTACCTCAGCATTGTTGTAGCCGAGTTCTTTGCTGAGTTCAAAAACCCTGAGTTGTGTTTCCGATAATGATTGCTTGGCATCGTTCAGTTTTTTTCTGAAGTCATCGATATCCAGTTCTTCAGTAATATTATTTTCCGAAAGTCCCTGTTCATTAATGAAGGCAAGATAATCAACAAAAACCGGGGCGTTGATTACCGTACGTACTTTATTCAGGAGGGTATTCTTTGAAATGGTGAAAAGGTAGGATTGAAAAGATTCCGAAGGCAACACATGCTCTCTGTTAAGCCAAAGCTTTACGAAAGTATCCTGTACAATCTCTTTTGCATCCTGATGCGATTTCGTTAGCTTAAGGGCATAAGCATATAGCCGTCGTGAATACAACGAATACAAAGCATCAAAAGCACGATAGGAACCCTGATTTAACTCGAGGATATATTGCTTTTCTATGGATGTGAAGTCGGGCATTCTCAAAAATTTAATGCAAACTTACCTATTTTTTGCTAAAAACAAATTTATGAAATGGGATTTATTGGAAATTTAATCTTCCTTCATCGTTCAAAATCAGTCATTCAAAGGCTAATCTGCTGTGCTGATGTTTTTTATTTTGTGTTGTTATTTTGTTGAAATTACTTTTGTTTCGAAAATATAACAACACAGAAATATTTATGAAAACAAATTTAAGTAATTTTATGTACGATCTCCTGGGATTGGGTGCCATGATCATTGTCATGTTCACCATTATGCTGAAATCCCTCAGAACTTCCTTTGTCAAATTATTTTTAGTGCTGGTAACAGTGTCGTTTGTTGCATCCTCCTGTGTTTCAGGATGGGATCTTGTGATAGGCGATGGTGAGATTGTCAGTGAAACGGTACGTGTGGAGGATGAATTTACGGCGATAGAACTACAGTCCTATGCCGATGTTATCATCAACAAAGGAACTACCTTTCAGGTGGAAATTTCGGATTATGAGAACCTGATTGAATACATGGACGTCAGGGTAAGCAACGGGAAACTCATTATCAAAACTTCTCCGGTTTATATGAGTGTTACACATACCGAAGCAACGGTGGTGGTTACCATGCCCGATACCCTTTATTCGATATTGCTCTCGGGCAGTGGCGATGTGATTGCAAATGATGCGTTTAATAAACTACGCGTATTAAAAATTTCAGGTAGCGGGGATATTAAACTGCAAAGTGATGGTGAGTACAACCATTTAAAAGCGACTATCTCGGGCAGTGGAAGAATTTTCGGATCAGGAACTGCTGATGAACTGGAAACATTGATATCAGGCAGCGGTTACATCCGTTTTGAAGATATGATAGTTCAATCGGCACAATGTGCGATTTCGGGAAGTGGTAATACTTATGTAAGTGTGATTAATGACCTCGAAGCCAGCATTTCCGGCTCCGGAAGTGTCATTTATTACGGCAATCCTTCTGTTGATGCAAATGTGACGGGAAGCGGGAGAGTGAGGAAAGGTTAATTTGTGAAATAAACTTCAGAATTCATAAAAAACATAAACATTTTTCCGTTCGGATTTGTTTTATATCAGCCAATAAAGATTACCTTTGTTGGCTGATGTTTTTTTTGTGTTTGTATTGCATTGTTGACCTGACTTGTCCTGATTATTTGCGTAAAATCCTTACAATCTAATAATATTAACAGGAATTCTCATGAAAAAATCAATCTTCCTTCCGGTGTTTTTGTGCATCGCACTGTTTGGTTTCTCTCAAACATCAAAAACAGTTGACATTAATGAAGGTGGTTTAAGTTCTGCAATTACCGAAGCTGAACGCGCCACGCTTACCGACCTTACCGTCACGGGTTTTATGAACAGCAACGATTTTAATTTTATCCGGAATTATCTTCCGGTGATAAGTACTCTGGACCTTTCAGCTGTTGAAATTAACAACAAAGCTATCCCAAACTCAGCTTTTTATGATAAAGAAAGTCTGACGAAAGTAATTTTGCCCTCTAAAGCAACCATCATCGATGATTTTGCATTTTATGATTGTGACGGGTTGACAGAGATTGTTTTGCCGGATAGTCTGATCAATATCGGCTATCACGCTTTTGCCTATAACGAAAAGCTGACCACTATAGGGACTTTTCCACCATCTCTGATGACCATTGAGAGTTATGCCTTTTATAACTGTAATGCTCTTGGGGGTAATCTCGTTTTCCCTCCAAAGATGCAAAACATTCCTTATGCCGCTTTTCATAACTGTAATGCCATTACCGGAATTACACTTCCCGATAGTTTGAGGACCATTGAGAATTATGCTTTCTATAACATTCCTTTAGCTACCGGTAAGTTGGTGATACCTGCGAAAGTTACTTTCATAGGATATCAGGCATTTTACAACAATCATTTTATTGAAGGAAAAGTGGAATGTCCTGTTCCTCCTGCTTTTGATAATTCATTCGGCGATCTCAGGATATTTTATGTGCCGATGGCTTCGAAAACCGCTTACCGTGAGAATAGCAACTGGAACCGTTACGTGCTTATCGGTGGAGATGTTCCTGTTTCTATTACGATCAATATGACTACTGCAGGTACCCTGGGAGATATGCTGCTGCAACAAACCGAATATCTGAAAGATGTTAATAAGCTGAAAATTACGGGACCGATGAACAGTACCGATATGGCTTTGCTGAAAACAAATCTTCCTGACCTGATTTCCCTCGATTTTTCTAAAACGGATGTTACTGATATTCCTAACAGTCATTTCAGGGAAAAGACTTTCCTGACTGAAATTATCCTTCCCGATAGTTTGCAAACCATCGGAGAACAGGCTTTCTACCGGTGTTATAATCTTTTAAGTATCAATATCCCCGAAAAAGTGAAGGTGCTTAATAATTATACTTTTTATGAATGTGTATATCTGAAGGATGTAGTGCTTCCCGACGCCATGACCAGCATCAATAATTATGTATTTATGTATAATTATGCGCTGGAAAATATTAATTTACCCGATTCACTGAACTATCTTGGGTATCAGACTTTCTATTATTGCTCTTCACTTGATTCGATCGTCATTCCACAAAAAGTTACGACCCTTTATAATGATGTTTTTTCAGAATGTTATAAGCTTGCTTATGTGGAATTACCGGATAATATAACTTCCATAGGCAATTATACTTTTTACAATAACTACGCCCTTAAAACAATTGATTTGCCCGAAAAACTTGTTAGTGTGGGATATGCCTGTTTCTATCGTAGCGGATTAGTGGAACTGGTATTACCTCCTTCACTGAGTAATTTCAATTCGGATGTTTTTGACAACTGTAGCGCGTTGAAGAAGATTACCTGTCAGCAACCCACCCCTCCGGTACTGCCCAATGATCCGTTTGATGGAGTGGATAAAACAATATGTGTGCTCGAAGTGCCTTTCTGGTCGGCCACCATGTACAAACAGGCCAATATCTGGAGTTTCTTTGCCACCATCAATTCCTATACTACTGAAATGAAGGAAATCCCTATCAGTGGCGCTCTTTCGCTGAATTTCAATGTTCGACCCACCGGTTTCCCTAATGTGACGATTCTGAACACAGGAAGTCTGATTGTCGGAGGGAATGCTCCCTTTGTGGTGGATAATTTTATGGTAGAAAACAGATTGAACGGAACCCCGGCCTGGGGCAGTCTTATCAACGATTGTCCTGCCATGTCGGCCAATAATATCAAACTGAAATTCGAAATCAACGGGAATAAATGGTATTTCCTTTCTTTCCCGTTTGATGTAGCAGTTGCCAATATCCGCACCGGCAACGGAGCCCTCTTTGTGGTGAGAACCTACGATGGCGCCACCCGCGCTCTCAATGGCGGCAGCGGTAACTGGAAAAATCTGACCAACGACAGCATTCTGCATGCCGGAAAAGGATATATTTTCAATGCCAGCACCACCACTCAACTCATTGTTCCCGCCACGGCAGCCACGAAAAATAATCTTTTTATTTATGATACACGTGCCACTGTGCTGACCGATTATCCGGCTGCTCTTCAGGCAAATAAAAGCTGGAATTTTACGGGTAATCCGTATCCATCTTATTATGACTCCCGTTATATTGAATGTACGGCGCCAATTACTGTGTGGAATACTTCCAACAATACCTACAGCGCAATTTCATTAGTGGATGATAAATATGCTGTGAAGCCTTATGAAGCATTTTTTGTTCAGAAACCGGAAGACCTGACACAGATCAGCTTTGTTCCGGCTGGCAGAATCAATACGGCTACCTTGCCAACCACCGGTCCTTCGGGTGTACCTGCTAAAGTGAAGGGTGTCGCTGAAAATCCGAGGAAGCTCATTAACCTGAGCATCGCCAATGATCAGTTTGCCGACAAAAGCCGTGTGGTAATCAATGAACTGGCTTCGGTAAGTTATGAAATGAAATGTGACGCCTCTAAGTTCCTGAGCGACGATATGCAGGTACCGCAACTTTATTCCATTGATCCGGAAAATAACCGTTATGCCATCAATGAACGACCGCTGACTGACGGAATCATCAGGCTCGGATATTATTCGGGAAGTGCAGGAACTTATCTGTTGAGTGCCGATGAATTACTCCCGGATGAAACTTGGGCAGTGGTACTGTTTGATAAGATGATGAACACTGAAACGGATTTGCAGACACAAAGCTATAACTTTACGACCAACGCCGGTACTTTCAATGATCGCTTCGAACTGAGGATACGAAAAGCACCAACAGGAAATGAGGAAGCAGAACAAACAAAAACTTTTGTGTCAACAGTCGATGGGAAACTGATGGTTACGACCGAAGTGGGCAAATCTGTTGTTGTTTACACACTTAACGGCGTGAAGATTTCCGGACAAATTACGATAAGTGAAAATACGCTGATTCCACTGCCTAAAGGCGTTTATCTGGTAAAAATAGGAGCTGATATCTATAAGTCTGTTGTATTCTAATACATACGGCCATGAAACACTTACAACAGTTAACCATGGGTGTTCTGTTGATGTTGTGCAGCCATCTTAGTCTATGGGCACAAACATCACCGGATTACGACCCCAATAATCCTCCGGAACCGCAAAATCTGTTTATGCTTACGCTCGGAGTAAGCGAACAGTCGGCCGGAAGTGTGTCGGGAGGTGGCAGTTTTGCCGAAGCTGCACGTGTATGGATACAAGCCTATACCAATACAGGATTCAGATTTTTGTACTGGAAGGAAAATGATTCCATCGTATCCTCCTCTGCCGGATTTAATTATTATATGCCTGCCCGCCGCGTGCGACTGACGGCCTATTATATTTACGATCCTTCGAACCCGGGTGAACCGAATCCTATCAATCCGAAACATACTGTTACTTTTCTGGCTGATCCGGCCGAAGGAGGCAGCTTCAGTTATAGTACCTATGAGAATGTGGAGGGATACCGGTTCTATTCTTATCCGTATCCTGCCACCGGCTTTGTGTTCAAAGGCTGGTATGCTGCCGATACGCTTATTCAGACTACTTCGCCGCTGTACATTACCATCGGTAAAATGAATGATACCATTGTGGGGAAATTCAGTTTTGAGCCGGGAGCACCCGGTGAACCGAATACCGGAACGGCAGTGAAATACAATCTTACTGCTCTCACGCAGACGACCGAGTTGGGCAAAACGATTCCTTTCCCGGTTTACCTGACCAATCAGAATATCGATGTTAATGCTGCAGTATTTGACATTACTTTTCCTGCCGGGATAGCGGTGGATTATACCAACAGTACCCTGTCGAGCCGTAAAAACGGTCACACTTTTATGTGTGATACCCTCGGAAGCAATACCTTCCGTTACAATATCTCGGAACCAACGAATGCTTCTTTCTTCGGATCGTCGGGGATATTGATGACCATTCCCGTGACACTGACCGAAGCATGGGAATCGGGAACAAGCCAGCCGGTTTTATTCAATAATACAGAAGTAAAATCGGGAACTAATGTGCTTGATTGTCCGGCTAAAAACGGAGCTATCAGGGTACAGGCCGATACCAGTTCGGTGTTTGCCAGCTTTTTCCCTGATATATTCCTTAACAGGGTGTATTTCCATAACCTGTCAACCGAAAATGCGGATGCCTATCACTGGACTTTTGGCGACGGAACGGTCAGCAATGAACGTAATCCGCTGCATCAGTATGCCCAATCGGGTAAGTACACGGTGCAACTGAAAGTTACATTGGGAGCAAAAGCCGATTCCATACAGCAAACGCTGGATATCGGCGAACAATCGACATGGAAAGTTTCCGGTACATTTACCCTTGATAAGAATAAGTCCGGAGTTAAAAACTTCACGGATGTGGTGGATATGATCCATGTGTTTTCTCAGGCAGCCGTAACAGGTGATTTGAAAATACAGGTTGCTGCGGGTCAGACTTTTGTGTTTGATGTGAATGATGTTTCAACAGCTATGCTGGAAACACTGCAGACTAAAATGCAAAACAATAATTACCGTCTGTTATTCTCGGCCGATGGTCAGGGAGCAGCTCCGGTAATCAACTTCACAGGAACTTTTACACAGGCACATATGGACGATGTACTGCAACTCTGGAAGAAAATGCAGACTAACGGGGTAGTGGTTCAGTTGCTCGATGATCCGCTGGATATCAATGTGCTGAATACCATGACTTCGCAACTGGTGTGCAGTGAAACGGCAACAGATTCGGTTGATTTTAAACTTATCAGCCCGGCCATCGCTTTCCGTTGGGAATATGACCCCGCTGCGACCGACAATAAAGGCAGCTTCCAGCTCAGTGGGAATGAGTTAATACCTTCCATGACACTTACCAACGATTCTACTCAGGCGAATAAACTTGTATATGCGGTTTTCAGTACAGGGAAAAGTAATTTCCGGCTGATGACTTATACCTTTAATATTCAGCCGAAGTTGAAAGGTGTGATGACGGTCACTCAACCGAAAAACAATCAGTTGATGGAATCTATCTCGGTGAATTTTGGTTGGACACCTGTTCCTAATGCCGTGTACGACTTGTACATATGGGAAAAACAAACGCAGGTTCCAACGCAGGCATTACTTTCGGGAATTACCGGAAGTACTTATACCAACGCTTCGTTCTGTAAATATGGCAAAGCTTACTACTGGAAAGTGCTGGCAAGAGGTAGTTGTAACAGTATCGAGAGTCCGGTGGATTCGTTTATTATCCGGACTTTACCCGATTTGCAGGTAACACAAATCATTTATCCGCAGGAAATGTATGCTGCCGATGCCATTACCGTCAGGGTGAAAATTACCAATATGGGCGATTATGCTCCTGCTACGTGGATACGCGATGAACTATTGCTGGCAAGAAATGCCGGACTCGAAGGACTTATGTCGCTGACAGCCCAATCCAACTGGAGGTCGGTGGAAAAAGACAGCAGTTATTTTGTTGATTTCAATATTAATATTCCTGCCGATACCATCCGGTACACCCGTTTCGTGGCCAAGACCGATATTCAGAATTACCTGTTGGAAAGCAATGAGTTGAATAACATGCAGATCAGCGATTCCATGCATATCGTACAGCCGCTCATCGACGACCACGACTATGCCGTTTTGCGTGAAGTATATCTGCTGACCAAAGGCAGTTACTGGAACACCAAATGGAAAACAGGATCGAATGTGCTTATTGCTGCCAACTGGCCGGGTGTGACTTTCAACCGTGGTTATGTTGCAGGAATTTCGCTTCGCGGTAATCACCTAACGGGAAATCTTCCGAAGTCGCTTTTCTCTCTCACGAAACTGAGAACGCTGGATTTGTATGACAATCAGTTGATTGTCAATCTTACGGAATATGCCGATTCATTGCAGGGGATGTCTGTGCTGGCAGACAGTCTGACGCAGCTGAATCTCGGAAAGAATCAACTTACAGGTGAGGTTGCTGTCTTTGCCGACCGCTTCCCTTTGCTGAATACGCTGGATTTGTCGTATGGGAAACTTAGCCTTTCAAAGGCTTTGTCGCCGCTTATTACCAGCCTGAATCTTCAGAATCAGGAGATACAGGTTGATTCTATTACGCTCACGGTTACGCCGGTACTGAATCTTCCGATGATCTCACGGTATAATCACGGGACACGGCAGTTTGATTACAATCCGTCTTTCACTCTGATAAGTGGTAATAACGGCATTGCGCATATGTACTACTCAAACAGCATCTACAGGCTTAACTGGTGGAACAATGAAGGATGGATGATTCCTTCGGGTGAACAGATTACCTTGCGGCAGGATAATGGTCCGGCTGCCTGGTCGACGGCTCCTTTCAAACTGTTATTCAGTAGCGGTGATGCCAATGTCGATCAGCAAATCAATATCCTCGATGTGCAACACACCCTGAATCATATTTTGAGGGAAAATCCGAAACCCTACAATTTCAGGGCAGCAGATACTTATACCGATAATAGTATGACTGTGCAGGATATTGTGTCGACAGTCAATATTATCTTACTAACTGAAGGAGATACGACTATCGCCGGAATGCCTGCAAGAGCTCCCGGAATAGAAGATGTACGCAGTACCTTGAGTATTGAAAAGGGGAACCTGGTATTGGAGGCGCTCGAAGCTGTTTCGGCAATGGACATCAGTCTTAAGAATGTAAAGGCTAATCAAATCAGGATGATGCTTAGCGATGCCGATTATCAGATGATCGTTCAGAATGTACCTGATGGCTCCCGTTTTATCATCTTCTCTCCGACAGGAAAAAGTCTTCCAACAGGAAACCACAGGCTTGCCGAATTGTACGGCAATGCTCCGGGAATTGTCAGAGCAGCCCTTTCCGACCGGATGGCCAATGCTGTTCCGTGCCGTATAACGCAGTCGGTTACAGGCCTGGATGATGCTGAATTATTTGGACTCAGGGCATATTTCGATAAGTCTGATTTGAAGATCACACTTCCTGCATATGCCGAAAAGTTATCTGCACATCTTTATAATATGCAGGGAATGCTGGTAAGGTACGACGAAAGAGAA
>JAYFPP010000285.1:0-10380 GCA_034927635.1 Paludibacter sp.
ATATCATAACCCATCTTGGCCATATCACCTGCGAAAGAAAGTCCGGCAGGACCCGAACCAACCACGGCAATTTTGATGCCGTTTGGAGCTGCTACTTCAGGAACAGAGATATTGCCACTCTCTCTCTCATAATCAGCCGCAAAACGTTCGAGATGACCAATTGCCACAGCTTCCTTCTTCATTTTGGTATGAATGCAGACAGCTTCACATTGTTTCTCCTGCGGACAAACCCGTCCGCACACTGCCGGCAAAGCAGAAGTTTCTTTAAGGGTCTTAGCGGCTCCCAGGAAATCACCCACTTCAATTTGCTTCACAAACTTTGGGATATAAATGCTTACCGGACAACCATCCATACAGGTAGGGTTGGCACAGTCGAGACAGCGTTTGGCTTCGAGCATGGCCATTTCCGGGGTCAACCCCTGATTAACCTCTGCATTATTGTGACTTCTTATCTCAGCATCCAGTTCTGGCATATGCACTCTGGGGAGATCAGTTCGTTCTTTGGCTTTCATCGAGGCACGTAATTCGGCGCGCCATTCCTGTGCTCTTTCTTCAGCTAGATTCAGCATATTGTTTTCTTTTTTACCATATAAGACATATAAGTCACTGAAGAGTATGTCTGAAAATGGTTATAATTGATATTAATCTTTGTGGTTGTTAAAAAAAAGCTTATATGTCTTATATGACTTATATGGTGAAATAAATTACGCTTTGCATTGCATCCGTTCCATATCTTCACGCTCAATATCGCGATATCCACCAAGGCGCATTAACATCTCATCGAAATCCACCTGATGGGCATCAAACTCGGGACCGTCAACACAAACGAACTTCACTTTACCTCCGACACTCACGCGACAGGCACCGCACATGCCGGTACCGTCCACCATGATGGTATTCAGGGAAACAACCGTCGGGATATTATATTTCTCCGTGAGCTTACTTACAAATTTCATCATCACTGCCGGACCGATGGTCACGCATAAGTCCACTTTTTCGCGGTTGATCACCGACTCAACACCATTCGTCACGAGTCCTTTGGTACCGTAGGAGCCGTCGTCAGTCATCACGATTACTTCATCAGAATACTGCTTCATCTGCTCTTCGAGGATGATTAACTCTCTGGTGCGGGCAGCCAACACGGTAATGACTTTGTTTCCTGCTTTTTTTAACGCAGCAACAATAGGCATCATTGGTGCTGTTCCCACACCTCCGCAGGCACAAACCACTGTTCCAAAGTTTTCGATGTGCGTAGCTTTACCGAGCGGGCCTACCAGATCGGTAATTTCATCGCCTACATTTAACTGAGCAAGTTTGGTCGACGAAACGCCCATGCGCTGAATGACAAGGGTGATGGTCCCTTTGGAGATATCGGCATCAGCAATGGTCAGTGGAATACGCTCACCTTTGGCTCCCACTTTTACCATCACAAAATGACCGGCTTTGCGAGATTTAGCAATGAGCGGCGCTTCAACTTCAAATTTAATGACATTCTCTGAGAAATATTCTTTTCCTACGATTTTGTTCATGAAGCAGACTTTTAAAATTTTGCGTGCAAATTTACGAAAATATTATGAATGGATTTTATCAACATAAAAAAACCTGCTTCAGTATTTTAACCAAAGCAGGCTTTAAACAATAAACCTGAAATATAATCTATAAAAAATGATTATTCATACAATTCCACCTGTCCCATCTTACCCATAAACAAGATGACGCCTGTGCTTTTTTCTCTGATAACAAAAATAAACGGACGATTGGCATAAAAAAGCGGATATTCGGGCATGCCTGTCGTTTCAAATTCAATAATAGTAACCGCAGCAGCTTCAGTCCCCTCCTCATTTACATCACAATAAGTACTGTGAATTATTCTGGAAATAATTAACTCCCAATCAGATATTTTGGAAAAATCAGCTTCATCAGTAAATGCCTTCAACATACCCATTTCCATCAACGGATCTTTTAACTCGTATTTTCCTTTTGTTTTAAACTTAGGAAAATTGACCTGTACCTTCTGAGATGTCATATTCTCAACAACATTACCCCATTTCTGCAAATCAAGTGCATTGAGTACGTCGTTCGTGGTTTTTCCATAAACGGGCAATATGACAGTCATGCTGAAAGCCTTGTTTCCATAGGGCATATCTATATATTGTGCCAGATCATCCTGATGATAGGCAAAAGTATCCAATAGTTGCATCATGTTCACTCTCACCTGACTACCGCCTTCAGCATTGAAATTCGTTTCATAAGTATTTTTTTTGTCGAATTTCTTCACCCATATCCCTTTGAAATAGATCGCATTGATCAGGTACATCACGGCATCGGCAGAAATTTGATCGAGCGGTTCTTTAATTAAATCGTTGGTTTTATCGGCACACCATTCGTTGATGGTATCAACAGCTCCTGCTTTACCAAAATCAAGTTCGCGGATTTCAGCATTAAAGTAATTCTTATTCACCTGCAGGTAATCATTCTTGACAGCAAATCCCTGTTTGTACCACAAAGAATTGGCGATGTTTAATTTCGTAGAAGGGTCGACACCAGGCAAAGCCGTCTGCATGATCTGATAATACTCATTGATTTGGTCAACGGTCATGCCCGACATTTTCAGTGCAGTTGCCATTTCGGATTTGGTTTCAGTATCTGCACCGTTCCAGGCCATTCCCAATGCGATGCTAACACTTAAAGGAGAAATAAATACATTTTTCTCATCAGTAGAAGCAATCGTTTTGCGAAAAAGATCCAGGGCAAATTCATTGTCCTGTTGAATTCTTTTTTCCATTCCTGCCTTAAGAGGAATAGGTTCAGCTTCTTTTAATTTCACATCTGCTTGTTCGCAGGCTGAAAACAGAAAGGCTGGCAATAAAAGGAGGAGTAATTTTTTCATATCAGGAGTTTTATAAGCATTCACATACAAACATTAGATGCAAAATAAAAAAATGATGTTGCAAAGTTATAAAAATTCTCCTGCGTTCTTTTCTTTGAACACTTTTAGAAATTGATTGAATAAAAAAAAGAGCTGCAATTAAATTGCAACTCTTTTAACTTATTGTGACCCCGACAGGATTCTAACCTGTAACCTTCTGATCCGTAGTCAGATGCTCTATACAGTTGAGCCACGGGGCCATTTTTCATTTAGCGTGTGCAAAGGTAATGCATTTAAATTAATAATCAAAATATATTTTTAATTTTTTCGTAACTTGTATCTTCAGAATAGCATAGGTGTTTTGTATTGATTTCACTGGCTACCGATTCGTTTATAAATTTATTCTGAATAATAATTACATTTTAATTAAAGAAATATTTCCTTAATCAAAAATATTATCTTATCTTTGCAGCCCCAAACTAAAGGTATAAAAAACGATGGCGTTTGTTAACAACACAATGATTATCCGCCGTGAACTCATGGCAAAATTAGTCGCTCTTTACAAAGAAAACCGGTTATTAGATGAAATTGACCGGATACCGGTCAACATGAGGCCCAAAGATGCAAAGACCCGTGGAAGGTGCTGCATTTACAAGGAAAGGGCTATATTAAAGTACAAGATGCTTCCGATCCTCGGTTATGCCATCGATGAAGAGGAAGATGAACTGACTCCTCTGTCAGTTTATGCACATGGTGCGATAGAAAGAAAAGAAACAAAAAAAACCATCCTGACGGTTGTTGATGAAGCTTGTACTGCCTGCGTCAAAACCAACTACGTTGTAACCAACTTATGCAAAGGCTGTGTTGGACAATCATGCTCCATGAACTGTCCCAAAGACGCTATAACTTTCATGGAAAACGGTCAGGCGCATATCAATCATAGCAAATGTATCAATTGTGGTATATGTAAGGATGCATGTCCTTATCATTCTATAGTTTACATACCGGTTCCCTGTGAAGAATCCTGTCCGGTAAAGGCAATTCAGAAAGATGAAAACGGTATCGAACATATTGATGAAACCAAGTGTATTTATTGTGGCAAATGTATTAATGCCTGTCCGTTTGGTTCAATATATGAAGTTTCACAGATTTTTGATGTGCTGACAGCGATAAAAAATGGAGAACAATTAGTTGCAATTGTAGCTCCTTCAATCTTATCACAATTCGACAACACCATACAAGAGATTACATCAGCAATAGAACAGATTGGTTTTACCGAAGCGATGGAAGTTGCCTATGGTGCCATGGAGACTACCAAACGCGAGGGAGCTGAATTACAGGAAATACTTGAATCGGGGCAGCAATTTCTGACCACTTCCTGCTGCCCGAGCTATATGGAACTTGTAAAAAAACATATACCTGAAATGAAACCTTACGTGTCGCATACCGGTTCTCCTATGCACTATACCATCGAAATGGCAAAAGAAAAATACCCTGATGCTAAAATCGTATTTATCGGTCCATGTGTAGGAAAACGAAAAGAAGTAATGGATCATCCCGGCATTGATTATATACTTACGTTTGAAGAAGTTGATTCGATTTTCACCGGCATGAACATTCAACCGGAGAAAATGGACAACGATAAGGAGACAGCCCCAATGACAGGTAGAGGTTTTGCGCGTGCCGGAGGAGTAATCGCTGCCGTTCAGAAGATGTATCCGAATGTGGCAGTGAAACCTGTTCAGGTGGCTGATCTGAACAAAAAGAATGTAGCCCTGCTTCGTGCCTATGCAAAAGGTAAAGCTCCGGGAAATTTCATTGAAGTAATGGCTTGTGAGGGTGGCTGTATTTCAGGCCCATGTGGAAAAATTGACAATGCGAAAGCGGCAAGATTGTTTAAAAAACAGATGGGGGAATTGGCGTAAAACATCATTCATATAAGACCTAAGAACTTACTGCGGGTAAGCATACATGCCCCGATTACTCCTGCTTCATCACCTAATTTACTTTGTTTGATTAAGGTATCATTATTTACCAGGTTGAGAGAATATTTCTTAACAGCACTTTTTATAGGCAGAAGCAGATAATCACCAGCGACAGCAATAGCTCCACCGATAACAACAAGTTCGGGATTAAACAAATTGATGAGTCCGGCTATATGTTTTCCTAAAGTATTGCCAACCTCTTCAATCAGTTCAATTGCCAACATATCATCTTTTAAGGCTGCATCTAAAATATCTTCCTGAATTATCGTTTCTCCCTTTTTAATTTTTTTGTCAAGAACAGAAGTATTGCCTTCAGCAATTTTTTCCATGAAACGCCTGTATATATAAGACCCTGATGCCTGAGTTTCCAAACATCCCTTCTTACCACAATGACAAATAATCTCATTGTCAAACACACTAGTATGACCAAACTCACCGGAAAAACCAGACTTGCCGTAATATAACTTTCCATCAGTGATGATCCCTAAACCTAAACCCCAACTAACATTGACAAATAAAATATTTTTCTCATTCTCAATAACTCCATTTATATACTCACCATAAGCCATAGAACGGGAATCATTATCAATTGTCACATGCAATCCAAGCTTTTCCTGCAATATTTCGGTAAGCGGAGTTTCATTAAAAAAGTACAAACTATAACTTTGACCTGTACGGGTATTCACACGGCCTGACATATTCACACCTACACTCAGAATCTTTGATTTGGGCATGGATAGTCCGTTAATAAAATCGTTGATTGTTTTACATAACACATCAAAACTAAGTTGGGTATTGTCATATACAAAAGGAATATTATATTTTGATTTAATTATATCTCCTTTAAAATTAATCAAAGCGATATTAATTCTGAACTTTTTAATATCTACTCCAACAAAATAACCCGAATCTGGATTCACACCATATATATTAGGTCTCCGTCCACCGTTGGTCTCTTGTTTCCCAAAGTCAATAACAAAACCCTCTTCAATTAATTCTGATACAAGTTTTGTTATGGTAGGCACACTTACATCCATTTCCTTGCTTATTTCAGAGAGTGTATTATCACCATACATTATATAATGTCTGATGATATTAATCTTCATTACTGCATTTTTTGAGCCAAGTTCAATCTCCTCTATCAATGAATGTTTCATAATAAATATTTTTTTTATTCCACGTGCAAATATATAATATATTTCTTAAACAATCTGATGTTTGTAAAAATACTCCAACCACAGAGTAACAAAACAATTATTCGGAAGCAAATCAAGATATGTTTTACAACATATTTACAAATATTTTTCATTAAGCGTGTTATTTATTAAAATATTTTATTTATGTTTGCACTGTTAATAAAATTCATATAAAACAAATATAAAATAACGATATGGAGAAAATAAACGGATTAATCAACGCCCCTTTTACACCATTTCATGAGAATGGTGAAATAAACACGGAACCGATAGCACGATATGCTGCCATGCTGCAAAAAAACGGTATTAAAGGTGTATTTATAAATGGTTCTTCAGGAGAGGGATATATGTTAACCGAAGAAGAGCGCAAAATACTGGCAGAAAAATGGATAGAAGTATCTCCCAAAAACTTCAAAGTAATTGTGCATGTAGGAAGCACTTGCGTTAAAATGAGTTATAATCTGGCAAAACATGCTCAGGAAATTGGTGCTTGGGGGATAGGAGCGATGGCTAGTCCTTTTCCGAAAGTTGCACGAATAGAAGAATTGGTTAAATATTGCGAAGAAATCGCTTGTGCAGCACCGGAACTTCCTTTTTATTTTTATCACATCCCTGCACTTAGCGGCGTTTTCCTTCCTATGTTGCCTTTCCTGAAAGCTGTAGATGGAAGAATTCCAAATTTCGCGGGAATCAAGTATACCTATGAAAGTCTGTACGAGTACAATCAGTGCCGGTTGTATGCCAACGGAAAATTCGACATGCTTCACGGGCAGGATGAAACAATACTTCCTGCTTTAGCCATGGGTGGTGCTCAGGGTGGAATTGGAGGGACAACAAATTATAATGGTCGTGAATTAACAGGCATTATCGAGGCATGGAATGCGGGTAATCTTGAAAAAGCAAGGGAAAGCCAGAATTTCTCACAGGAGGTTATCAATGTTATTTGCAATTACAGAGGAAATATTGTTGGAGGAAAAAGAATAATGAAGCTGATTGGGCTGGATCTCGGGAAAAACCGTACTCCATTTCAAAATTTGACAGAAGAGGAAGAATTAGCGATGAAAAAAGAATTAGAGGCAATAAATTTCTTCGATCGTTGTAATAAATTTTAAAAACAACTTTCATACTAATTACTACATTAAACCCCAGCATACAAAAAACGCACGAAAATTATTACATGGAAGATATATTATATTTTGAAAAATGGTCCGGTAAATATTATGATGATTTAGTTAACAACATTCTCCCTTTCTGGATTCAATACGGATTAGACAAAAAAAATGGTGGTTTCTATACTTGTCTCGATAAAGATGGAAGTCTAATGGATACAACAAAATCTGTATGGTTTCAGGGGCGAGCCGGCTATGTTTTTGCTCATGCATATAATCATATAGAACAAAACCCGGTTTGGTTAGAGGCTTCAAAATCTGCAATTGATTTTATTGAGAAATATTGTTTTGACACAGATGGAAGAATGTTTTTTGAAGTAACAGAATCCGGAATTCCTTTGAGAAAAAGAAGATACTTGTTTTCGGAATCATTTGCAGCCATTGCAATGTCGGAATACGCAATTGCGTCAGGTGACTATTCTTATGCAAAAAAGGCTTTGAACCTATTCAACCATATCCTTTATTACAAAAACACACCGGGTGCACTTAGCCCCAAATACACAGAAAACTTTCAACTGAAGGGACATTCTTTGTGTATGATATTGATTAACACCGCTTCCAGAATAAGAGAAGCCATTCAGAGCGACATACTGGATCAACAAATAAACGAATCAATTGCCGAGATTAAGAGGGATTTTATGAAACCTGAATTCAAAGCGCTGCTTGAAACCGTTGGTTCAAATGGTGAGTTTATCGATACAAACATGGGACGCACAATTAATCCGGGGCACTGTATAGAAACAGCATGGTTCATATTAGAAGAAGCTAAATACAGAAATTGGGATCCTGACTTGATAAAAACCGGAACAACCATATTGGACTGGTCATGGGAATGGGGATGGGACAAAGAATTCGGAGGAATTACCAATTTTGTAGACTGCAAAAATTTCCCCTCTCAGGATTATGCTCATGACATGAAATTCTGGTGGCCACAAACCGAAGCTATTATTGCAACCCTTTATGCCTACGAAGCAACGGGGGACAATAAATATCTGGTAATGCACAAAAAAATAAATGATTACGTATACAAGTTCTTCCCTGATAGAGAAAATCAGGAATGGTTTGGCTATCTGCATCGTGACGGAACTGTTTCGCAACCGGCTAAAGGGAATTTATTCAAAGGGCCTTTTCACATTCCACGCATGTTGATTAAGTCTCATATACTATGCAAATCATTTTGTTCTAAAAAAATATTAATCTATAAATAAAGTCTTATGAAAGCTTCTATTATCAAATTAACTCTTATTGCAACATTGTTATTTTCAATAACATTTGGAGCACTTGCAAAAGTCATATACGTCGACGGCTTTGCAAACAATGGTGGAGATGGATCTTCCTGGGAAAAAGCATTTATTACTATTAACGAAGGACTTAATGCAGCAACATCGGGAGACAAGATTTGGGTGGCCTCTGATATTTATACAGGACAATATATAATGAAATCTGGTGTATATGTTTATGGCGGATTTAACGCAACGGAAACATCACTTGAACAAAGAGATTTTATCAAAAACAGAACTATTCTGAAAAACAGCAATGGACTTGTCTTAAAAAACCAAAGCGGATTGACAGAAGATGCCTGTTTCGACGGGTTCGACATCAAAGATGCAAGAACCTTAACCGGGAATGGCGGAGGGGGATATTTATCTCCTAAAATGCATCTGAAGAACTGCAGAATATTAAATTGCACCTCCGAAGTTGGCACAGGAGGCGGAATCGCTCTGGACGCTGGTGCATCTGTCGAAAATTGTATTTTTGCCGGCAACAGCTCAAAAGGCATTGGAGGTGGTCTTAATATGAATAAAGGTGGAACAGCTAAAAATTGCATTTTCATCAATAACTTCGCAAGAGGTAATTCGGGAGGAGGTATTGCCGCAAGTTCATCTACGGACGGGAGTGTCTATCCTGTTATTGTTAATTGTTTACTTGCTAATAACGAAGCATATGCAAACGGGGGTGGAATATGGACACAAGGGGGATACATAACAAACTGCACAATTGTGAGAAACAAAACCCAACGCGAAGACGCACAGGGTAATGGAGGAGGTATTTCTCTGGACGGAATCTCATCCGGAGAAACTCTTTTAAGAGCGGGAGAAATATACAATAGTGTTATATGGGGTAATGATGCAATTAAGCCGGATGCTGACAAGAAACAATTGTTTATTACGCGATATGCTCCTGACGGCACAATTCTTTTTTACAAGGGAAAATTAAGCCATTGTGCCATTCAGGATCTTCAAAATGTTACGGAATATTCTGCCGACGTTATCAATCCCACAACGTTGATAAATCTTAACACTGACAATTCAATGGTAAAATTCACTAACCCAAGTACTACTGCAGGTGTACTGTCAGCTTTCGATCCAACTACATTTTCAAGTACTTTTGATATTACAAATTACAATTACAAATGGGAAGCAAGCTCTGGTTCTGTATTAATAAACGCAGGTAACAATGCTAAAAACACCCTCATTACTACCGACCTAAAGGGTGAAAACCGAATCTATGATCAATTAATTGATTTGGGAGCATACGAAAGTACTACTCCAACATCTACAAAAGAATTATCCCATAATAACAACTTGAAATGCTATTTATCTTCCGATAAAACTTATTTGATTACTAATACTGAAGGAGCAAGCGAAATTAGTCTTTACAATATTTCCGGCGAATTGATAAAAAAAGAAACAATTCGTGGAGGATCCTTAAATGTTTCAGATCTATCAGCAGGAATCTATTTTGTAGTAGTTGATAAAACAATAGGTAAATTTATTAAATAAACCAAAGTTCTTTTATAAAAAAATCACACCGACAATATAAATTATGATGTTTCTTAAAACTGTCCTCAAACCGTTCATTGCATTAATCATGCTTATCCTGTTTTTTCCGGGATACATATTGGGGCAGGACGAAAATATTGTTCAATATACTGTCTTTAATGCTGGTGAAGCAGGGGTAAACACCTTCAGGATACCAGTGATTGTAACAACCAAAGAAGGAACGCTTATAGCTGCCTGTGAAGCAAGGAAAGAAAGCTGGAGAGACAAAAGTCCTACTGATATTGCAGTTAAAAGAAGTATTGACGGTGGAAAAACATGGAGCCAGATTAAGTTTGTTACAGACGGTGCAAAAGACAATTATGCATTTATGGATCCATG
>JAYFPP010000086.1:0-17196 GCA_034927635.1 Paludibacter sp.
AACAAATAACTCCGGTAAATACGAAAATTATGTCATAAGTGGTCTGCCGGGTTGGTTATCTGTGAATAAAACAACAGGAACACTTAATCCATTGGAAAAAACGACCCTGACTTTCACGGTTGATGAATCTGCCAATATTGGAGCATACGAGTGTGAACTTCGCCTTACAGGAAGTAAGAACATCGATGAGGTATTGCCTGTTACTTTAAAAGTTACCGGTCCGCGTCCTGACTGGACCGTGAACCCTTACGATTTTGAATCGTCGATGAATATTATTGGTAAGATTCAAATTGAAGGTGTCTATCAGGAAGATACCGAAGATGTTTTGGCGGCATTTATTGGAACAAAATGTGTAGGGATTGTTAGCCCTCAATTTAGTAAAACGCTCAATAGCTACGTGTTGTACATGGATGTGTACGGGAACGAAGAAGATGCTGGAAAAGCACTCACATTTAGTTTGTGGGATGCCGGTACAGGACGTATTTATCCGGGAGTGGATGTTGTAGGCGGTGATTTAACATTCTCTTCGGGTTCAACAATCGGTAGTGTTAGCTCTGCTAAAATATTTAATGCAATCGATAAAGTGGAACAACAATTAGCGATCAGGAAAGGTTGGAACTGGATTTCAGCCAATGTAGTTAATTCATCACCTTCGTTGATCGATCAAATTAAGTCAGGTTTGGAAACCGATGGAATCATTATGAAGTCGAAAACTGCATTTACAAATTATTCTGCTGTAAATTCAGGTTGGTCAGGTGTTCTGACTTCCATCAATCAACACTCCATGTATCTGATTCGCTCGGGTCAGCCCAAATCAGTTAAAGTTATTGGTTCTATGGCCAAACCGGTTGACTATCCGATAATAATTAATGCTGGTTGGAACTGGATTGGGTATGTACCTCAGTTTGTAACGCCGGTTAAGGAAGCTTTAAGTTCAATTAATGCTGTTGAAGGTGATCAGATAAAAGGTCAGATTGGTTTTGCAACCTATTCTGGCGGTAGTTGGAATGGCAGCCTGCAATACCTTGTTCCGGGTCAAGGATATATGTTGAATTCGGCTAGTGAATCTACAAGAACGCTGACTTATCCGTCGCAATACATTTCAAAATTAAACGTGAAGCGAAAAGTGACTAATGATCAGGTTATGTACTGGAGTTATAACGAATATGAGTATCCACAAAACATGACCGTTACAGCCATCGTAAAAATTGACGATTTGGAAATAGCGAATGAGAATTTGCAGGTTGCCGCATTTATCGACAATAGATGCCGGGGTACAATCAATCTAATTCCAGATCCAACAACAAACAGACATTATGCCTATATGACTATTTTAGGAGATGGTGTAACTGATTTAAATAAAAAAATAACGTTCAAATGTTACGATCCTACAAGCGGCAATGAATTGGTTGCTACTGATAATACACTTGGATATATTTCGGATAGTAATTATGGTGAAGCAACTAATCCGTACGTTGTTGAATTCTACACATTATCTTCCGATAATATGGATTTGACCAATAAGAATCGGGTAATCTATCCAAATCCGGTTATAAACACTTTAAATTTCAATTACAATCCGGAAGAAATCGAAATGTTGGAAATTGTAGATTGTACCGGCCGTACGCAGATGCTTACAGGTACTATCAACAAAAATTCAATCAATGTGGACAACCTTGCAGCGGGTATTTATACGCTACGTGTAACCTGCAATAGTAAAACTGACATCCATAGGTTTGTTAAGAAGTAATTTTTAGTCACGATAAAACAAAACAACCCCATAAGTTTCTTAACGAACTTATGGGGGTTTGTTTTTAAGGACCTTGTTTTAAGATGTTGTTAAATCCATTTAAAGAACAGTTCTATTTGCCAACGGTTTTTGTATAACATGGCTATTTTAAGTCTAATGGAGATAATTGTTTACAAGAAAAGTATATCGGAACTTTATTATTGATAGTTTGAAGTAAATAGACCAAAAATGTGTAACATATAACATTATGATGTAAAAAATGAGGATTAAATGAGAAATAAATGAGAAATAAATGAGAAAAAAATTAGAGTTTGTTCATAAAAATTGCTGTATTATTGCATAATTAAAAGTTTAACAACTAAAATAGTAATTTTAAACAAGTCGAATCGTATGAAAAAAGCGGTTATTCTGATTTTTATGTCAGTGGCTTATTAATCTTATTAGCCACATTCTTACTTATAAGTTGTGAAAAAAGCTATATTGCTGAATATGTAGATTTCATTGGTGTTTGGACCAATATCGATGGAAATTTATGAAATTAATTATCAATGAAGAACCAAAGATGTCGGGAAGCATCTGGAATATTGTGATGGATAATCGTGAGTATACAAAAGAGTAGATTGGAATGAGAATACTTGTCGGAAATAAACAGAAAATTACATTAACATCAAAAAATAAATTTATGAAACAAATTACATTTAACCTGCTTTTTTTCTTTCTGCTTACAGGTAGCAGCATTTTTGCTCAGGCCGATAGCCTGAGATATATAAACGGTTTCTGGTTAGATAGTCAGAAATTAAGTAATACCGCTGCCAAAGAAATGATAACAGAAAATGCCGCTGCATTAAAGGTATTTAATAACGGCAGAACTATGGAAGTAATCAGCTATGTTATTGGTTATCCCAGCGCTTTTATTTTTGGATATGATTTGGGTACACGATTAGGAGGTGGAACAGGCAATAACACCGTGTTGCTAGCAAGCGGAATTGGGACTGCAGTCGGATTGATATTTGGGATTGCAGCTGAGAATAATTATAAAAAATCGGTTATTATCTATAATTCCAGGCAAAAAGAAGCAACATCACAACTGAGCTTTGGTTTAACAGAATCCGGTGGGCTTGGATTTGTTTACAGGCTATAAGTCCATATCAAATTGATATAGAAATAACAAACATATCAAAACAATTCAGCTCAAATAGGATTGGGATATGTCCTCAATCGGGGTCCGGCTTTTCCTGACGCCATGCAAAAAACTCCAGTTCTGCTTACTTACTCAATTGGAGCTTATTTCGTTCTGTAATATGTTTTTAGAGAGATATATATCATGAAAAAATCACTTATAATTTTATTGGCCACATTCATATTTTTAAGTTGTGAAAAAAGCAATATTGCTGAACATGTAGATTTCATCGGTGTATGGACCAAAGTCGATGGAAATTTAAGAAATTAATTATCAATGAAGAGCCAACGATGTCGGGAAGCACCTGGTATCTTGTGATGGATAATCGTGAGTATACAAAAGAGTAGATCGGAATAAAAAAGGTTGTCGGAGGCAGCAGTCATTTTTTTTTACTATTTTCGCGAAATTTGCAAACCCATTTATTAGAGACTTGTTTCGATATTCCGAATTTAATTAGAACAATATTTTTACCACCATGAAAAAACTAACAATCTTAATTTTCCTTAGCGCGTTCCTTTATTCGTGCATGCCACCTGTTGTAAACAGAATGATTATGAAAACATATCCTAAAAAGGATTCTGTAACAGTCGTTGCGGTGTATTTTGATAAATCGGAAGTGCCAATTTCGTCGGAAAGCCTGGGAATAGTAAGTGTATATGATGGTGGAGCTTCAACAAATTGTGATTCTGTTTCGGTGGTGAATATAATTAAAGAAGAAGCGTACAAAGTTGGAGGTAATGCAGCTTATGTGTCGGAGCACATTCGTCCCTCTTTCTGGGGAAGTACATGTCACCAGATGACTGCCACCCTGCTTCGTATCAACAATTCTAAGCAGGATACGATTGGTGCCATCAGTGATGTTTATAAATTACCGGAAGTAAAAAGAATTAAGCCCGAAAGAACTTTGCCAACAATGAATGTTGATGTAAAAGCGGGCTATGGCTATCGCACTGCCAAGATCAGTGATGAACTTGATGAATTTCAACGCTATTTTCTTGAAAAACGAAAATCGGGATTGTCCGTTGGAGCATCTTATCAATATTTCTTTAATGACTACAATGGTATAGGCCTGATGTACTCCGGTTTTATATCAAATGATGATGTTCCTGCAACTTATCAAACAGGAAACGAAACGCTATCAGGCATTTTGACTGCCAGCGATAGAATTAATTTCATTGCACCCATGTATGTTGTGAGGCTGACTTCAAAAGATAAGCTATTAATAAATATGGCGGTTGCAATGGGTTATGTTGGTTATTCCGCCAGAGAGAATTTCTCAACCAACTACTATTATACAGCACAGGGAAGTACATTCGGCCTTTATTTTGGAGCAGAGATGGAATATAAATTCTCTAAAAATTTTGCAGCATTATTGCATTTTGGAACGACCTCTGCGACATTGAGTAAAATCAGTATTGATGATAATGGAAACAAACAATTAATTGAACTTGATTCGGAAAATCTTGAGGGAATCGGTACGGGGAATTTTTCACTGGGATTCCGGTATCACTTTAAATGAGTTCAGCATCTGTACATCGATAAAGAATTTGCCGTTAGGGAAGATATGCCGGAATGTTCCCGCAATGAGACATTTTGATCCGCATAGGGAAGTTGTTCTTATCCCACCAGCTTCTCAATTTCCTCCGGTTTTTCCACAAATCTTGTGGCTCCGGCAGCTTCCAGTTCCTGCTGCGGACGAAAACCCCACAGCACTCCGACAAATGGTACTCCGGCATTGAGGGATGTTGCGGCATCCACGCCCGAATCCCCGACATAAAGGGTTTCACTCTTTGTTACTCCGGCACATTCCACAATCTCATCCACGATTGCGGGTGATGGCTTTACCGGAATGCCTTCGCGCTGACCCAGAATAGTAGTGAAAGATATTCCCGGAAAGAAACGCCCGACTAATTCGATAGTCGCCTCGTGCATTTTGTTGGATGCCACAGCGAGCTGATAGCCGGCCTTATAAAGTTTGGTCAGTAGTTCGGGGATGCCTGGATATGGTTTCGTACAGTCTTCGGCATGTATAAGATAGTATTTCAGAAATTCATGTTTCAACATTGAGATGGCATCGGCATTTTTGTGTGCTTCGGGGAGCGCACGTTCCAATAGTTTGTTTACGCCGTTGCCTACAAAAAAACGGTAGCTTGCCACCTCATGCACAGGAAAATTAAATTGTTTCAACGCATGATTGGTCGCGTTTGCCAAATCCTCAATGGTATCCAGCAGGGTACCATCCAAATCAAAAATCACTAATTTTATCATTCAAATTTATAATTTATTATCAATATTGCCGGTGTTGGTGGGGGATTTATTAATCAATTTGATTAAATATTTCCATTAATCCCCCCGATAAAACCGGGAGCTATTAATCTCTGTTTAATCGTTCTCAACTCTCAATTCTCAACTCTCAACTAACTTCCACCACCTTCTTCAATTTCACATAACACAAATAGGCACTGGTTTCATAACCCATACGATTCAGGAGGTTGGTGTAATTTATTACCTGTCGTTCGTAGGAGGGAAGTTCATGCTCTCCGAATTTATAATCAATTACCGTTGCTTTATTTCTCTCAATAATGATCCGGTCGGGGCGATACTGATAGCCTTCGGGAGTTAATATCGTCGTTTCATTCAAAACCTGCACACCTTCTTTGAACCACTCCTTTGTCTCTCTCATCTCCCAAAATGCGATAATTTCTGCTCGGATTTCTTCTGCTTCCGTTTCATTTACCCTACCTTCACGGATAAAGCTGTCGATGGTTTTGGCGGCATCTTCCTCGCCGTTCATGCGACTGAAAATTTCATGCATCAGGTTACCGTAATCAAGCGGATTCTCTGTAACATCAATTTGCTCTCGGTTGATGCTGCCGATTTTATGCTTGATCTTCAGTCGGTTTCCCGGTACAGGAGTAGGGTAGTCGCGAAGTTTCTCAGTGTTTTCGTTCACGGGCTGAATACTGCTTTCATATATGGTATCGGTGCCGGCTTCATAGGTGTTTTCTTCGGAATGAAAATGTTCTGTCAGAAATTCCACCTGAGAGCTTTGGAAGCAGTTATACATCAGCGAGGATAATGTCTTGGCGGAAACATTGCCGTTCTTGTCCTTTTTGGGGAGGGGGCACATGCAGACAAGCTCATGTTTTGCCCGGGTAAAGGCTACGTATGCAATGTTCAGGTTATCAATATAGGTATGCATCATTTCTCTGAAATAATCTTCAGCAAAAATTGTCTCCCCCAGTCGGGAACTATATTCAACCGGCATCAAAGGCAGCTCATTAAAAGGAGCAACATTGGTCTCGCACCAGAGAATGTTGCGCATCCTGCTGTCGAGATCCCAGTCGCAGAAAGGAATGATGACCACTTTAAAATCCAGTCCTTTCGATTTGTGAATGGTCATGATGCGAAAAGCCTGTTCGTTCTCGGGTGTAGAGATATACTGTTTCTTTCCCGATTTCTTCCACCATTGTAAAAAGGAATTCAGATCGGAAGTTTTTCCGGTGGAGAATTTATAAACGGCATCCTGAAAAGCCTGCAGAAAAACTACTTCCTGGTGCCAACCCGGCAAATCAAACAATGAAATAATCTGCTCGGTCATCTCAAACAAAGAGAAATGTTTTAGTTTCATCAGGCTTGCCTTTTCCTCTTCAGTAAACAGAGAAGACATTCCTGATTCATCCACTTCGTGATTTGATCCGGCCATAGAAAGTGCCTCATTCTCTGAGAGTTTTATTTTTCCTCTGGCGTATTCGTAATTAACGATGGTTCTAATTACGGCGTCGTTTGGATTAATGAGCAATTGCATGATTCCCAGCAGGAACCTGACGGTTGCAGCAGACTCAATCATGAGTCCTTCAGTACCCATGATGTCGTAACTGAAACCGGGTTTAGCTTCGGGGGTGGTTTTGTAGTGCAGCAGTTTCTGTATCAGCTGTTGTTCCTCATCGTTTTTACGTACCAGAATCGCGATGTCGCAGGGTTTGTAGCCCATCGACTGATATTTCTCCAGCAGGGCGGGAAGCCGGTTTAAACTGATGGCCTTCCAACTCTCGTCCGATTCGGAACTGTCGATGAAGTTTACAGTTACATGGCCTGATTTTGCTTTCTTTGAAACCTCCTGTGTTGTTTGCTGATAGGCACGACTGATTTTGTCCTGCAAATCGGTCAGTCCTGGTAATGCCGGCAACACAGGCGAAATATTCTCATTCAGTTTTTCTTGCAAATTTTTTGCTGCGGCATTAAACAGCGCATTGTTGAAATGAATGATGTTAGCATCGCTTCGCCAGTTGGTTGCTAAGGATTCATCTTTGATATTTTCGTGTTTAAAGTCTGTATAAATCTGACTATCGAGCAATTTCCAGTCGGAATTCCGCCAGCGGTAAATACTTTGTTTCACGTCGCCCACCACCAGATTAAAGTTTCCCGACGACAGGCTGTTACTGATCAGAGGAAGAAAATTTTTCCATTGTAGCACCGAGGTATCCTGAAACTCATCAATCATAAAATGATCGATGTAGATGCCGGTTTTTTCGTAAATGAAAGGGGTATCGCTGTTGTCGATAATCCTGTTGAGCAACAGGTTAGAATCGGCAATGAGCATGATGTTTTGTTCGGTGGTGAGTTTTTTTATCTGCACGGCCAGGTCCGACAGGATACCCAGTGTATTGAGATGTTTCCGGATGATAAAGACGGTATTATAAAAAAGGAAATCCTTTTCAAACAGCTCTTTCAGTGTAAGCATTTCCCTTTGCAATCCGTTATAAAAGGCCTGTTCTATAGCATTAATCTTATCGGCAGGGGTGGTTTTAGCAGTATAGCAAAGTTGTACATCGTCCATCATTTTCACGAAAGAATCCTTCAGCTCCATTTGTCCGGCAGCAATTTTCTCCAGGTTTTTCATGCCGGAACGTGAACTGCCCTTAAAATCTTCGGTGGTCAGTCCATGGTCGTCGATGATTCTCAGTGCGGTGTTGGCTGCATTTTTTGCTTTTGTCGTAAAATCATCGGCAATCTTGCTTAAGTGCTTTCGGTATGCCTGAAGGAATTCCTTGTTATGCAGTTTCTCGTTAGTTTCCGAAGCCTTGTGCTGATAACTTTCCTTGAAGATTTCGTAACCCAGTTCGATAATTCCCGGGCGCATGTTCCAATGCTCCGATTGCTCAATGCGCTCCTCGGCATACTGCGTCAGCCATTCCAATAGTTGTTTGTTTTCTTTCTGTGCCAGATCGAAGAACAGATTGTCGACTGATTGATCAAGCACTTGTCCCGAATCGAGTTCCAGGGCATAACCGCCATGAACTCCGATATCACGGGCAAAGGCACGAATCACCTGTTGGAAAAAGCGGTCGATAGTGCTGATGGAAAAAGAAGAATAATCGTGCAGGATATTGATCAGAATTTTTGCTGCTTTGGAATTGATATCTTCTTCCGTAAGACGGAGATGTTCCATCAACTCTTCCCGATAGGGAGAAACAGCTCCCTTTGCCAGTTGGTGCAACTCGAGCAAGATGCGCGACTTCATCTCCTCGGTAGCCTTATTAGTAAAAGTAACCGCGAGGATGCGCCGGTGATGATTGGATTTATCAGCATCGAACAGGAGCCGGATATAGTCGCGGGTCAAACGGAAGGTTTTTCCCGATCCGGCAGAAGCACGGTAAACTTTCAGCATGGGAAGAGATTATTTTGAATTACCTTTTTTTCTGAAAGAACGATTTCATCAGTTCACTGCATTCATCTGCCAACACACCTCCGGTGACAACCGTCTTCGGATGAATTGCCAGAGGTGCAAAACGTACAAATCCTCTTTTTTCATCAGAAGCGCCATACACAATCCGGCTGATTTGCGACCATCCCAATGCACCGGCACACATTACACAAGGCTCTACCGTAACATAAATGGTGCAGTCGGTCAGGTATTTTCCACCCAGAAAATCCGCCGCAGCGGTAATCGCCTGCATTTCGGCATGAGCTGTGACATCATTCAGCGTTTCGGTCAGGTTATGACCACGCGCGATAATTCTTTCACCACACACAATCACCGTCCCTACCGGAACCTCGTCCCTTTCGAAAGCTTTTTGTGCTTCTGCGAGGGCCATCCGCATGAAATGTTCATCAGTCAACATCTTCTTCAATAACCAGGTTATCAATGATAAAATTCTGACGCTCAGAAGTGTTTTTTCCCATATAAAAAGAGAGCAAATCGCCTACGGCATCTTCCTTTTTGAGGGTTACCTGATCCAATCGTATGTCTTTTCCGATAAAATGCTTGAACTCATCCGGCGATATTTCACCTAATCCTTTGAAACGGGTGATTTCAGGATTGGCTCCCAGTTTGGCCATGGCATTTACCCGTTCTTCTTCCGAATAACAGTAAATGGTTTCTTTTTTATTTCTAACCCTGAATAATGGTGTTTGCAGAATATGCACATGACCTTTTTTAATGAGGTCAGGGAAAAACTGCAGGAAGAAGGTAATCAGCAATAAGCGGATGTGCATTCCGTCGACGTCGGCATCGGTAGCTACAATTACTTTGTTATAGCGTAATCCGTCAATTCCATCTTCAATGTTCAAAGCAGCCTGTAGCAAATTAAATTCTTCGTTTTCGTAAACGATTTTCTTAGTAAGTCCGTAACTATTCAAAGGTTTACCACGCAGACTAAAAACAGCCTGGGTATTCACATCGCGGCTTTTCGTGATTGAACCACTTGCCGAATCCCCCTCGGTAATGAAAATGCACGAATTCTCGGTGTCTCCTTTTGAATCGTTATAATGTACGCGGCAGTCGCGCAATTTCTTATTATGTAAATTTACTTTCTTGGCTCTTTCGCGTGCCAGCTTTGTTACGCCGGCAATGGCTTTGCGTTCCTTTTCCGAATCCTGGATCTTTTGCAGCAGGATATTTGATGTTTCGGTGTTTCGATGCAGGAAATTATCGAGTTCTTTTTTCAGAAAGTCTGAAATGAACTTGTTCACCGAAACGCCATCCTTTGAAATATCCCTTGAGCCCAGCTTGGTTTTCGTCTGCGACTCAAATACAGGTTCTTCCACACTGATGGCTACGGCTGCCACAATCCCGTTACGGATATCGGTCAACTCCATGTTTTTGGCATAAAACTCCTTGATGGTGCGTGCAACAGCCTCCCGGAAAGCACTCTGATGTGTTCCCCCCTGTGTGGTATGCTGACCGTTAACAAAGGAATAATACTCTTCGCCGTACTGGTCGGTATGGGTAAAGGCAATTTCGATGTCTTCGCCTTTCAGATGAATGATAGGGTAGAGCAAATCGGCTGTGATGTTCTCATTCAGCAAATCAAGCAACCCATTTTTCGAGATGATCTTTTTATCGTTGAATCTGAGTGTAAGCCCGGTATTCAGATACGCGTAATTGCGTAACATGGTGTCGATAAATTCATCGTTGTACTTGTAGTTCTCGAACATGGACTCATCCGGCTCAAAGTACACATAAGTACCTCTTTCAGAGGAATTATCTTCAAAAATACCGGAATCTTCCTTTATTTTTCCTTTTTCAAAGGAAGCTCTGCGGCTTTGTCCGTCACGGTAACTCTGCACAATAAATTTGCTGGACAAAGCATTTACGGCTTTGGTACCCACCCCGTTCAACCCCACTGACTTTTTAAATGCTTTTGAGTCATACTTTCCCCCGGTATTCATAATTGAAACGGCATCGATCATCTTTCCCAATGGGATACCACGGCCAAAATCGCGCACTTCAACATACCTGTCGTTCACCGTAACATTGATTTGTTTTCCCATGCCCATACGAAATTCGTCCACGCAGTTATCCAGCACTTCTTTCAACAGCACATAAATTCCATCATCGGTATGCGAACCATCGCCAAGTTTACCAATGTACATCCCCGGGCGACGGCGCACATGCTCCAGACCTTCGAGCGTGATGATGTTGCTGTCGCTGTAATCAACTTCTGGTATTGTATTTAACTCATCCATATATATTATAATTGACTAATGATTTTTGAAAGTTGAGAGTTGAGAGTTGAAAATTGAGAGTTTTATTCATCATTCAGTTGTCATTCTTCATTTTCAACTCTCAATTTTCAATTCTCAACTACCTTGCAATCCACGACTCAGGATTTAATATCGCCTTATCTTTCCTGATCTGGAAGAACAATTCTGTTTTATTGTCACTCTCACTATCGGTATATATCTGTCCTATTTTCTGTTTTGCCGACACCTTTTCGCCTATACGTACATAAATTTGTGTAAGGTTGGCATATACAGTGCGGTACTGACCATGTTGAATAATCACGCCGTTATTACTTCCCGGAACCGAGAACCGCTGGGTGACAACTCCCTCGAACACCGCTCTGGCATCACTCCGTGCCGGCGTTTGTATGTATATCCCCTTATTATTGGTGGTCACATATTTTAATGCCGGATGTGGCTGGATACCGAATTTGCCGCTTATAAAACCTTTTTCCACCGGCCATGGGAGTCGGCCCGCATTGGCCGAGAAATTCCCGGAGATGAGTTTTTCCTCTTTGGTCATGGTATAGCCTGAATATGAGGAACCAGATTTTGTTACTTTCTTTTCCTCATCTTTTTTAGCGTGAGTTTCCGCAGTTTCGTGGCTTTTTTTCGGTTTTGCTTCTGCTTCCCTCATTTTTCTCTCTCTTTCTTCCGCTTCCCGGGCTTTTCTGGCTTTCTCTTCTGCTTTTCTAATTTCCTCAGCGATTAATCGTTCAATCTTATTGTTGAGGTCGTTGGCAATTTTTTGCTGTTTTTTTAGATCTGCCTGTAAGGTTTTTTCTTTTTTCTTTAAATCAGCATACACAGAGTTTTCTTTCTTCTGATCCTTGATGAGCTTTTGAGCCTCAGAGCTTTTTTGCTCTTTTATCACCACCTGAGTTTGCTTATGTTGTGCCAGCTCGTTGGTCTTATTCTGAATCTCTTGTTTCGTTTTCTCAATCTTTTCCACCTGGGCTTTCCGGTAAGCCGTTATTTCCTGCATGTAACGAAGACGGCGAAACGATTGGTCGAAGGTTTTAGCCGAAAGCACAAACATGATTTTTGAATAGATGCTCCGGTGAATATAAGCTTCCCGTATTAACTTTACATATTCAGCCTTGTATTCCTCAAGTTGGTTCTGCAGTCTTCTCGTTTCGGTATTCAGCTTCGATATTTCAGTATCAAGGACATTGATTTCCTTATCAATATGATTAATAAGCGATTTTCGCTCTTTAATGCTTTTATTGATGATATTCAGCTTGTTCAGCGAAGTCTTTTGCGTTTTTTTTGTTTCGCTCAAAACTTTACTGGTTGTTTCAAGCCGTTTAAGCGCATTTTTTCGTTGCTGCTCCAATTCTTTTATCGATTGACCCATGGACAAAGTCAGGATCAGAAAAGAAAACAATATGGTTAGTGTTGTTCGCATTTTTATTTCAATAATGTGCTGATATTTCCCTTTTGATATTTATATATATTGAGTTCCGGAAGCGTAATCTCTTCTTCTGTAATTAATTTCAGGATGTTCATGCTTATTCCGGATTCCCTGAGATCGTTTGATAACTTTATTCCTATAGCATACGGAAAGCTTGCTGCTTGTCCCGTTTCTCCAAAATCTGTATAGCTGACATGAAATTTTTCAGGCCCCGATTTTACACTTACCTCCACTTCACTGATTCTGAAGTCCGGATTTAACAGAACCCTGCCGGTATATTTTTCATTTTCATATTCAAAACCTGAAGATGCGTTTTTATCCTGTATGTTTTTGAACATTGCCGGCTGCACCCGGTTTTCTCCTGCAACAAACAGTTTGTTTGTGAAAATGGCCTGAATAGTCGCAAAGCTCAAATCAAGATTATACTTTGTGTTCAGGAAAGCATAATCAGACTGATAACAGGTGTTTTTTGTTTTATCGATAAAAATAAACGTATCAGGAGTAAACCTGGCAACAAACATCTCGATTCCAAAGAATGGTTGCACGGAAATATGTATGACCGAATCGGTAATTATTTTACAATTTGCCGGGCTGTTGTATTCATTCTGATTGCTCAGATTCACTTTCACATTCATTTTTTTGATTTCCAGTGTACGGAACCGGGGTTCCGCTAACTGAGCCTTTTCAACCAGCATCGCGACACTTTTATTTTCATTCGTCCCGATATTAACTTTTTGCAGCGTCTTGCAACCAGCCAGCACAAATACCGGTACCAGGAAGAGCAATAACTTCAGACTAAATTGTATGTTATCTTTCCCAACCATTATTGTCAATTTTATTTTTCAGTGCTTCAGTCTGATAGCCGGAATCATAAGCTTTCTTCCATGTCTCAAGTGCTTTCGCATCATTCTCACGGGTCATCCAGAGAATATCGCCGTAATGCTCCAGAATAACTCCCGATTCTTGTTTTTCTTTCAGATTATCTATGGCGCGCTCGATGTAAAATTTTGCAAGCGAATAATTGCCCTGTTGATAAAAAATCCAGGCGTATGTATCTAAGTAAGTGCTGTTTTTTGGCTCCTTTTCAATAGTTTTGGCACTCATCCTTTCCGCTTTTTGCAAATCGGTTTTCTCTATTGATAAATAATATGCATAGTTGTTTAGTGCAATTATATTGTTTGGATTAAGTTTAATAGCTTCATCATAAGCGATAAAGGCAGAATCTTTATTTTCAAACTTGAGATAAATATCCCCGAGATGGGCGTAAAAATCGCTTTTAAGTTCCGGCTTCTCTCCCTCTTTGAAAAGGGTCAAAGCTTTTTTGTGAGCAGAGAAAGCCTCAGTGTATAATTCCATCAGTTCATAGGTAATCCCTTTGTAGAAATAGAATATCAGGTTGTCGTCAGTTGCTGCAATAGCTCTGTCGGCAACCTCAATTACTTTCGGATATGTCTGTTTTGAGAAATATACCTGCATCAGGCTGAACCATGTCTGAGCATTTTTAGAATTGAGATTCAGCATCGATTCATAGACAGCTGCCGCATCTTCCTCCCTTTTCATGTATTGCAGAAATGAAGCATAATAACTGTGTACGCTTTCCTCAAGTGGATGGTAGTCGATCAGCAGTTTAAAGAGCGCTTCAGTTTCTTCAATTTTACCATTTGCGCGTATGAGACTCTCAATATGTTGTCCCAGAATTTCCATTTTTGTGGAGATGTCCAGTTGACCGCTTTTTAATGCCAGAATAATATATTCCATTGATTTATCAGCGTTTCCGGTGACTTTGTAATAATCGGAAAGGGAGATAAAAACATAAGGATTCTGAGGGTCGTTCTGAAGAATAGATTGATAGAGTTCAAAGGCCTTTTCTTTTTGTCCCTGTTGGATAAGCATGTCCCCTTTAAGTATCTGAAACCGGTTTTCTCCCGGAAATTTCTGAATCAGTTTATCAACCTCCTGAGCCGCTTTTTTGGGAGAGTTTAACGCCATATAGAGACGCATTTTATCAAATGAAATTATTTCATTTGTCCCGGTGATTTTTTCCAGTCTATCGTATAAATTGATGGCATCAGCAAACCTGTTCGTTTCTTTATACAAAGGAATCAGAATGTTATAAACCGCTTCCTTGTAAGGATTTTTTTTCAGAAGCTGCTCTCCAAGCTTTATCGCTTCCGGAAATTGTTTTTGCTGAGCATACAATTTAATCAAATGCGTGTTGTACCACCAGTTTTCCGGCTCCAGAGCCAGTGCCTGTTGCATGGTACTCAGTGCTTCTTCCTTTTTTCCCGAAGAAAGATGAATAAATGATATCTCGACTAACAGACCTGCATCCAAAGAATCAATCTTTTTACATGCCAGAAAAGCATCCATCGCTTCAGCATACAAGCCTTCTTCCTTCAACCGCAGGCCTTCGTAAAAGCTGAAGTCAAAGTTTCGTTGCTCTTCCTCTGTCAGATTGACGGGAACGGTCGCCCGGGTGCTGATTTTTTTATTAGAAGCACACGAACTAAAGATAAGTACTATGTAAATTAAGAATGTTATTTTTTTCATACGCCGGTATGCCCAAATCCACCACTACCCCGGTCGGTTGCTTCTAATGTATCGACTTCTACCCACTCAGCCTGTTCATGAGCCGCAATCACCATCTGACAAATACGTTCGCCATCTTCAATGATAAAATCCTCTGAAGATAGATTAATCAAAATGATACATATTTCACCCCGGTAATCTGCATCGATTGTTCCCGGTGAGTTTAAAACAGTTATTCCCTTCTTAATTGCCAACCCGCTCCTCGGGCGGATTTGTGCTTCATAACCAATGGGTAACTCAATAAATAAACCTGTTGGGATGAGTTTCCGCTCGAGTGGTTTTATTACGACCTTTTCGTCCAGATTAGCTCTGAGATCCATACCAGCAGAATGAACTGTGGCATATTCCGGTAATGTATGATGTGAGTGGTTGACTATTTTTATTTTCATGTGCTGTTTGAAGAGTATTAATTCGTACAATAGCCACAAAAATACTATTTTTTCTCCATATTACTGTATTAATAAATGCTGAAAAAAAGTTTTTTAGGTTAATTAAAGAAATATTTCTTTAATTACTTGTTTGCTTTAAATATTTGTAGTATTTTTGTACCGCCTAAAGAAGGTGTTTAGTTCATTAAGGAGATAAAAAACGTTATATAAAACAATTAATTCATTACAAATGGCAAATTTGGATTTAAGTAAGTATGGAATTTCGGGTAATTTCGAAATCCTACACAATCCTTCTTACGAAGAATTATTTCAGGCAGAGATTGACCCTGCCAATGAGGGTTATGAAAGAGGTGTGTTAACAAACACTGGTGCAGTAGCTGTTGATACCGGTATTTTTACCGGTCGTTCTCCTAAGGACAAATTTATTGTAGAAGATGATGTTACCCGTGATACCATGTGGTGGGATGGAACCATCAATCGCCCGACAACACCCGAAGTTTTTGATGCATGTAAAGGTTTGGTTACCAAACAACTTTCAGGTGCTAAAAAATTATATGTAGTTGATACCTTCTGTGGCACCAACGAAGATACAAGAATGAAAGTGCGTTTTGTGATGGAAGTAGCATGGCAGGCACACTTTGTAACCAATATGTTTATCCGTCCTTCTCATTATGAACTGGCAAACTATGGTGAGCCTGATTTCGTATGTCTTAACGGTTCGAAAACAACCAACCCTAACTGGAAAGAACAGGGTCTTCATTCTGAAAACTTTACTTTGTTCGATTTGACCCGCAGAATGCAGGTAATTGGTGGAACCTGGTACGGTGGTGAAATGAAAAAAGGTATTTTTGCTTTGATGAACTACTATCTTCCGTTAAAAGGTATTGCTTCAATGCACTGCTCTGCTAACGTAGGTACTGATGGTGATGTTGCTATCTTCTTCGGTTTGTCGGGTACAGGTAAAACAACCTTATCGGCTGACCCAAAACGTTACCTGATTGGTGATGACGAGCATGGCTGGGATGATCATGGTGTGTTCAACTACGAAGGCGGATGTTATGCAAAAGTTATCGACCTGAGTAAAGAAAACGAGCCGGATATCTGGAGAGCAATCAAACGTGATGCTTTGCTTGAAAATGTAACAGTGAAAGCTGACGGTACTCCTGATTATTCAAAAGAAGCTTCTAAAACTGAAAACACCCGTGTTTCTTATCCTATTTACCATATCAGTAAAATCGTTTCTCCTTCACGTGCAGGACACGCTTCTAAAATTATTTACCTTTCGGCCGACGCATTCGGTGTGTTGCCTCCGGTATCTATCTTAGATGATAAAGCTGCTCAGTATCACTTCCTTTGTGGTTATACCTCAAAATTAGCAGGAACTGAACGTGGTATCACTGAACCGCAGATGTCGTTCTCGCCTGCTTTTGGTGAAGCATTCCTTACATTACATCCGACCATGTACGCTAAAACGCTGGTTGGTAAAATGCAGGAACACGGTGCAAAAGCTTATTTGGTGAACACTGGCTGGAATGGAACCGGAAAACGTATGTCGTTGAAAGATACCCGTGCCATCATCGATGCTATCATCGACGGATCAATCCTGGAAGCTGAAACAAAACACATTCCTGTTTTGAACCTGACTGTACCTGTAGCATTGAAAAATGTTTCAGAAGGTATTCTGGATCCTCGTGATACTTATCCTACTGAAGCTGACTGGACTGCAAAAGCAAAACAATTAGCTGCAAAATATATTGCTAACTTTGAGCAGTATTGCGACAATGAAGATGCTATTGCATTGAAAGTGGCTGGTCCTCAATTGTAAGAAATCTTTAACAGATAATATAAGTAGAACAGGCTGTCTGGT
>JAYFPP010000012.1:0-3955 GCA_034927635.1 Paludibacter sp.
GAATGAAAATTGCGAAGCTTTCACACCAATATAATCAAGATCAAAAACCGTAGAATCAGGTTTATTGTAAGGAGCATCGAGCATAATACGTGTAGCAGTTTCGATAAAGTTACGTTTGATAACTTTCGACACAAAAGGGAAAGAACGTGAAGCACGCAGGTTACACTCAATTACCTTGATATAATTTTCACGGGCAAGAAATTGTATATTAAACGGACCGCTGATATTTAATTCTTTTGCAATTTTTTTCGAAATCTTTTTGATGCGGCGCATGGTTTCAAAATAAATCTTCTGGGCAGGGAAAACCAGTGTTGCATCACCGGAATGAACCCCGGCAAACTCCACATGTTCCGAAATCGCATATTCCACCACTTCACCGTTTTGTGCAATAGCATCGAACTCAACTTCTTTGGCATTCTGCATGAATTCAGACACAACCACAGGATATTGTTTTGACACTTTAGCCGCCAGGGTCAGGAACTTACGCATCTGTTCTTTATCAAAACAAACGTTCATTGCCGCACCCGAAAGCACGTATGACGGACGAATCAGCACCGGAAATCCGACTTCAGCGATAAACGCATCAATTTCCTCGAAGCTGGTCAGTTCTTTCCAACGGGGCTGATCGATACCCAGTTCATCCAGCATGGATGAAAACTTATGACGGTTCTCTGCCCTGTCGATGGAAGCCGCTGTTGTGCCCAGAATGGGCACGTGTTGACGATCGAGTTTCATGGCCAGGTTATTGGGAATTTGTCCTCCCATCGAAAGAATCACTCCTTTTGGGTTTTCAATTTCAACCACATCCAGCACCCGTTCAAACGACAACTCATCAAAGTACAGTCGGTCGCACATATCGTAGTCGGTCGATACCGTTTCAGGATTATAATTGATCATCACCGATTCGTAACCCAGTTTGCGGGCAGTTTGCACGGCATTCACCGAACACCAGTCGAACTCGACCGAGGAACCAATTCTATAAGCACCCGAGCCAAGCACTACAACCGCTTCTTTACCTGAATCAGCCGGTTTGTAGGCCTTATCAGATCCATAAGTAAAATAAAGATAATTTGTTTTATCAGGATTTTCGGAAGCAACCGTATTGATGCGTCGAATGACAGGCGTAACACCGATCTTTTTTCTGCGTGAACGCACTCTCAAAACTTCCGTTTCCATTGTTCCTTCAGGTTGCTCCACATAACGGGCAATCTGAAAGTCAGAGAATCCAAGCCGTTTAGCTTCAGCCATCACATTCAGCGGAAGCTCTTCTATTTTATCATATGAAGATAATATCTTGGTATACTGATAGATATTTTCGAGTTTACCCAAAAACCATTTATCAATTTTTGTTAGTGCTTCAATCTGATCAACAGTGTATCCTTTTTCAAAGGCATCAGCGATGGCAAAAATGCGAAGGTCGGTAGGATTGGAGAGTGCCGACTCAACATCGTCGAAGGTAAGATCATTATTCCCCACGAAACCATGCATACCCTGTCCAATCATCCTGAGACCTTTCTGAATGATTTCTTCAAAAGACTGACCGATGGACATGATTTCCCCTACTGATTTCATTGAAGAACCGATTTCACGACTGACTCCCTGGAATTTGGTGAGGTCCCAACGTGGAATTTTGACAATGATATAATCAACAGAAGGAGCCACATAGGCTGAATTGCGAGTCCCCATTTCACCAATCTGGTCGAGTGAGTAACCCAGCGCAAGTTTGGTTGCCACAAAAGCCAGCGGATAACCCGAAGCTTTCGACGCCAAAGCAGATGAGCGACTCAGACGGGCATTTATTTCAATGATACGATAATCATTGGTTTCCGCATTAAACGCATATTGAATATTACATTCGCCAACGATACCTATATGCCTTACCACCTGACGTGCAACATCTTCCAGAAAAGCAATCTGATCTTTTGTCAATGAGATAATTGGTGCGACAACTATACTTTCCCCCGTATGAATACCAAGCGGATCGAAGTTTTCCATCGGAACAACAGTGAAGCAATGGTCGTTTTTATCGCGTATCACTTCAAATTCAATTTCTTTCCAGCCTTTCAGGCTCTCCTCCACCAGGATTTGCTTCGAAAAAGCCAATGAACTCTTACACAGCGTGATGAATTCTTCTTCGTTGTTACAGATACCTGAGCCCAAACCACCCAATGCATAGGCAGAGCGCACCATCACCGGGTAACCAATCCGGCGACCTACTTTGATAGCGTCCTCCAGATTTTCAACAGCCTGCGATACCGGTGTTTTTGCTTCAATCTCGTTGAGTTTTTTTACAAAAAGATCACGGTCTTCCGTGATCATGATGGCTTCCACCGAAGTACCCAGTACCTTCACTCCATATTTTTGTAGTGTGCCGTTGAGATACATCTCAGTACCGCAATTCAATGCCGTTTGTCCGCCAAAAGCCAGTAAAATACCGTCAGGCTTTTCTTTAATAATAATTTGTTCAACAAAATAGGGAGTAATAGGAAGGAAGTAAACTTTGTCGGCAATACCTTCAGAAGTTTGAATTGTAGCGATATTTGGATTAATGAGTACAGTAGAGATACCTTCCTCTTTCATTGCTTTTAATGCCTGTGAGCCGGAATAGTCAAATTCGCCGGCTTGTCCGATTTTTAACGCACCAGATCCTAAAAGGATCACTTTTTTAATTGATTCTTCCACGCTTGAAATATAGTTTTATTGTTTCAGAGCGGCAAACGGGGTTCGAACCCGCGACCTTCGGCTTGGGAAGCCGACGCTCTACCAACTGAGCTATTGCCGCGATTTAGTTGAGAGTTGAGAGTTGAAAGTTAAGAGTTAATATATGTCTCTCTTCATTTTCAACTCTCAACTCTCAATTCTCAACTATTTCACGATTCCCGCGAATCCCATGAATGCCATTGCCAATAAGCCGGCAGTCAGCAATGCAACGGGAGTTCCTTTCATTCCTTTTGGCAAAGATACTAAATTTAGTTGTTCCCTGATACCTGCAAATAAAATTAATGCCAGTCCAAATCCGATGGCTGTTGAAATGGCGAAAACAACACTCTGCAAAAGACTATAATCCTTTTGAATAACGAGAATGGCAACACCTAAAATAGCACAGTTAGTAGTAATAAGTGGGAGAAAAACACCCAAAGCCTGATAGAGAGCCGGTGATACTTTTTTAAGAATAATTTCGACTAACTGTACCAGTGCGGCAATAATCAAAATAAAAGCTATTGTTTGCAAATAACCTAATTCCAAAGGCTCAAGAACATACATCTGAACGATAAATGTAACAATGGTAGCAACTGTCATTACAAACGCAACGGCCCCTGCCATGCCCATAGCAGTTTCAATTTTTTTTGATACTCCCAAAAAAGGACAAATACCCAGGAACTGCGACAACACGATGTTGTTGACAAATACAGCGCTGATGAAAATTAGAATATAGGTCATGTGTGTTAGTGTTAAGTGATGAGTGATGAGTGATGAGTGATGAGTGATGATTATTAAGTCATTATGCTTTTTTCAATTTATTGAAAATGGCTATTAGATAGGCTAATGCGATGAAAGCTCCCGGAGCAAGAACAAACATGAGCATTCCATAATTTTCAGGGTAAAGTGTAAAATTGAACACCTTACCTGTACCAAGAATTTCACGTGTAGAACCCAGAAGTGTCAGTGCCAGCGTAAAGCCTAGTCCCATACCCAAACCATCAAGGAATGATTTAAAAACAGTATTTTTTGCAGCAAAAGCTTCAGCACGTCCCAGCACTATACAGTTTACAACTATCAGAGGAATAAAAATCCCCAAACTATCATAGAGTGCAGGAACATATGCCTGCATCACCATTTCAACCAAAGTTACAAATGCCGCTATGACCACCACGAATGCCGGAATACGCACATTATCGGGAATAAAATTCTTCAATAATGATATCACTACGTTGGAAGACAAAAGCACAAAGGT
>JAYFPP010000023.1:0-2137 GCA_034927635.1 Paludibacter sp.
TCCCTGTTCTGCGGTCCGCTTCCGCTAATCAATACGACCACCGGAAATTTTCCTTCTTTTTTGGGAAGGGTAAGTGTGCCTGCAAGCGTTATTCCCGCCTGTCTGTTTTCGAAAGTTACTTCCTCTTCATAATAGGGATAAGGTTTTGAGGGTTCCTGAGGTCTTAAAACTTTTTGTTTCTCAGCTATTTTTCTTGTCAGATTCATAGGTGCACTCAACCCTCCCTGTTTGAAGGTTCCTACAACACTATCGTTTTCTGTAATACCCTCGTATACGATTCCTGCATTATCAATCTTCAGCTGAAGTTTGGAATTTTCATAACTGATGGTTGTCACAGGAATATCTTTAGCCCACTGATCGGGGCTATCCATGGTAGCACTATAACCATTGTCGGTTTTGCTGATATTGAAAACCAGTCGTAGTTGCATCCCCTGAACTTTCAGAATGCCATTCCAGGTACCGGTAATGTCCTGACAGAAAGCTGTAATACAGATTGTTGCGGCAATTAATGTAGCCAATGTCTTTTTCATTTTACAGGAATTAAGAAGGTGAATTTTATTTGTTTTATGAAAGGACAAACTTAGATAATTATTTTAACATATTTATATGTTTTGTCTCTTTTTTTATAAAGACGGTGCATGCCTCGTTTCAGAGACACATCTAAAAGATCACCGGCTTTTCGATAGACGACCATACTGTATTCAAAATCTTTGGTGTATATACTATTATTATATATTTGAAAAAAATATGAAATAAAATTTGGTTGATTAAAAATAGATTATTACCTTTGCCCTCGTTATATAATTAAAATGAAACAAAACTTATTAAATACAATTTGGTGGTGGCGCTTACGAAACTTAGTTCGTGGGTGATACAACCATTATATTTATCATAAGAAAAATATATTGAAAGGCTTGTCGGAACTCACGATAAGCCTTTTTTCTTTTTCAATTATTTAGGATGTTTAAATTATTATCAAGATGAAAAATCAGCCAGACAAAAACGGATATTATGGTGAATTTGGTGGGGCTTATATTCCTGAAATTCTCCATGGTACGGTCGAAAAATTAAAAGCGGCATTTTATGCCATAAAGGATGATCCTGCATTTAAAGCAGAATATTATGATTTGCTGAAAAACTATGTCGGTCGCCCTTCGCCATTGTATCTGGCAAAGCGACTTTCTGCTCTATATGGTGCGAATATCTACCTGAAACGGGAAGATCTGAATCATACAGGAGCACATAAAATCAACAACGCTTTAGGGCAGATTTTGCTGGCAAAACGTATGGGTAAAACGCGTATCATTGCAGAAACGGGTGCCGGACAGCATGGTGTGGCTACAGCTACTGCCTGTGCGCTGATGGGACTGGAGTGTGTCGTCTTTATGGGTAAAACGGATGTGGAACGTCAGTACCTGAATGTACAAAAAATGAGGATGCTCGGTGCAACTGTGGAGCCTGTCCTGAGCGGTAACATGACTTTGAAAGATGCTACCAATGAAGCGATACGTTACTGGTGTTCCAATCCCGATTCGTTTTATATCATCGGTTCAACGGTAGGTCCTCATCCTTATCCTGAAATGGTGGGCTATTTTCAGTCGGTTATCAGTGAGGAAATTAAAGAACAATTATCGGAGCAAACCGGTCGTGATTACCCGGATTATCTGATGGCTTGTGTGGGTGGTGGTAGCAATGCTATGGGGACTTATTATCATTATATTGATGATGCCAGGGTGCAGATTGTTTCTGCTGAAGCTGGTGGCATGGGCATCGATTCAGGTGAGACGGCGGCAACTATTCATGTCGGGACTATAGGAATCATTCATGGTTTTAAATCTTTGCTGATGCAGGATGAGGATGGTCAGATTATTGAACCCTATTCAATTTCGGCCGGACTTGATTATCCCGGGGTTGGCCCGGCTCACGCGCATTTTGCAAAAACCGGACGTACGAAAGTTTATGCTATCAATGATGATGAGGCTCTTGAAGCAGCTTTTGAACTTACAAAGCTGGAAGGAATCATACCTGCCATTGAATCTGCTCACGCCCTGGCAATTCTGAAAAAGGAAAAAAACAATTTCAAACCCGATGACGTTGTTGTTGTAACGGTTTCAGGAAGAGGGGATAAGGATATGGA
>JAYFPP010000102.1:0-7949 GCA_034927635.1 Paludibacter sp.
CATCTCGGAGGATTCCTCTCAGTCTTCAATCCGGATATGATAAATGCAGTTGATTTTTACAAAGGGAATTTTCCTGCACGACAGGGTGGTAAACTATCCTCCATCGTGAATATCACTCAACGCGAAGGTAATGTTTCAAAGCATCAGGGGTCGTTCAGTCTGGGTGTGACTGACGTGGCATTTACCTTCGAGGGTCCTCTGCATAAAAAACTCAGCTATATAATTACAGCCCGTAAAACCCTGACAGACGCGCTTCTCGGAACGGTTAGTGCTTTGGCCGAGGAAAATGATGCCATTATTGCGTATGGCTTTCATGATATCAATGCCAAGTTAAATTGGAAACCTGATGAGCGAAATAACCTGAGTCTCAATCTTTATCAGGGCGATGATTATCTGAATTACTGGATTAAACCATGGAAAATGCCGGATGATGAACACAGTCATTATAATCAGCAGTGGGGTAACTGGCTAATCTCTGGTCGCTGGAACCGGGTGGTCAGTCCTAAGTTATATGCCGAAAATATTCTTTCATACAGTCGTTACCGCAATAAAATCGGACAAAAATACCGTCATACCGCCGGAGGAGTGACTGATAAATTTGAAACCCTGAACAGAGCTTCGGTCAATGAATTGTCTTTTCGTTCGGCATGGAAATATTCATTTCTTAAAGACTGGGATACAGAGTTTGGCGGACAGGTAAGCAACCTGATCTACGAACCGAATTATAATTATCTTTCTACCTCTTCAACACCTGCTATCAGTGATAAATTCAATGCAATTGAGTCGGCGGTGTATGTAGATAATAAAATCAGCCTGATACCTGAGTTGCTGCTTCAACCATCCTTCCGACTGAGTATTTTTAGTAATAATGGGAAAACTTATATTGAACCGGAACCTCGTGTAAACATTACGTACTCCCCAAATCAGTATCAAAGTCTCAACCTGAATTATATGCGGGTAAGCCAGAGTTCACACATGGTGTTTGCTCAATCAGAGCTTTTGAAAAAAGAAGTGTGGTTGCCCGCTACACAGACTTCGCCACCTGAAATTTCCAATCAGTATGCTCTTTCGTGGAACGGACAATTTGCCGGAGGAAAGTTTTCGACAGAAGCAAGTGTTTATTATAAACAAATGAAAGATCTTGTTACATTGAAGGAAGGCTACGAAAATATGATTAACATAACAGGCGTAGAAAATAAAATAGAAACAGGTGGGAAAGGAACGGCTTACGGCGCAGAACTGATGTTGAAGAAAAATACTGGAAAATGGACAGGTTCTATAGCTTATGCATGGTCGTATGCCAACCGTACATTTCCCAATATCAATAATGGAGATACCTACGAGTACGATTTTAACCGGCCGCATAATGTAACTCTTACCGTGAATCGGGAACTGCCCAAAAACTGGAGTATGAACGCTGTTTGGATTTTCCAAAGCGGAATACCTTATACTCCGGCTATAGGAAAATATTACACAATAGATCCCGAGACAGTACAACCACGCATTGAACTCATCTATGGAGACAAAAATTCTGTTCGTATGCAACCCTATCATCGTCTTGATTTAGGTTTTAGTCATACCAGAACCACCAGGCGGGGGAATAAGGCCGTATGGACCTACTCCATCTACAATGTGTATAACCACATTAATCCCTATGCTTATTATTACGACAATGATTTCTGGCTTAATAATATGACCCAATACGAGCGTCCCCTGAAATTGTATAAAATAAGTCTTTTCACCATTATTCCAAGTATTGCTTATAAAGTTTATTTTGATTACGACAAACGAACGGAAAAGCAGTCAAAGGAAAAGAAAAAATTTAACTGGCTGTACTTTTGATAGTCGTCGCATTATGTTCTAGCTGTATATGAAGTCTTACTTTTAACCTTCTTTTATCCCCTTGTGATTCGTATTCCCCATTTTTTAGTTATTTTTGCAGGTTCAAAAAATCTCAATCACATGTCCACTCAGGGAAATATAATTGTAAAAGGTGCCAGGGTTCACAACCTGAAAAATATAGATGTAGAAATACCCCGCAACAAGTTGGTAGTGATAACCGGTTTGTCGGGTTCGGGCAAGACATCGCTTGCTTTCGATACGCTTTATGCGGAAGGCCAACGGCGCTACGTAGAGAGTCTATCTTCCTATGCCCGCCAGTTTCTGGGCAGGATGAGCAAGCCGGAAGTCGATTATATCAAGGGAATTCCCCCGGCAATAGCCATCGAGCAAAAGGTAAATACGCGAAATCCGCGGTCGACAGTGGGCACTTCTACTGAGATTTACGAATACATTAAATTACTGTTTTCCAGAATTGGCAAGACTTATTCTCCCATTTCAGGAGATTTGGTAAAAAAACACGAGGCAGAGGATGTTGTGGCAGCTGCCCTGCAATTCCCGGAAGGAACACGAATGATGATCTTGTCGGAAGTGTTGCCTTCTGAAGATCGTACTATTCAGGATGAATTAAAGGGTCTTATGTCTCAGGGATTCAGTCGTGTGGAGATGGAAGGACAAATCTTTCAGTTGCAGGAACTGACTACGCAAAACAGCAAAATTACCGGTCAGGTGTATCTGGTCGTCGACCGTACCATGGTTGATAAATCGCAGGAAGGAATTAGTCGCCTCACCGATTCGGTTGAAACGGCTTTTCTTGAAGGAAAAGGAGCGTGTATGCTAAAAGTCTTTTCGGAGGATGGAGAAAAGTTACTCCGCTTTTCAAAGAGTTTTGAAGCTGACGGGATGATATTTGAAACGCCCACCGTACATACTTTCAGTTTCAATTCCCCAATCGGCGCCTGTCCTGTTTGTGAGGGTTTTGGTAAGGTAATCGGCATTGATGAGGATTTGGTGGTGCCGAATAAAGCACTTTCGATTTATGAGGATGCGATTGTATGCTGGAAAGGAGAAGTGATGGGTGAGTGGAAAAATACCCTGATTCATGTGGCGTCGAAATTTAATTTCCCTATTCACAAACCCTATTATGAGTTGACCGACGAACAAAGAAATCTTCTTTGGGAAGGCAATAAATATTTTGAAGGACTGAATGCCTTCTTTAAACATCTGGAGGCCAATCAGTACAAAATTCAATACCGGGTAATGCTGGCCCGATACAGGGGAAAAACGATTTGTCCCGAATGTAAGGGAAGCCGCCTTAAAAAAGAAGCTTCATATATTCGTGTTTCGGGAAAATCCATCAATGAGCTGGTGTTGATGCCGGTAACCCGGTTGAAAGCTTTCTTTGAGAATATTGAACTTGATGAGCATGATGCTTCTGTTGCTAAACGGCTATTGCTTGAAATCAATAATCGCCTGCAGTTCTTGCTGGAAGTGGGACTGGGATATCTTACGCTCAACCGTCTTTCGAACAGCCTGTCGGGAGGTGAAAGTCAGCGTATCAATCTTGTGACATCCCTTGGAAGTAGTCTGGTAGGTTCATTATACATCCTTGATGAGCCCAGTATCGGATTGCATCCCCGCGATACGGATCAATTGATAAAAGTGCTGAAACAATTACGTGATTTGGGAAACACGGTAGTTGTGGTGGAGCATGACGAAGAAATTATGCGGGCCGCAGATTATATTATTGATATAGGTCCGGGAGCCGGAAGAAAAGGAGGAGAAGTCGTTTTTAAAGGGAATCTGAAAGAGATAAGAAGTGATCTTCCTGAAATAGAGCAATCATATACCCTGAAATATCTTCTCGAAAAAGAACAGATTGATGTACCTTCCCGTCGTCGTAAATGGAATAATTATATTGAAGTATTGGGAGCAAGGGAAAATAATCTGAAAGGTATTGATGTGAAATTTCCGCTGAATGTCATGACTGTGGTGACTGGTGTCAGTGGTTCGGGAAAATCATCCCTTGTTAAGAGTGTTTTTTATGCCGCACTTAAAAAGTATTATGGAGGTGTGGCCGATCGTACCGGTCAGTTTGGAGCGCTGAAAGGATCGATGCATCTTGCAAAAGATATAGAGTTTGTTGATCAGAATCCGATAGGAAGATCTTCACGTTCGAATCCTGTAACCTATATCAAAGCATATGATGAGATACGAAAACTGTTTGCCGACCAACAGTTGTCGAAACAGATGGGCTACTCAGCTTCACATTTTTCTTTCAATACACCCGGAGGACGATGTGAAGAATGTCAGGGAGAAGGAACAGTAACCGTAGAGATGCAATTTATGGCCGATTTGGTGCTGGAATGTGAACATTGTCACGGAAAACGATTCAAGCAGGATGTGCTCGAAGTTCAATATCACGATGTAAGTATCTTCGATGTGCTCGAAATGACTGTCAATCAGGCCATAGAGTTTTTCTCGGCACATAACGGAAATACAGAAAAGAGAATCGTCAAACGCCTGAAACCTTTGCAAGATGTGGGTATTGGGTATGTGAAACTCGGACAATCGTCGAGTACCTTGTCCGGTGGAGAGAGCCAGCGGGTAAAACTTGCTTCGTTTTTAGCCAGTGAAAAGCCTGAACCTACCATTTTTGTTTTCGATGAGCCAACTACCGGTCTCCATTTTCATGATATCAAAACCCTGCTTAAGGCCTTTGATGCTCTGATAGCGAAGGGACACACCATCATCATCATCGAACATAATCCCGAAGTGATTAAGTGTGCCGACCATATCATCGACATTGGTCCGGAAGGTGGAGAAAAGGGAGGTTCTGTTGTTTTTGAAGGAGCGCCCGAGGACATTGTAAATTGTGAAGCATCCTATACCGGTAAGTTTCTGAAGGGTAAGGTGTGATCTTTTACCAAATTAGTCACATTAGTTTGGTTTTGCACTATTGTTAATTGAGTCGGATATCCACATGACCCGTCAATTGCAGAAATAGTTCGTAAGGATCCTTGTCCGCATAAATAACTGAAAAGAGTCCCGGGATGCACAGGTCAGTATATTTAATCGACTGTTCAAGGTTTTCCACAAAAATCGCTTCAAAAATCGCGGCATTATCATCATAAAGATAGCTGATGCGGAAACGCAGTGTTCCATCCTCCATGTTCAGTTCCCAGCAACCAAATGACAGGTTGTTGTTCAGCAGAGTGATATAGACTGCTATATCTTTTCTTTTATGTCTGGGTACCTTTGTGGGGAAAATGGCATAAATAAACAATAATTTGCTTCCCGAGATGTTTTTTTCAATAATATAATCTGATGTACAGGAACTCATCTCGAACTTCAACAGGAAGCTTTCTTTGTCTGCCGATGTTTTTAATTGTTGATAAGTCAGATTCTTTTTATGAAAAATCATAGTTAAGGTGTTGGTTGTCATGATTAAAAATTATTTCATAGTTAAACAGTTGATAATTATAGCTTATGGCTGTAAATAGAAAACTAAAGAGATTAGTGAACACCAGACCTGATAACTTTTATGCCCATTCCTGCATTCCTTTTTTTGTAATTATAATGTTCCGGATAATACACAGGTTGTTCCGTGATTATTTATACTTGTTTTTGTAGATTCTTCTTACCAAATCGGATTTCTTCCCTGCCTGCCCTTCAAACAAAGCGCGGGTGACGGTTTTTCTGTTGCAATTGCAAAGTTTGGCTATTTCGGAGATATAGCCATGACGGGGAGGAACTGAAGGTTCTTCAAACATTTTTTTCATACGGTTAAAATAAAAATGATTATATTTGTAGCGTTGTCTCATTTGAGACATGCATTCATTACACGCAACAAATATAATAGCAATAATTCTATTTTGCAATAATTTGATAGCATATTTTCAGTTAAAATAATAATTTGTTATGTTAATACGTGAAAGGATTATACAATATCTACTTTTAAGGGGAGTTTCAAGATATCGCTTTTATAAGGAAACCGGACTCTCTAATGGATTTCTCGATAAAGAAGGTGCTATTAATAGTGATAATTGTGAGAAGATATGCTCCTGTTATCCTGATCTAAGTCCGGAGTGGTTATTGCTCGGCAAGGGTGAAATGTACCGTAATGCTGAGACGACCGCCAGTGAAGGTAATTATGCTCAGAAGAGCAAAGCAAGTAATATTGCCTCTGTTGAAGTGCTGGTAAATAAAATTGTGGAGCTTTCTTCGGAAAATAGTTTGCTGAAAAATGAAAATGCCATACTGAGACGTTTAAGTGGTAAGTCCAATGTTGTTGAACATAAGATACTTACGGAAGATGATGTTAAGGAGAACATGGCGGCAGACCCTAAGGAATGAAATTCTGAAGCGTAATTAAAGAAAATATTCTATCTTTGCAGCCGATTCCGCCGGCTTTTTCCGATTTGCGGAACGTGTGCTTGATTAAACCACGTAAAAAACAAGAAAAAATGAAAAAACAAGTTTCCGTCGCCTTCATGGCAGCCGGGCTGCTATTTACAGTTTGCCTGATTGTTGCCAACATCATTGAGCAAAAACTAATCATGATTGGTCCGGTTGAGGCCACTGCCGGTTTGCTTATCTTCCCAATTTCTTATATTGTTAACGACCTGATTGCTGAAGTGTGGGGATTCCGCAAGGTACGCCTGATTATCTGGTACGGGTTTTTTATGAACTTTCTGGCCGTTTTCGTTTTCCGGCTCAGTATCTGGGTTCCCGGGTCAGAAAATTTCACTCACGGAGAAGCTTTCAATTTGGTTTTGGGAAATACGATGCGAATTACCATCGCCAGTTTTGTAGCATTCCTCACAGGCTCATTTCTCAATGCCTATGTAATGAGTAAAATGAAAATTATACAGCAGGGCCGTGGTTTCTCTATCAGGGCCGTTGTTTCTACCTTGTTGGGAGAAGGGGCTGATTCAATAGTGTTTTTTATCATTGCTTTTTATGGTGTTATCCCCAATAATGACCTGCTTATCCTTGTCGGTACACAAACAGCTATGAAGACTGCCTACGAAATTCTGGTGCTTCCGCTTACGAACCTGATTGTAAAATGGGTTAAGAAGAAAGAAGAAGTTGATGTGTATGATGCCGGAATTTCGTACAATCCATTTAAAATCAATAATGTCTGACAAATTTGCCGGCCTGTTAAACTCGAATGAGTTTATGTTTAACTCAACCGCAGTTTCAATATCAAAATATTTCCGATAATTACTGGTATGATCACGTTGATGAACCACAATCCAATACCAGCCATCAGTATGCCCGGAGTGTTGGTTGCAAAAGTGCCAATTACAAATATTGCCCACGAACCCCTTATGACTGCTTCTGAAAAAGCAAAGGAAGGAGTAAAGGTTACTAACAGGTAGGTGACGGGAATGCTTGTCACTGCCTGTGCTGCGGTCAGTTCAACTCCAAAGAACCGGAGCATCAGAAAAAATTGCAGACTGAATACAATAAATCGCAGCAACGACCATCCGGTGATTACTGACATGTCTTTGATGGTGTAGTTTGTTAACCCGCTAAAGTAGGGGAGCAACTTTTGACTCTTAGCCCGTAAGGCAATTTGGGGCAACACAATTAACGTACAAATGAGAAGTAGCATAATTACTATCAAAAACAGGATATAAGTTTCCGATTTAATATCGGTTTGTTGTTGCAGAAAAAATAAAATTGCCAGTGGAATGCCGGGCAACAGAATAGCGATGTTTTGCGTGAGGCTATTGATGGCAGCCAGGCTGACTGCACCTTTCCTGTTCGCCGGTAGCAGAAAATGCATCCTCCCTACAATATCGCCAAGCCGGTTTGGAGTGACAAATCCGGAAGATGTTCCGGCGAGTATGGCTTTGAAAGCTGTATTAAGCTTAAATTTCTCAAGATAACTACAGACCTTCCTCCATTTCAATGCTTCCATCAGCCAGTTGAACGGAAGTAAAGCCATCACCGCTACCAACCATATATATTTTTCAATACTACTGTTTCTAAAGGCACCAATCAACTCAGGATATCCCTTAAACCTTGTAATCTCATACGCCAGATAAACAACCGATGCTACCAGGAAGCCGGCAGAGAGATAGCGGAAGAGATGGTTGTTT
>JAYFPP010000081.1:0-4997 GCA_034927635.1 Paludibacter sp.
AAAAAACTCGAGCAAATGAAAAATTATATTACATCTATCCTTCTGACAGCCGTTTTATCCATTGTTGTCAGTTCATCCGCACAAAATCTCCAATCAAACACACAAACATGGGAAAAAGTTGACCAACTGATAGAACAAAACCTGCCTGAGTCGGCTTTAAAGACATTGGACTCTATCAGTCACACAGTCGGTTTCAACAAGGACATGCAGGGACAAATCAGGGTCAGGCTGTACCAATACCGTATTCAAACAGAAAAAGAACCCGATACCGCACCGGCATTAATGAAAGAATTTGAGCAATTCGCCCGCGACTTTGAACCCTCAGCAGAAAAGCAATTGTTGTTTTGCATGGCAGCGGAGATGTATAACGACTATTATCAAAACAAACGATACGAAATAGATTGGCGAACAGATGTAGCCGGTGAAATACCTGAAAATCCCGAAACTTGGAGTAAGAATCACTATCAGCAAAAAATTAAGTCCCTGCTTCAGGAAGCCTTGAAAAATCAGGAAATCAGTAAAAATACTGATATTGCAGGTTTAAAAAGCCTGTTTGTTGACCAAACAGAAAAGAAAGATGATATCAACACCACGCCAACACTTTTCGATTATCTGGCCTATAAGCAAATAGAACTTTCTGAAGCATGGAAAGATAATAATACTGTAAATGCCACTTACAACGATTTAATTCAATTCAGAAAAGCAAAGGGCGATTTCAGTCTGACCATTCTATCAGAAATTGATTATATCAAATACCTATATTCCGACACCGACACCAACTCCGACACCTTTCTACAAAAAGCCGACAGCTTAGAACAGGTATATCAACATAATCCGGCTGTAGTAGAAATTATGGCCCAAAAAGCCAATCACTATCTGAGTCATACGGGAATACATCAATACAAAAAACTCGCTTATCAAATCTGTCAAAAAGGTATCGAAACCTATCCCAATTATCCCCGGATTGGATTACTCAAAAATATTCTTATACAAATTGAACAACAATCGCTATTCATTGGAAGTGCAGGAGATGCAGCACCTGCAAACCGGCTCAAAATGAACATCCGTTCGACCAACATCTCTGAAATCACACTTGAGGTCTACCGTTTAAACACTAGTGCTGAAGCATTTGCAAAAAACAATCTCAACAGAAAAATTGAGCAGGAAAAGGATAGCTTCAACAAAATGCTCATAGAAACTTTTAAAATTAATATGCCTTTAAATGACTCATTCGAAGAAGTTGACACCACCTTTTATTTAAAAACAGGCGATTACGGCATTTACGAATACATCGCTTACCCTTCGGGCATACGGGAAAAGGACAAGATGACCGGGAGTTATTTTACGGTTACCGGCTTGACTTTCATCAAAAGAGCCATTTCAGAAGACAAAACCGCCTATTATGTATTGGATAGGATTACAGGGAAACAAATCAGCAAGGTTGATATTGAAACTTATAAATACAAGTGGACCGGAAATCAATATGAAATGACACTCTCCTTTACCGGAAAAACCAATTCAAAAGGATATGCCGAATTAGCACGTATGATCGTATCAAACAACAATGAAGTCATCGTACTTAAAAAGCAAGATGATCGCTATTTTTCTACTACAAGTCACAAACCCTATTTCAACATCTACAATTCTACAGAAAACGTTCAGCAACAGATCAATGTCTTTACTGATAGAGCCATCTACCGCCCCGGACAAGCCGTGTATTTCAAAGCCATCGCTTACGAGTTGGGGAAAAATAAACAAGAAGTCACCGCCGGCAAACAAATCCGTTTCGAATTGATGAATGCCAACGGAGAAAGCATCAGCGATGTAAATCTAACCACCAATGAATTTGGCTCCGCATCCGGAACATTCATCTTACCCTCCGGAGGTTTAAACGGAATATATCAGATCCGGGCCGATGAAATAAGTTCTGTAAATTTTTCAGTGGAAGAGTATAAACGACCAAGCTTTGAAGTTACTGTTACACAACCTGACAGCGAAATCAGTTTCGGAGAAGCAGTGACCCTGCACGGCGACGTAAAAGCCTTTGCCGGTTATCCACTGCCCGGCACACAAATCAGATATACCGTCAAACGCTATATTCATCCCTTCTGGCGATGGTTTCCACCTGTTTATGACGAAAAAATGATTGTCTCAGGCGAAACTACCACCGATGCAAATGGTAATTTTACTCTTCAGTTTACCCCTGAAAAAGATAAAAACATTCATGACAAACAAATAAAACAGGCTTATCGCTACACCATCACCATAGATGCAACCGACACTAAGGGTGAAACTCAGCAAGCCATTGCCCACTTGTCGGTCAGCGAGCAGTCCTTGTTTATCAACGTAAACATTCCGGGACTCATCAACAAACAGGATACTGCGAAATTCATAGTCAACACACAAAACATCTCCGGAAAAGATATACAGAAAACGATTCGCTATCAGATTTTCAGTCTGGCCGAAACAGCAGATTATCGGGAAAACCTGAAAGAAGTCACAAAGTTCACCACCGACAAATTGATGACAGAAGCAAGTCATAACACCCAATCAGACGCGCTGGCATTGACACTCAGTAAATATCCTTCAGGCCGGTACAAGATTATTTTCACCACAGAGGATAAAAACGGCAATCCTATTGAGTCAGAGCATATCTTTATTCTGTATAATAAAAAAGATAAGCGTCCTCCGGTAAAAACCTATGTTTGGTTACCTGAAACAAAATTTGAGAGTCTGCCCGGAGAAAAAGTGAAAGTCTCATTCGGCACATCAGCGAAACCTGCATATGTATTGATGGAAGTAAAATATGGCAATCAGGTCATTTCCTCCCGTTGGCTCAGGATGAACAATAACATCCGCACCTTCAGCATTCCATTTAATGAAGTACACAGATCTGGTTTAACCGTGAGCTTTACCTTTGTCAGGGACGAGCAAGTTTTCCAAAACACCATTAACATCACCGAAAAAATCATCGAAAAGAAACTGACTCCCAAATTGACAGTTTTCCGGGACAAGTTACTTCCGGGAGAAGCAGCTACATGGACAATCAACATCCCTGAAGTAACCGCAAAAGGTAAATTTGCCGAATTGCTTGCCGGGATGTACGATGCTTCGCTGGATGAGTTGAAACAACATCAATGGCAGTTTAATCCTGTTTACAGAACGCTGTTTCCCGGTGGCACCGAATGGATGAGCTATTATAAACAAAATCAGTCAAATCCGGTGTTTATCATTAAGAAACAAACTGATGTGCCTGAGTATCTCACACCAACTTTGAATTGGTTTGGATTAAATTTTTATTATGTAAATGACAGGATGATTAAGGTTGGCTATGGAACCCTAAAGAGATCTGCCATCTCAGGGATTCAAAGTATTGAAAGTGATGCTGTAATGTCAAGTTACGTGAATGAAGAAATTAAATTAGACAAAAATGCTGTCGGTATGGATGACTCACAGACACAAACCGTTCAACCACCCCGCATCCGAACCAACTTCAACGAAACTGCCTTCTTCTATCCACAGCTGTCAGGCGACAGTATAGGCAATTATCAGTTTACCTTTACCATGCCCGAAAGTCTGACCCGCTGGAACCTGAAAATGCTGGCGCATACGAAGGACTTGTATTTCGGTCAGGCCGAAGCTCAGGTTGTCACGCAACAGGACTTAATGGTGCAACTGAACATGCCACGTTTCGTGCGGCAATCGGACAAAATCAAGCTAAATGCAAGTTTAGTGAATTTATCGAAGGAGCCTTTGAAAGCTTCCGTCAAACTGACCTTTATCGACCCGGAAACCGACCAGCCTGTGCTGTTGAACGATACTAATATTGTAGAAGTGAATGTACCGGCCGATGGAACACCGCTGACCTTGTCGTGGGATGTCAAAGGATTTGAAAAGTACGAATACCTCATTTGTAAGGTAATAGCAGATGCAGGCACCTTCACGGATGGCGAACAAAAATACTTGGCAATTTTGCCGGATAAGGTACTTGTTACCGAAAGTTATCCTGTTTTCATTGGCAATGAAACAACAAAACAATTAAAATTTGACAAAATACAGGAACTGGCTGATCAAGTAGAAACCCGTCAGCTCACCTTTGAATTTAGCGCCAATCCGGTGTGGTATGCCATCCAGGCTTTACCGGCATTATCAGAACCCAAAAGTGAAAACGCAATCGATTATTTTATTGCCTGGTATGTGAATACCCTAGCAGGCAAAATCATCGCCGATAACCCACGCATCAAAGAGGTATTTGAACAAATCAAACTGACAAACCCCGATAACCTTCAATCAGCTTTATCTAAGAATCAGGAGTTAAAGAACATCTTGCTTGAAGAAACTCCGTGGCTGACAGAAGCAAAGGACGAAACCGAGCAGCAACAAAGGATCGCATTGCTGTTTGATCTGAATCAACAACAGCAACTTAAGTCAATGTATTTAGATAAACTGGTGAAACTGCAATTACCCAATGGCGCTTTCCAGTGGTTTGATGGTATGGGTGAAAGTCGCTGGGTAACACAATTTATCACAGAAGGATTGCTCAAAGCGCGCAATTTAAGCGACATCAACACAATCAACAGTATGCTGAAACCTGCCCTGAATTATCTGGAAGGTCAGCTTACCAAAGATTACCTGCAACTAAAAAAGCAAGTGAAAGACTATGACAAGAAGATGCATATCAACAGCTTCCAGCTGCATTTCCTTTCATTGCGGACGCAGGTCAACGCTCCCGAACTTTCTCCGGAATCAAAGGAAGCAATGGCATTTTATCTCAAACAAACCGAGCAGTATCACAACAAATTCAGTCTGTACGACAAAGCCCAGGCTGCCGTAATACTCTATCATACAGAAAAAACGGCTATCGTGGGTGCTATACTGAAATCGTTGAAAGAAAATGCACTGCATTCTGAAACTATGGGTATGTATTGGGCCAAAAACACTTCAGGTTATTTCTGGAATGAGCGACCCATATCGGTGCAGGTGAAGTTGATGGAAGC
>JAYFPP010000275.1:0-4110 GCA_034927635.1 Paludibacter sp.
AATTGTAGTGGCTGCATTTTCGCCCAGCGAACGGGCCTTGGCAATCGCCACCTTTTCCATCATGGCTTTGCTGATGCCCATCGCATTAATCGGATAGGCTGCCTTATCGGTACTCAGCACCACCACATTCTTTACACCGTGTTCTATGGCCGAGTCCAGCACGTTTTCCGTACCGAAAACATTGGTTCTTACCGCCTGAATCGGGAAAAATTCGCACGAGGGTACCTGTTTCAGTGCTGCCGCGTGAAAGATATAATCCACTCCGCGCATGGCTCCGTCGATACTGCGTTTATCGCGCACATCGCCTATATAGAATTTCACTTTGGAATTGTTGAGCTGATGACGCATATCGTCCTGCTTCTTTTCGTCGCGACTAAAGATGCGGATTTCTTTGATATCGGTATCAATAAAACGTTTTAGGACAGCATTACCGAAGGAACCTGTGCCGCCGGTGATGAGTAATATCTTATTTTTAAACATATTGTAACTTATTTTTTATTATTGCAAAAAAATCATCCCATGATTTAATTCCGCTTTTTGTATAAGGGACGAACCGCTTGCTCTTACTCAGGGATAATTCATTGATTTTCAAAGCCCAATCATTAGCATTATTATATGATATAAAAACTGCACCCTCATATCCATCAAGAACTTCTCTTGAATAGGGTAAGTCAGATACAAACACAGGCAATCCCACTGATGCAGCTTCAATTAAAGGAAGGCCAAGAGTCTCAACATAGCTTGGAAAAAGCAGTGTGTCGACATGATGAAACATCCACATCACTTCCTGATGTGTAATTTTTCCTAAAAAAACAATATCAACATTCTCAAACTGTTCAGAAAAATTACATTCTTCAAAAGAAACAGTGAGATAGAGAATCACTTTCTTTTTCAGCATCTTATCTATCAACGCAAGAGCTTCAAATAATATTTGATGATTTTTATATACATGTGCATCTGCAGGATAAAAAAGGTTCAGGGCATTTTCATCAATAGCAATATGATAATTTCGGGCTATAGAAGGAATATCCAGATTAGGAAAAACCACATGAACTCTATTTGCATCAAAATTAAATTTTTTCACAAACCCTTGCTTCACAAATTCGAGTTGTACAAAAACTTCAGTCTTTCTATTCAAAAATAATGCGACAAAAAAAGGATAAATAATTTTATAAAACCACAGTGATCGCTCTGACTTCTTAAGAAAACTCCAATTGTATTGATAAAAAGGTAAAGACTGATGATAATAAATATAATTAGGACAACGCTGATTCAATCTGAAATTAGTATTTTGTAATGAGATTGCAGATAAAGGAACTACATGATTACGCTTAAGCCACTTTTTTAATCCACAAATATCCCAAAAGAAACGCTTAATAAATGACCGGGTATTAACTTGTACAGTCTGAATGTTGTTTTTCAAAAGAGAAAATGAAACCGATTTGTCAACAAAAATTAAATATTCCAAACCATCCGCTGGCACTTCTGAAATAAATTGTCGAAGAATGGTCAATGCTCCACCTGATCTGAGTGCCGAAGCATTTACAACTATTTTTTTCTCAGTTTTCATTTTTAGTTTCATCTCTGACCTCACCAACTAAAACCTTAAACATTTTATCCCACTGATCCATTACAATCTTAATATCATATTGTCCAGAAGTTTTCGTCGCTTCAATGGACATTTGAGATCGTAACTGCAAATTTTCAATCAGCTGATTAATTTTGGTTGCTAATCCCTTAGTATCTTTAACAGGAACAAGAAATCCGTTTTTCCCATCTTGAATTAATTCACGGGGTCCCCATTCACAATCAAAAGATACAACCGGCAGGCCAAAACTCATTGCTTCCAAAAGAACCAGGGGTAATCCCTCGTAAAGTGAACTCATCACGAAAAAAGATGCCGACATATATTCTTTCTCAATTTCATTTGATAAACCCTTAAGATATACTTTATCACGTAATTCAGATTTTATAATCTTGTCTGTTAGTTCCTGTTTGAGCTCACCAGCACCAAAAATATAAAGCTTCCAGTCTGGATGTTTATCTGCCACCAGTTTCCACGAATCAATTAATATAGTATATCCTTTTTGTTCGTCCAAACGTCCGACTGAAATAGCAATTTTACTGTCAACAATTTTTCTTTCAACAGGTTGAAATGGATTAGGATTAACTATGTTTATTACATTCTTATGAGTTAATTCCCACTGTGCCTTATCCTGTTTCGTAAGCACAACCAATTTATCCAGTTTTCTTGTATTTCTTTTTAGTTGATTAGTCCTGATATCTCCCATCAGTTTCCATACAAAACTCTGTTTTCGTGAGCTAAGAAAAAGCTTTCTTACATTCATTGAAAAATGCATTTCACACACTTTTCTGGCACTCGTCTTTAATTTGTACAAAAAATCGATTTCTTTACCCCCCAATGAAATCAATACATCAGGTTTTTCATTTTTAAGAATCTTATATATTTCTTTCTTATATTTATTAAGCTTAATGTAATGATAAACTAACTTAAGGAAAAGGGGTTTATTATAATGAGTGCTAAAATTAATATCCAGATGAATTAAGCATATTTTATCAGACAACATAAAAGCAGCGGGTCTGTTATCCTGATCTGTAGTAACCAAAACAATTTGATATCCAAGATAATCAGCCAAAAAGTTTACCTTTTGAGATAACACCCGCTCCATTCCCCCGTGATTATATAATGCTGGTATAAAATATAAAAGTTTCATCCTATTTGATTTATCATATATAATTGACAATTTTAAATTATTTCTTTATTAATCAAGTAAGTAACGAGTCTGTTAGATCATCTTTCTTAGTTTTTGTATCTTTTCTGATTTTCCTCAAAGCCATAAAGAAATAAATAATTATTAAACTCCAAACTATATTTCGCGGATTATAAAGAATTGGTGCACGTGGATAAAAAACAGCATGAGAGACAAAAAGGAAATAAACAACATAAGAATATATGTTATAATCCTTAGTTGCATTTGTTTTTCTTATAATCCAACCTAAAGCAAAGAAAAAAATGATCACACCCGGCATTCCGAAAGCTAAATAAGCTTCTCCAACCATATTTGTACCAAGACCCCAGGCAGAATCTTCACCCAATTCAAGATAAGTGGGCAATGCACCACCTGTCATTAATTCAACAGGTAAATCAGAGTTGTTTGCGATGGCACTGAATAGGCCGGGAACAGGTGATGTAATATCTGAAAGCATTCCATTAAAATAAGTGTGTTCTACATTGTCTGCATAATCCACCAGCACATATAGATTTCGGTTATTCGTCACAAGATCTGAAAACATATCAAATGACGATGTAAAGTCTGATTTACTCTGGACTTCCGAAACCCAATCTCCTTCTAAAACATTACTTACTCTTGCCAGAGCTATAAAAACCATTAAAAAAACTCCGACAACTATAATGATCAATATCTCAAAAGCTTTGAAACGTCTGACATTTATACCAAAAGACGTTATGGAAATTAATGCAAAAGCAAGTGCCTGTGTTCTACTCCCTGTCATTAAGAATAAGACAATAATGATCAACACACTTATCATATATATCATCATATTGCGCTTGTTCTTTTGGCGAAAGTTAAACATCAACATCAAATAGCAGAATATCACAAACAGGTTATTCAGGTATGAAAACAAACCAACTTCCCGTATATCTCCTTCGCCGGAATATACACTTTGCAATTGCGCAAGCCCACCTGAGGCAGCATATAATATAAAACAAGTTAATGTAATAAAAAAAAGTATTTTTATTTGTCTCTCATCAAAAACAAAGAATGCTTCCTTTTGCAGATTCTCTTCTTTTCTGATTTGTGAAATCCCTAACAAATAACAGGAATAAGCAAAATAAGCAATCGCAGTACACTTAGAAATAAGCAACTCATTAAATGGCATATCAAAAATAGTATAACTACTATTTGTTGGGTAGTAAACCACAGGGTAAATAAAGTTTGTAAGTCCAAAAGCAATTAAAAAGAAAAATTCAAAACAAACAAGGTTCTTATCCTTTTTGGTCATCCAATAGATAACATTCTGAACAATATATAATATCAGTAGCGCCGAACAGAACTCATAAGAATAGTA
>JAYFPP010000129.1:0-2446 GCA_034927635.1 Paludibacter sp.
CCGTAATCTTGAATACGACATTATGCTGAGTCTGGCGGCTACGGGTATCCGTATTATTGCCCCAATTCCCGGAAAAGGCACCATTGGTATCGAAGTTCCCAATGCCGACCCTCAGGTTGTTTCCATGCATTCCATCATTGCTTCGAAGAAATTTCAGGAATCGAGATTCGAATTGCCAATAGCTTTCGGACGTACCATCACCAACGAAATCTTCATGGTGGATTTAACCAAACTGCCTCACTTACTCGTTGCCGGAGCTACCGGGCAGGGTAAATCAGTGGGTCTGAATGCTATCATCACTTCTTTGTTATACAAAAAACATCCTTCAGTATTGAAGTTTGTGTTGATTGACCCCAAAAAAGTGGAATTCAATATCTACGGGGATATCGAAAAACATTTCTTAGCTAAACTGCCTGACGGAGAAGACGCTATCATCACCGACACTACCAAAGTTGTGGAAACGCTGAACTCTCTTTGTAAGGAAATGGATGAACGCTATGACCTGTTGAAGAAAGCGCACGTAAGAAACATCAAGGAATACAACGAAAAATTCATCAATCGTCAGTTGAATCCTGAAAAAGGACATAAGTTCCTGCCTTATATTGTGGTGATTGTCGACGAATTTGGCGATCTCATCATGACTGCCGGAAAGGAAATTGAACTGCCGATTGCCCGTATCGCTCAGCTGGCACGTGCCATCGGTATTCACATGATCATTGCCACACAGCGACCATCAGTAAACATCATTACCGGTGTTATCAAAGCCAACTTCCCTGCCCGCGTTGCTTTCCGCGTGTCATCCATGATCGACTCCCGTACCATCATCGACAGTCCGGGTGCCAATCAGTTGGTGGGACGTGGCGACATGCTCTTTACTTCAGGCAATGAATTAATTCGTGTGCAATGTGCATTTGTCGACACTCCTGAAGTGGAAAACATCGTTCACCATGTTGGTCAGCAGCAGGGCTACCCTACCGCCTTCTATCTGCCCGAATATGTCGGTGCCGAAGGCGATGGTCTGGACATCAGTTCTGTTGATATGAGCAAAAGAGATCCGCTGTTCGAAGAAGCAGCCCGTCTCATCGTTTCATCGCAACAAGGTTCTACTTCGAATATTCAGCGCAAATTCTCTATTGGCTACAACCGGGCCGGTCGTATCGTCGATCAGTTGGAAGTTGCCGGTATCATCGGACCGAACGAAGGCAGCAAAGCCCGTCAGGTACTGGTGATGGATGAGTATCATCTGGAACAGATTTTGAAACAGATGCGCTGAGTTTAAATGAATTGTCGGCAGACTACGGTCAACGGTCTACAGTCGATGGTTTATCATCAATTATCCGTTAACTATTGACTGTTGACTGTAGACTGTAGATCGTAGACTGTAGACAATAAAAAAATAAAAATGAACAAATACATTCTTTCTATAATCCTATTCACAAATTCGATTTTCCTCATTAGCGCCCAAAACAACACTGATGCTGAGCGACTTATCGACAATTTCATCAATTCAATTAAGACTGAAGCCATCCGCACAGGTTTCAACCTGAAAATTTCAGAAAAAAATGGTGTAAATTCGCAGCAGGTTTCAGGTACATTCATACTAAAAAGTAATCAGTTTTATCTTGAAATGGAGGAAGCTCAGGTGTGGTTCAACGGAAAAACACAGTGGGCATTACTGAAAGAGAGCAATGAAGTGAGCATCACTGAGCCAACCGAACAGGAACTGGCTGAAACAAATCCTGTGAGTATCCTGTCAGCTTTAAAAAAAGTGAGTAAGATACAATTCGGCAAAACGAAAAACGAGAAGCATCATATTATTGTGATGACGCCGAAAACCAAAAACGCAACTTTCTCTAATGTGGAAGTTCAATTAGTGAAAGCATCCGGTAATCTCTTTTCAATCTTCATTCAGCAAAAAAACGGCATGAGCAACCATCTGTCTTTGTTCAACTATCAAAAGAAAGTGGCTGTCAGCCAAAACACCTTTGTATTTGATAAAACGAGGTTCAAAGGGGTGACGGTGAATGACCTCAGATAACGAAGAGCGAAGAGGTAATAGCGAATAGCGAGCAGTAGAGAGGTCAGATTCGGGCGTTTTAAAGTGATGAATTGTTGAGAGTTGAGAGTTGAGAGTTGAGAATGATAAACCCAGTATTCAATTACACAACTACACATCTACACATCTACACATCTACACATATACACTATTACACATTTACACAATTAAACGAATAAACAATTCAACGAAAATATTATGACAGAAAAAGTTAGATGTCTGATCATCGGATCAGGACCGGCAGGCTATACAGCCGCTATTTATGCATCACGAGCAAATTTGTCACCCGTATTGTATGAAGGTATGCAGCCGGGCGGACAATTAACCACCACCACCGAAGTGGAAAACTTCCCCGGGTATCCCACAGGAACAACCGGTCCTGAGTTGATG
>JAYFPP010000051.1:0-2717 GCA_034927635.1 Paludibacter sp.
CTGGGATGAATTGCCGGACGTAAAAAAAGCGCTGGATGAAGGTAAAACGATTAAATTTTCTTTCAGAGTAAATGATAACGGGAATATGGGTGCCTGTATGGAACTTGCCCGCGAAAGGAGTGTATCGAAAAAGAACTCCAGGGCTTTTCATGCTTCGTGGAAAGAGCATTGGGCGAATGAAGTAGAATTCGGTTTTGAAAAATAAAATGAACGTAAGAGAGTATAATATGAAGAAATTAGTAATTAAGATGCGGGAAGACAAAAATCGCATGGTGTTTTCGATTGCAATCTTGTTGGTAACTGTGTGTTTTGTTGGGATGTATAATCCGGATTCAGAAAAAATAAGAGTAGTAATAGTGCCTGACGGAACTGGATTGGTGACTCAAAAAATTCAATCGGCAATTGATTCATGTGCAAAAGCAGGGGGAGGAACAGTGGTATTTTCTTCTGGGACATATATTTCGGGAACAATACAATTGAAAAGTCGTGTGACCTTGCAATTTGAAAAGGGAGCTATCCTGCAGGGAAGTGAAGATTATAGCAATTATCACGATGATGCTTTTATTTACGGAGATCAGCTTTCAGATATATCAATTTGCGGAGAAGGAATTATCGATGGAGTTGATTGCTATAATCCGAATGGGGAAGAAGGTTTTCGAGGGCCTCACTGTATCCGGTTGATAAATTGTAAGAATATTTCTTTTAAGGACTTCAGGATTAAAAACTCAGCAAACTGGGCATTTAACCTGCGAAATTGTTCTTATGGCAATGTAGAGAAAGTTTCAATTCGTGGTGGGCACGATGGGCTTCATACACGGTTCTGCAGTAATTTCAAAGTTTATGATTGTGATTTCAGAACAGGTGACGATGCTTTTGCCGGAAACGATAACCGCGATTTCCTGGTAACAAACTGCAAAATAAATACCTCGTGTAATGGATTCAGAATTGGTTGTAATAACCTTACCGTCAGGCATTGTCAGCTTTGGGGACCGGGAGAATCAATCCATAAAATACAAAAACGTAATAATATGTTAGCTGCTTTTGTCCATTTTTCGCCGAAAGATGACCATGCGGAACTGGTAAGTGGCAACTGGCTGATTGAAGATGTAACAATAGACCAGGTTGACCATATATACGTGTATAATTACTTGGAAGGATTATGGCAAGTGGGGCAACCTGTAAGCAATCTTGTGTTTAAAAATGTAAAAGCTAAGGGAGTTCTCGGAGCATTTAATATAATCGGGGATCAGGAGTTGAAATTCAATATGAGAATAGAAGATTCTTCTTTCGAATTTCGTGAGGGTACTCATTATGAGGGAGATATGTTTGAAGGGGTGAGGTTTTTGTCGCCATCTTTCTTTAATGCCATGAATTTTGATAAAATAGAACTTGTAAACGTTACTTTCAATAAAAAAACCAACCTGCCGGTTATCAATTGTAAGTCAGGAAACCTGCTGAAGTTGGAACAGGTTAACTTCGTAACGGGGAATAGTTCTTTTCCTTACACAATCGATAAAGTGAACAAACTTAAGGAAGACCGCGTATTCATTAATGGAAAATAGTGTTCATAAATTCAACAATATACTTAAAAGATCAATACCATGAGAATCAGAAATTTAACACTTATTTGTATGGCGATTTTATTTTTTGGCTGTAGCCGGAAAGATTCTGTCATATTAACAGATTATGTGAACCCGATGATTGGTACTTCAGCCCACGGACATACATTCCCGGGAGCAACCGTGCCTTTTGGAATGGTACAACTCAGCCCTGATACACAAAATGAAGGTTGGGACTGGTGTTCGGGATATCATTATTCCGACAGCAGTATCATGGGCTTCAGTCACACCCATTTGAGTGGTACGGGCAGGGGAGAATTACTTGATATCTTATTGATGCCTACCACTGGTGAGGTTAAATTTGATCCGGGAACCCGCGAAAATCCGGATGAAGGATACCGCTCCCGCTTTTCGCACAAAAATGAAATTGCTAAGGCCGGATATTATTCGGTAATGCTTGATGATTATCAGATTAAGGCTGAACTAACAGCAACCAAAAGAGCCGGATTTCATCGTTATACTTTCAGCAGGGATGAGCCGGCCAACTTGGTCATTGATTTGAATCACAGTGTAAAAACAGATTCGATTCTGAATGGCAGGTTTGAAATTATTAATGACACGCTGATTGTCGGATCACACCGTTCGAAAGGCTGGGGTGAAGAAGGGGAAAATTTCTATGTGCAACATGAGGTGTTTTTTGCCATCAGGTTATCGCAACCTATTCGTAAAGCATCGTTTTTTGTTGATGGAAAAGTTCTGGAAAATACAAAATCAGTTCAGGGCAAGGTTGTAAAAGCAAACATGGTTTTTGATATCCAAAGGAAAGAACCGTTATTGGTAAAAGTAGGTATATCCTCGGTTGATGTTGCTGGTGCCATCAATAATGTGGATACAGAAATTCAGGCGTGGGATTTTGAAGATATAAAAATGCAAGCCTCCCGGGAATGGAATACATTGCTAAGCACATTTCAGGTAAATGATGAAAACGTGGCGAACAAAGAAACATTTTATACGGCCATGTATCATGCCTGTTTAGCCCCCTATACTTCAAGTGATGCCGACGGACGATACAGAGGCTTTGATGGTGAAATTCATATAACGAAAAACTACACCAATGTAACCGGCCTTTCGCTGTGGGATACTTTCCGTGCAGCAAAT
>JAYFPP010000104.1:0-6318 GCA_034927635.1 Paludibacter sp.
TTTATTTCATTATTGCTTCCCTGAGTTCCCGGAAGTATTTCGATTCAATCTGTATGGAAAAATTCTTTAGTGCGTCCTGTGCTGCTTTTTCTTTTGTTAACTGCACCCCGGTTACGGGGGATATTACTGCAGAGTAGACAATCTTTCCGGTAGGATCTCTGAACTCAAATGTTCCGCTAAGTTGTACCTGAAAAATTCCGTTATTATTTCCCCTAAAGTTTATCTGAATCTGAATACTTCCGTAATAATCAGGTTGGTCGGTTAAACTATAACCCTCCTTTGAGAATAAACTTTTGAGCATACTATTTATCTGATCATCAGAAAATATGTTTCCGTCCAGATAGTTGGTAACTGAAAACTGAAATGACGGTTTTGCTATGGATATAATTATTTCTGTGGATTTTGCATGGTTATCAAGTATTACCTTTCGTATCAGATAGTCAGTTGCTGATTCTGCCAAAATTGCGTTGATGTCCGGAGTAACCTTAAAGTATTCCAATGTTTTCCTTGAACGTACTTTTGGGATGGTAAAAAGTACTTCTCCCTGTTCGCCTGTCAGTTTTGAATAATCAGATATGCTCCTCTCAGAATAATAACCGGTAACGGGAAAACCACTTATCGACCTGTTATCTTCATCCACAAGGGTAAATGTAAGTTGTTCGGGTCTGATCTCTGCAGCTTGTTTGGTTTTTATTTCAGTAGTGACTGATTTTAACTTTAATTTGGAAATAATTGCTGATATCCCGGAAAAACTTTGAAGTATCAGATTTTCTTTTACTCCATTCACATCTACCTCAATATATTCATTAAGATATTTTTTTATATGATCGATGGCTTTGGTATACTGAATGATAGCGTTTTTATAATCAGAATGTTGCTTTGCTTCCAAGGCAGCAAAATAACATGATTTGGCATTTTGCACTGCATTGGACATTTTGCGAAGTTCCATTTCGCGATAAAGTTGTTTTGATAAGCGGTACAATACCCAATACTCTTTCCTTGTCTTGTATTCTTCCGCTATCTCGTATCCCTCAAGATCTGTTTTTACCCGTGACTGGATCAGGGTGGTAAATTCTTCAGATATTTTGTCGTTTCTGACTAATGTAATCAGTTCATTCGTAGAGAAGATCTGAATGGAGATTTCCCCTGCAAGATTGCTCAGGGCATCTTTTCTGGCCTCTTCCACATGCTTTTTTGTTTTTTTATTGATATAAGCATGTCCCACTCCATAATAATATTCTGCATCAGACGGATGTGTGTAGATCCATTCGGGGACGACTTTTTTTGTTCCCCCGATGCATAATAAGTTAAAGGCAAACAGTATGGTCAGAATGAATTTACTCATTGTGTTATTTTTTCAGGGTCATATGCATCTATTCTTTTGTATACTTCAATAGCCACAAGCTCTGCGAACGAACTCTCCATTTCCATCCGGCTCATTAACTTTGATCTTTTGGTAAGTAAAGCCGTCAGATTACTTTTTCTGGTAACATCGGTGTAAATAGTATCCTTCACACCTGGTCCCCATTCTCCGGGGAATAAGTCATCGACCCGATATTCGGATTTTGCATAATAGATTTCATCTTTTAAGGTTCGCTCTAGGCTTGAAGAAGCTAAAATGGCTGCATCCTCGACACGGGCAAACTCAAAAGTGTAAGCCATTGACAGTTGGCAACTCTGCTCGTACTCAAAATATTTTACTTTCTTATACCTGACTTGCCGGTATTCGTCTGTATATTTCAGATACGCTTTCTTTTCGTATTCTTTAAGTTGCGATACAAGATAATTGGAACTGTTTACGGTAGAATTAAGATACACCCTGACCGGAATAACTCTGTCGGCGTCGAAAGGAAGATTGTTGGCCAGGGATTTTTTTTGTTCCTCAAGCATTTGCTGGGTATAGTTCAGGGAGACAATACGTAAGAAAGGATTTTTACCTGTTTCAAACCTGCTTTTTATTTTACTGTCAATTTGTTCAGCCATAGTGGGAAAGCGTCTTGCATTCTTCGCCGGCTGAATGGCAATGGTCAGGAGTGCATTGTTCAATGCCTGTTTTTGCATTGAAACTGCATCCTTAAAATTCGGGTCGTATGATAATACCTGACTGTAAGATTTGTATGCCGAGCGAAACAGGTTTTGCTGGAAATGTAGATTTGCTTTCCGGTAGATAGGTTCACTTTTCGAGAAAATGTATAATTCTGATGCTCTTTCGTAAGCTTTGTCTATTTTGATGATTTGTTCGAGCCGAAAGGCTGCTTCATCGAATAGTTCCCGGTCGATCAATTCCTGTGCCTTTGTGTAGGCATCACGCAGGTATCTTTCTTTTGCTTCCCGGTATTGTCCTGTGGTTCGTGCCGGTATGTCAATTGTGATATTGTGATGGGCCATCTGTTGTCGAAGCGCGTCCATCTCCAGATATTGTTTTACTACCTGGTCGTCGTTCCGGTTGTTGTAATAATCTTCGATACTGGCAGACACTTCGTCAAAATAACGTTTAGAGCTACGCATCAGGCCTATCTTTGCCTTGTCGTTTTTGTTGTTTTTTTTCTTCAGTGATGAGAGATAATTTTCAGCTGCGGGTCTGTACATGCCAGCTTCTTCATATTTCAATGCAGTCTTGATATATCTCTGATAAGCGCAACCGGCAGTTAATATGCCGGTTGCGAGTATAATAAGAATAATGTAAGGTCTGAAAGTCAGTTTTTTCATTGATACAAATGAGTGTTAGTTACCCATTTTGCTCATTTCTTCCTCGAAAGTTTTTTTGAACTTTTCATAATTGTAATCCACTTTCAGAAGTTCATTATTAGTCATTCTGTTGTTAAGTGATTTCAGAATTTCTTCGTTGACAAGTTCCAGACAAACATAGTATTTGTAAGAACCAGCTTTCGTCATCGTTGTTTTTTCACATTTTACGATAGTACCATTCAGTGTCTGATCAATTACTTCACGGGTTAATCCTTCGTAATTCTTCATCAATTCTTCTTTGTTGTTGTAATTGGCCGATTTTGTGTAGTTGTCGATAACACTTTTAACTTTTACGTTGATCGCGGCAGCAAGACCAGCCCTTGCTTCACTCATGGCTTTTTTCTTGGCGGTCATTTGGTCCATGCTTTCGCCGATGGCAGAATAACGAAATGCTTTTGAGTCACTGATATATTCAGGGCCGGCACAATAAACCTTAATCTCAACTTCTCCCGATTCGGGTTGCGCAACCTGTTTGGTCTTGCATGAGATAAAGCCAACACATACAATAGCAGCAATAATTAAGCCCGTAAACTGAAATAATTTGTTTTTTTTCATAATGATACTTTTGTTATAAATGAAAGTGAAAATCTGAAAGGATCAGATGATTTATTGAATGAATAATGTTAAAAATAACATACAAATATAATAATTATTTGATATCCGTACATCATTCTTTAAAATATTTATAAACATCCGGTTCAGGTCGTCAAGAATATTAATTAATTGCCGCCACTGCTTTCTCCACTGCTTTTTTTATGCCATCCGCATTCTTTCCACCTGCTGAGGCAAAGAAGGGTTGTCCGCCACCACCTCCCTGAATTTCTTTGGCTGCTTCGCGGGCGATATTCACCGCGTTAAGTCCTTTCTCAACCAGATCGTCACTTAATAATACAGTAATGGAAGGTTTTCCGTCGGCAACACAACCTGCAACAAAAAACAGTTTTTCAGATTGAATGTTACGAAGCTGAAAAGCCAGGGTTTTGGCCTGATCTGTTGTCAGAGATCCTTCGAAACGGATCATCTTTAATCCTTTTACTTCAACTGCTTCACGGAGCAATGAATCACGCAGGTGCATGATTTTTTCATGATTGAAAATCTCAAGTTGTTTTTTTAATTCAGTATTTTCTTCTCCCTGTTTACGGATAGCAACCAAAATATCAGGAGCATTATTCAACAATTCTTTTGCTTCGGTAATCTGTTCCTGCTGTGTGTCAAGCAGATTCTCAACCGCCTCACCGGTAATGGCTTCAATACGCCGTATGCCTGCTGCAATAGAACTTTCTGAAATGATGCGTACCATGCCGATCTTTCCTGTTGATGCCACATGGGTTCCACCGCAAAGTTCAGTTGAACTGCCAAACTGAATGACGCGAACTACTTCTCCGTATTTTTCTCCGAACAAAGCCATTGCACCCATTGCCTGAGCTTCAGCAATCGGCATTTCCCGGTTTTCTTTCAGGGGAAGATTTTCTCTGATTTTACGATTTGCGATACGTTCTACAGCCCGGATTTCTTCTTTGGTCATTTTCTGGAAATGAGAGAAGTCGAAACGTAAACTATCCGGACTTACATAGGAACCTTTTTGTTCTACATGAGTACCAAGGACTTCGCGCAATGCTTCGTGCAACAGGTGAGTAGCCGAGTGATTGCTTTCAGTCGCGTTGCGCTTTTCAATATTGATCGTAGCCGTAAAACTTGCGGTTATATCTGCTGGTAGCTGTTTTGCTATATGTACAGCGAGGTTATTTTCTTTCTTTGTATCAACAATTTCTATGGTTTCATTTTCGGCAGCCAGTTTTCCACTATCGCCAACCTGACCACCCATTTCTGCATAGAAAGGTGTGTTTGAAAGTACCAACTGATAGTATTCCTGATTTTTCTGTTTCACTTTTCTGTAACGCAGAATTTCCGTGTCGCAGGAAGTGTAATCGTATCCCACGAAATTACTGTCGCCTTCGCGCACGGTTACCCAGTCGCCGGTTTCTACGGCAGCTGCGTTGCGGGCACGTTCTTTCTGTTGTTGCATCTCAGCGTTGAACCCATCAAGATCAACGGTCATGTTATTCTCGCGAAGAATAAGTTCGGTTAAATCCAATGGGAACCCAAAGGTATCGTAAAGCGTAAAAGCTACTTTTCCACTTAACACACCGCCTTTTTGAGAGGGTGTTGAAGGAAGGTGCTTTTCAAGCAGTCTGATCCCTGTTTCCAATGTCCTCAGGAAAGACTCTTCTTCTTCTCTGATTACCTTTTCAATCAATGATTTCTGTGAGATGAGTTCAGGGTAAGCTTTACCCATTACTTCACCTAACTTATTGATTAATTTGTACATGAAAGCATGACGTTGTCCGAGGAAGGTGTATCCGTAACGTACAGCGCGTCGCAAGATGCGGCGAATCACATAACCTGCTTTGGCATTCGAAGGCAATTGTCCGTCGGTGATGGAGAATGCAATGGTGCGGATATGGTCGGCAATAACGCGCATGGCGATATCCACTTTTTCATTTTGCCCATACGCAAAATCACAAACCTGTCCGATTTCGGCAATGATTGGCGTGAATACATCGGTATCGTAATTCGAGGTTTTTCCCTGCACTGCCATACACAGTCGCTCGAAGCCCATGCCGGTGTCTATTACTTTGGCAGGAAGTCCTTCAAGGGAACCATCTGCTTTGCGGTTGAACTGCATGAACACATTGTTCCATATCTCAATTACCTGAGGATGGCTCTCGTTCACTAATGTAAGTCCGTCGACCAGCGCTCTTTCGCTGTCGGGGCGGATATCTATATGGATTTCGGAGCACGGACCGCATGGACCCGTATCGCCCATTTCCCAAAAATTGTCTTTTTTGTTGCCGTTGATGATGCGATCGGCAGGCAGGAACTGTGCCCATATGGCGGCAGCTTCGTCGTCGCGCCCCAAACCTTCGGATGGAGAACCTTCAAAAACCGTCACGTACAATCTGTTTTTATCAAGTTTAAGTACTTCGGTAAGGTATTCCCATGCCCATTCAATGGCTTCTTTCTTGAAATAATCGCCGAACGACCAGTTACCCAGCATCTCGAACATGGTGTGATGATAGGTATCGTGTCCCACTTCTTCCAGGTCATTATGCTTTCCACTCACACGAAGGCATTTTTGTGAATCGGCAACACGTGGATATTTTATCGGATCATTTCCCAGAATAATATTCTTAAACTGGTTCATCCCTGCATTGGTGAACATCAGGGTTGGATCATCTTTTATCACCATGGGTGCAGAAGCTACAATCTTGTGGTTTTTCGATGCAAAAAAGTCGAGGAATGATTGACGAATTTCTTGTGAGGTCATTTTTATATTTGTTATTTAAACATTTACTATTTAACAGAGTGTTCTTTGTTGTTAATAATGAGTTAACAACAACTATCTACTAATAAAATCTAAATTCCGGCTAAAGGACTGCAAAAATACTTCATTTTTATTACTTTTGCATCAAATTAAACCATAAAAGTTTAAAATTGAGCTAAAATAACATGGCGAAGAAGAAATTTCACTTCAATCCCGAAACATTAAGTTACGAAGAAACGGACAAT
>JAYFPP010000181.1:0-2869 GCA_034927635.1 Paludibacter sp.
CCGCTCAACATGCTCGACACCATAAAAACCATATTGATAAATCCGCCGCAAAACGATTTGAGGTTGGTAGGAGCTTTGGAATTACCTCCTATCGACATGGTTCCACCGATGAGCCAGGGATACATGGTGATGCTGGCACAGTAATTTGCCAGACTGGTTTCGTCATTTTTATAAATAAAATGATTAATAAGCAGTTCTATGTACCGGTCAGACACTTCCTTCCCATAGATTTCTTTCAGACGGTCGGTAAGCAGTCGGCGGTTCAAACGGATGAAATTCGATTTGGGCAATTCGCCGATAAGCGTCGCCAGATTTTTATTCTCAACATTGGCATTCGCATCATATTTACTACCAGTAGCTGCGTTTCTCGCATCACAGTAGTCCATCAAAAACTGAAGCTTGTCACGAACTTCGCGGTCTTCCATATGCTTCTGGCGATAAAGCATATAAGCTTTGGCTACAGCATAGTATCTTTCCGACATCAGAGCAATCTCCACCTGATTCTGAACATCTTCAACGGTGATTCCATTTGAGATATTCAGTCGGCAAAGAATATTTGTAATAACTTCATCGGTAGCAAAACTACCCACCGATAAAAAGGCTTTGCGGATAGCGTTTTTAATTTTTTCCAGAGAAAATGCTTCTCTTTTTCCATCCCGTTTGATAATTAATGTTTCCATGATGATCAAAATATTTATTCGTTTCTTAAACCTTAATGGTTTAAACGATTATTAAACGAAACTATAATTTATGGGAGAAAACGGACATATATACAGTTACCATGAGGTCACATATCCCATCGCTTTTCTTCCCGAAAGCTACGAATTGATTACGAACGGCAGGTCTTCTGACTCGCTCCGGTTTGAACTGCCTTCCCGAAAAATCAGTGGCATAAGGGGATGTTCAAAACTTTGTTTATACTTAGTGAGAATACTCAACTGCATAAAGGAGCTTACAGCTACGGGGATAGTCCGGGATTTTCACCCGGTTCCCTTTTCATCCGAAATATCGGAACCGTTTGCTTGACAAAGATAACAAAAATTCAGAGAAAATTTTTTAAATAAAAATAATATATTTCGTTTATTCAATAAATGTTTTCTAAATAAAATTATATCTAATTAGATATCTGTATATTAAAATTACATGTTCATTAAAATATTTACCAATAAAAAATATTCCATACTAATTATCGCTTAATTTTCTCCTTATTGTCATTTTATAAACACTTCAGCAAACTTATTTTCACTTAATTATTCTTTTATATAAAAAAACATTATATTTGCAACATTGTTTCATTTGTATCATTGTATCAAAATTATGATAGCTGCAGAAATCTTAAAGCAACATGAAGTGAAGAAAACTCCGGCAAGGATGGCTATGATTAGCGCGTTGCAATTACGCCAATATCCCATGTCGGAAAACGAGATAAAAGAGCTGATGGCTGATTTATATGACAGGATCACTTTTTACCGTAACGTGCAAACATTGGCGACGGCAGGCATTATCCATAAAATTGTTGCGGATAACACCACGGTGAGATACGCCCTGAATTGCTGCGAGCACGGGCATAATCATACGGCCGAACATGCTCATTTTTTTTGTGAAACATGTCACGCAGTAGTATGTATGAATCAGATAAAAATTCCGTATATAAATTTACCTGCCGGATATAAATTTGTAGATTGCGATGTGATAATAAAAGGCATTTGCACGAAATGCAATCATTGAAAATGAAAGTATTTCTTCTTTACAATATATTATTTTTTTTCATATTGAGCAACTTGACAGCTCAAAATAACGGACAACTGACCGGGACTGTCACCGACGAATACAGCCATCCTTTACTTGGAGCTACCATAATACTGAACAATGGCAGGTATGGGGCAACGACCAACAGGAAAGGAATTTTCATATTCAACAATTTGCCAGGGGAAAAATATGTAATTCAGGTATCATTTCTGGGTTATGAGAGTTACGAGGATACTGTATTCACTAAAATGACCGACAACCTGACGATAAAACTTTTGTCGAAAGCAAAATTGCTTGATGAGGTCGTGATCAACGAATCATCTCGAACTAACCTGAAAAAAGAGTACTCCATGCCGGTAAAAATAGTAAACAAAGCATTCCTTACTGAGAATATTGCCGGCAGCCTGATGCAAACCCTGAGCCGTCTGCCGGGAGTCAGCTCTATGGACATCGGCTCAGGACAATCGAAACCTGTAATACGCGGATTGGGATTCAACCGTGTAGTGGTAGCCGAAAACGGGGTAAAACACGAAGCCCAGGAATGGGGGGCCGACCACGGACTTGAGATCGACCAGTTCAGTGTGGAACGCGTTGAAGTGCTTAAAGGTCCGGCTTCATTGATGTACGGAGCCAATGCCATCGGTGGTGTTATCGACCTGAAACAAATTTCAACTCCTGCCAGACATAGCCGGGGAGGAAGTGTTTTATTAAACACACAAACCAACAATAATCTGTATGGCCTTTCGGCGAAATATTTTACGCGAAACGATCATTTTTACTTCAAAAGTCATTTTTCATTGAGCCTATATGCCGACTACAAAGTGCCAACAGATAGCATTGAATACATGTCGTATTATTTCAGACTGAAAAACAAACGCTTGCGTAATACAGCCGGCAATGAAAAAAGTGCCGGCATCACGCTGGGCTTTTTGAATAACGGCTTTTCGAGCCACCTCAGTTTCTCTGATGTTTTCGCGGAAAGCGGCTTTTTTGCCAATGCACACGGACTTGAAATCCGTAACTCAGCTATCGATTACGATCGTTCAACACGTGACATCGACCTGCCGTCGCAGCAAGTAAATCATTTTAAAATACTTAGCAACAGCATTTGGTTTATACA
>JAYFPP010000069.1:0-5677 GCA_034927635.1 Paludibacter sp.
TCCACTACAATCTGATGTTCAAGTAATATTGCTCTTATCCGATCAGATTCTGCTTCAATTTCTTCATCTTTCAACTCACTGAGCTTTCTATACACAGGACAATTCACTATTTTATAGACAGTTGTGCTACTGGCAATTTTAATACTTTTTTCGAATGCCACAATATTATCCAGAAAAAGACTTTCGACTTCCGGTGGTAATTCATCTGAATCCGATTCGAACCAATTTGTTATTCCGAAGTCCTGCTCAAGCATCTGCTTCTTTTTCTTGTTTTCCTCACGGAGGATGCTGCTTTTATCGTCAGCGTTTTTACTTTCCATTTTTTAAATGATTAAAGGGTTGGTGTTAAAATTATTATGTGTTCATATTACTATTCGTTCGGGAGATTACATTTATCATTTCAAATGTGATTCAGCCTGCGAATTTAGCTCCTTTTATTTCATTTACAGAAGATTAACCAAGCAATTCATATAAATAACTATGCAAAACATAAATTTCTTAATATGAATGGGATTGTTCCTGTCATAAGAGGATATATGAATTTAAAATCACAACAAATCATTACTCTTTTATCCCAATTTTCACTAAAAATGGTGATAGTTTCGCGTTAACTCTAAAAGTAATTTTGCACCCGACAAATCAATCAACAAAACTATTTATGATGAAAAAATACTTTTTATTTAGTTTATTACTTATCACTGGTATGACTTTCGCCGAAACTGGAGTCATCGAAGGAAAGGTCTTTACACAGGATGGAAATCCTGCTGAATTTGTAAATATCATCCTCGTGGGCACTTCAAAGGGCGCGACGGTACAGGCTGATGGCAGCTACCGGATACCGGAGGTGAAAGCGGGAAATTATACGTTGAAAGCTTCATTCGTGGGATTGGATACGCAGTCGAAACAGGTGCAGGTGACTTCAAAAGGCACCGCTAAAGCCGATTTCACACTGTCCGAAAACAGCAAAGAGCTGAAGGAAGTGGTAGTGACCTCCAACCCCGCCCGCTATGTGGCTGATTATCCATCAATATCGCTCCGGCTGAAAACGCCGGTACTACAACTACCGCAAAACATACAAATTATTACCAAACAAGTGATTGAGGATCAGCAGATTTTTGATATGCTGGAAGGAGTTACCCGCAACGTCAGCGGAACGCAACGCATGGAACACTGGGACAATTACGCGCTGATTTACATGCGCGGTTCGCAGATTGCGGCTTTCCGCAACGGGATGAATGTAACCATGTCGTGGAGTCCACAACCGGAAGACATGAGCATGGTGGAACGCATCGAATTTGTGAAAGGTCCTGCCGGATTTATGCTGGCCAACGGCGAACCCAGCGGTTTCTATAACGTGGTAACTAAAAAGCCTACCGGTATCAACAAAGGGGAAATCGGTATGACGGCCGGCAGTTTCAACACATTCAGAGGCACATTCGATCTCGACGGGAAACTAGATAAAAACGGGAAACTGCTCTACCGGCTGAATATGCTGGCACAATCTAAAGGCTCGCACCGCAATTATGAATTCAGCGATAAAATCGCCATTGCTCCGGTTATCAAATATCAGTTGAACGACAAAACTTCGCTGACAACGGAATATACCTACCAGCGGAATAAAATGTCCACCATCGGGACAAATTATTCCTACTCGAAAAAAGGATATGGCGATTTGCCGGCCGACTTTACCACAGCTGAAGATAATATGCCTCCTACTCTGCTTACCGAAAGTTCGGTTTTCGTAACAATGGTACACAATCTCGATGAAAACTGGAAATTCACCGGACAGGTAGCCTATATTAATTCTCTTCAGGAAGGTCAGAGCTTGTGGCCGACAGGATTTGAAGTCAATGACTCGAGCCTTTTACGGGGAATATCCATCTGGGATTATGAAGGTGAAAGCAAGGTAGGTCAGTTCTTCCTGAACGGCGATCTGAAAACAGGTAACATCACCCATCGCATCCTCACCGGTCTGGACATGGGCATCAAATCCTTCTACCATGATTGGGCACAAACCGCAGCCTTAAAAAGCCTGAACATTTATAATCCTGTATATGGCCAGATTGCAGCTTCGGAATATCCTGTCTTCGACCGCGAATTGCCTTTACGTCAACGTGGTGTGCATTACCAGCAATCCTACTTCGGATATTATCTGCAGGATGAGATCAGTCTGCTCCGCGACCGTTTGCGATTGACCATTGCTGCCAGATACACTACTGCTGCAAGCTTTGACCCTTACTCGGGAGCAATAGAGTCCTCAAAACTCACCCCACGCTTCGGGGCCAGCTTCTCATTCGATAAAAACACTTCGGCCTACGGAGTGTACGATCAGGCCTTTGTGCCACAGGCAGGCGCCGACTTCAACGGGAATTCTTTCGACCCGGTAACAGGAAATAATATCGAATTTGGAGTGAAACGCGAATGGTTGGGCGGCAACTGGGTATCCAATCTTTCCGTGTATCATATCACCAAAAAGAACATCCTTACATCCGACCCCAACCATCAGTATTTCTCAATACAACTCGGTCAGTCGGTTACCAAAGGAATTGAATTCGACCTGCGCGGTCAGATCACGGATAACCTGAACGTAACCGCCAACTACGCATACACCGATGGAAAAGTAACCAAAGATACTGATCCGGCAAGGGTGAATGTAGCTATCCCCGGTATCAGCACACACATTGCCAACGGGTGGCTTACGTATAAGTTCGATGGATGGTTCAAAGGAATCGGATTGTCGCTGGGCACTCAATATCAGGGCGACAGAACTTCATGGTATGTCTTTGATGGTACCCGTCAGGATCTTCCCGATTACTTCAGGTTAGACGGAGCCATCTCTTATCAGTTGAACAAATTCTCCATCGCACTGAACATCAACAACCTTACGAACAATTATTTGTATTCGGGAGCTTATTACAACTGGGGCGGTTTCTACTACTGGCAAATCGAACCGCTGATGAATGCCCGTTTCAATATTACCTATAAATTTTGAGCATGTCCTTCAGAAAAATAGTTCATCAGTTACACCTGTGGCCCGGATTAATCGCCGGGCTACCGGTATTTATCATCGCTATCACCGGCTGTCTGTATGCCTTTCAGGAAGAAATTCAGGAATTGACTCAACCCTACCGACAAGTAGAAGAAATAGGCACTAATGTGAAATTGCCTTCGGAACTGGAGGAGATAGCCGGGAATGCTTTGCCGGGAAAAGTACTACACGGCATCAGCTACAAGACTCCCGGAAAAGCAGCGGAAGCTATTTTTTATAACTACAACCCTACCTATTATTATCTTGTTTACCTCGATCCTTACAGCGGAGAAGTACTAAAGGTCAAAGACATGGAGAAAGATTTCTTCCGATGGGTGATCACCGGCCATTATTATCTGTGGCTCCCTCCGCACATCGGAAAACCGCTGGTGGCATGGTCGACCCTGATTTTTGCCTTAGTCATCCTTTCAGGATTGATCATCTGGATTCCAAAATCAAAAAAAGCATTCAAAAACCGGATATGGTTCCACTGGAAAAAGAAACCCGGTTTCAAACGCTTCAATTTCGACATGCACGTGGTGCTGGGATTTTACGCCACCATTTTCGCGCTGATTTTTGCTGTAACAGGTTTGGTATGGGGCTTTCAATGGTTTGCTCAATCGTATTATCAACTTGCCGGAGGAGAAAAATCATTAAGTTATACCGAAGAAAATCCACATTACAACAGCAGCCAACCGACCGCCACCATCACCCATCCTATCGACAAAGTTTTCCTTTTTATGCAGGAAAATTACCCCGATGCCTACAGCATAGAAGTGCACCCACATCATGATGATTCCTCCCTGCTGATGTCGCATGCGCAATTAGCTAAAGGGAAGCAATTGAAAACCGATTACCGCTATTTCGATCCACATACTCTCAATGAAGTAGAATTGGACAATGTCTACGGAAGAATTGAAGATGCCGGCTTTGCCGATAAACTCATACGGATGAACTACGACATCCATACCGGAGCAATCTTAGGCATACCAGGAAAGATTTTCGCTTTCCTGATGAGTTTGCTGATTGCCAGTCTGCCGGTGACAGGGGTGATTATTTGGTGGAAGAAAAAGAGGAAGTAGAATACAACTTGCTTGTATAGCAGCGTGTGAATTCAACTTACCCAATTTTCCCTACTTTCGCTTTCGGTCTCAACCGGCTTCTGAAAATCTGCGTTTGCGCATATCGCGTACGCATGTTTTCTCTGATTTTAATCCGCTCATCCTGAGGCAGGCGAATGATGTCGTGACATTGCTCCGAACAGCAACCGGTATATTTCTCAGCACAGGCGGAGCATTGAATGAAGAGCAAATGACAATCGTCGTTTGCACAGTTGGTGTGCGTATCGCAGGGTGCACCGCACTGGTGGCAGCGGGCGATGATGTCGTCGGTGATGCGCTCGCCGAGTCGTTCGTCGAACACGAAGTTTTTACCCCTGAATTTGGAGTCGAGGTTTAGCTCTTTGATCTGACCGGCATATTCGATGATACCGCCGTACAACTGGTTTACATTCTGAAAGCCCTTGTGTTTGAGGTAAGCGCTTGCTTTCTCACAGCGTACGCCACCCGTGCAATACATCAAAATTTTGGCATCTTTCTTATCTTCGAGGACTTTCGTCACATACTCAATTTCTTCGCGGAAAGTATCCACATCCGGACAAAGTGCATTTTCGAAACGACCGATCTCACTTTCGTAATGGTTACGCATATCCACCACTATCGTTCCTTCTTCCTGCATAGCCGCATTAAATTCCTCAGCTGTAAGATGACGACCTACATTGGTCACATCGAAAGTTCCATCCGCCAGTCCATCCGCTACAATCTTCGGACGCACTTTCATCTTCAGTTTCAGGAACGAAAGCGGGTCATCCTCCACCGCCCACTTCATAGGCATATCAGCAAAATAGCGAGTATTATCTAAGTAATTGATAAATTGCCCTACCCGAGGTTCAGGCACTGAGATTTGGGCGTTGATACCTTCCTTTGCCAGATAAACCCTGCCCAATACACCCATTGCATACCAATCGGCGTATAACTGATCGCGAAGTGTCTGTGGTTCCTCAATGATGACATAACGGTAGAATGAAACCGTTTTACGGGAAAAGTTCTCTGCTTTACGCTGGTTTAGTAGATCTTCCCTGCTGTAGATATTATGCAAATGCTTCATGTGGGCATAAACACATAAGGCTCAGGAATTGTTTTTATCAGTTATAAAATTTACAAGCGCGATGAGCTTCTTTACATATTTTCTGACAGGCATAAAACATTGAAAAACACCAATATTTTATATGTAAAAATTAGTCATTATCTTTGGAGAGTAAAATTCGTTTCACGATGTATTCTTAATTCAGAAACCATGAAGAAACAAGTTATTATTTTATTATTAACGATATTTTCAACCAGTTGTTCTATTCAACCATACAGATGTGGCGTCCGATTTGTGGATTTTAAGTTATACCCTGTCACAAAAAATAAAACCGCCGAATACTCTTCTCTAAAAAACTGGTATCATTCAGAATTTCAGACTGAAAGAATAAATTTCACGATAGAATTTGATTTCACTAGCTGCGATGGCCAATATGACGAACTTAAAGAATTTTACCAGGAAAATTACCCTGATGAAAACACTTTTAGTATTACATGTAACAAA
>JAYFPP010000242.1:0-2366 GCA_034927635.1 Paludibacter sp.
CTGACACTCACACAGATGCATTATCTCGAAACCATGAATAAGTTAGGCAATCCCAGTCTGACGGAGTTGGCCGCGGCGCTTAAACTTTCAAAACCAACTGTAAAAGTTGCTGTGGACAAACTGATTGAGAAAGATTTTGTACTAAAAGTGAAGTCGGACGAAGATAGGCGCAGTGCTCACCTGCATCTTACTGAAAAAGGAAAGCTCATCAATACAATGCATGAATATGCTCATAAACGCATTGCGGAATCCATCTCAAGAAAATTAAGTGAAGAAGAGCAGGAGCAGTTTATCTTATTAATGGAAAAGATATTAAAAAAATAACAGACATTTTATCAATACAATAATAGTTGTAAATATTGCTTTGACCGCCCAAAACCCAAGGCGTTGCCATTGGGCTGAGATAGATTGCCACTTCGTGGCGAAAGAAATATAATTCGTTTATACTAATTAAATATAGTTATGGAAAAGACAAACTCAAAAACATCCTATCAGGGCCTGACAGAAGAACAAGTGCAGCAAAAATTGCAGAAGGAAGGCTACAATGAATTACCGTCATCGAAGCCTAAAAATGTATTGCAAATCGCCCTCGGAGTATTCAAAGAACCGATGTTTCTTTTATTGGTGGCTTGCGGTACGCTTTATCTGCTGCTGGGTGATTTGCAGGAAGGCCTCATGCTCCTTGGATTTGTGTTTGTCATAATGGGTATTGAATTTTATCAGGAAAAGAAAACCGAAAATGCCCTGGATGCCCTCAGAGATCTGGCCAGTCCGCGTGCATTGGTCATCCGCGATGGAGTTGAGCGGAGAATCGCCGGTCGGGAAGTGGTTACAGAGGATATCATTATACTTCAGGAGGGCGACAGGGTACCTGCCGATGGTAACATACTCACCTGCAATAACCTGCTTGCCGATGAATCCTTGTTGACCGGCGAATCGGTGCCGGTACGAAAAAGAGAATTCAGTGATGATGACAGAGATATTACTGCCGGAGGAGATGATAATCCCTGCGTTTATTCAGGTTCCATGATTGTGCAGGGGAATGGAATTGTACGCGTTACCGCAACAGCAACCCATACCGAGATAGGTAAGATAGGTAAGGCGCTGGATTCGGTTAAAGAAGAACCTACGAAACTGAAGAAAGAAATGGGCGTGCTGGTGAAACGTTTGGCTATTATCGGTATTTTGCTCTGTGTATTGGTGATCGGGGTGTATTTTATCACCCGCGGAGATTTGCTGAAAGGATTTTTAGCGGGAATAACGCTGGCTATGGCCATGCTTCCCGAGGAATTTCCGGTAGTGTTAACTGTTTTTCTTGCCCTTGGTGCCTGGCGAATGTCGAAAAAGTCGGTGCTGACACGCAAACCTGCGGCCATTGAAACGCTGGGTTCTGCCACAGTGTTGTGTACCGACAAGACCGGAACGCTTACTCAGAATAAGATGACGGTTACAAAACTGTACAACCGCAGTGATTTTTTTACGATTACCAATCAAAACAACTTTCCTGAGGAATTTCATGAAATTATTGAGTTTGGAATTCTTTCGAGCCAGACGAATCCCTTTGACCCAATGGAGAAAGCAATTATCAATACAGGCGAGAGGTTTCTGAATGGCACAGAACATATCCATGCCGACTGGACCATGGAAAAAGAATATCCCTTGTCGAAAGAGCTATTAGCTATGTCGAGGGTGTTTATAAACAAAGCCAGCAACTCCAAAGTCATTGCAGCAAAGGGTGCCCCCGAAGCTATTTTCGACTTATGTCATCTGGATGAGAAAAGCATTGCAACCTATAGTGACGCTGTAGCGCAAATGGCTGCGGAAGGATTGCGTGTGCTAGGAGTTGCACGAAATAATATCAGTCCGGGTGAATTGCCGGAAATTCAGCACGACATTGATTTTGAATTTGTCGGTCTGATTGCCCTTTCCGATCCTATTCGTGAAAATGTTCCGTTGGCAGTAAAAGAGTGTTATACCGCCGGCATCAGGGTCATCATGATTACCGGGGATTATCCGGTTACTGCCATGAACATTGCGAAGGAAATCGGGCTGAAAAATTATGACAAATGTATTTCAGGGCCTGAGTTAAAAGAAATGAGTGAGGACGAGCTTTGTGAAAGAATCCGCGAAGTGAATGTGTTTGCGCGTGTAATTCCGGAACAAAAGCTGATATTGGTGAATGCCCTGAAACGAAATAATGAGATTGTGGCCATGACCGGTGACGGGGTGAACGATGCACCTGCACTCAAAGCAGCCAACATCGGTATTGCCATGGGAGAAAAAGGAACAGATGTCGCCCGCGAGGCTTCATCGCTGGTGTTACTCGACGATAACTTTGCTTCCATCGTAGGAGCAGTGCGTATGGG
>JAYFPP010000284.1:0-10914 GCA_034927635.1 Paludibacter sp.
TCCACCATAATCAGTATGATATTAGGTTTTTTTGTTTCGCCGTGTACAAGGCCGATGGTGAAGCAGGAGCCGAGACAGCAGGTGAGGATGTTTTTAGGGTTCATATGAGTTATTTGTTTGATAAGATTTATTTATTGTCTACAGTCTACAGTCTACGGTTGGTTGTCTGCAAACTTTCTTTCTGTGCTTTAAAATACGTCAGCATTTTCTTTTTCAGTTCTTTTGAAACTTTTGCATATGCTTTTTCGTCAGCCACATTGACTTTCTCCAGCGGATCTTTTTTGTAATCGTAGAGTTCCGATGCATATACCCTGTCTTCTGAGAAAGAATCGTAGGTTCTGAATCCTTCTGACATCCAAAGGGTATAGCGATAGCGTGCGGTGCGAAGGGAATATCCCATGATATTTCCGTTCTTCATACCGGGTTTTTTGATCGCCTCTTTTGATATGTTACGCGGATACTGACTTATAGCAAAACTTTTAATTTTAGTATGCTTATCCCTCATTACGGGAACCAGACTGTTCCCGTCTAATCCGTTAGGGACAGGAATTCCGGATAAATCACATAAAGTAGGAAAGATATCTACCAATTCGGAGAGAGAGTTTGTTTTGCCCGGTTTCATTCCCGGTGCGGAAATGATTAACGGAGCATTTGTTGCATTCTCAAAGTCAGTATGCTTATTCCATAAATCATGATCTCCCAGATGCCATCCGTGATCGCCCCAAAGAACAATGATCGTATTGTCAAGTATTTTCAACGAGTCAAGGGCATTCAGCAAAATGCCTATCTGTGCATCGGTATAGGATACTGCGGCATAATATCCGTGAATCAGTTCTTTCTGTTTTTCTACTGACAAACCGGTTCTGTTGAGAGCATCGCGCTGATCGGAAAACGTACATAACGCCGGAATGTCGCTGTAAGTTTTAAGTTCGCCTGATGGATGATAAGCGATAAGAGGACTGTTTTTGGCATGTTCCTGAAATTTAGCCAACGGTATATCTTTGCGGTCGTACAGGTCCCAGTATTTCTTAGGAGAAACAAAAGGTAAATGTGGCTTAATGAAGCCTACTGCAAAGAAAAAAGGTTTACCGTCTTTTACAAGCTTTGTCAATTGCTCTTTTGCTTTTATTGCTACCGCTCCGTCTTTATAGGCATTGTCGGCAACATCGGCACACTCGATTGAAGGCTTGATTTTTTTTAATGCCAGAGCAACAGCTTCCCGGGGAGGAATCCCTTTATCAATGGCTTCCCTGATGAATTTATCAGCTGCCTGTTTGGTTTCCGGATCTTGATACATTCCAAAGGCAGGTCTGCCATACGCCTTTGCATAGGATTCCTCTTCATCTAAATACGGAATGCTCCACGATTGTTCATCGTTTTTTACCACACAGCTGGGATGATAAATCTTTCCGATGCCCGAAGTTTCATAACCCTGACTGATAAAATATTGAGGAATTGTGAGAATATCGGGGTGCACATCACGCATTTGGGTGACAAGATCCCAGACCCGCGTGTAATCAGGTCGTTTTCCGGTCAGACAGCTGGCGCGGGTTGCTCCCGAAATTGCCTGCTGCACATAGTTACTCATAAACACCGTCCCGAGACTTGCCAACAGGTCAATATTGGGTGTTTTAACCAGTTTATTTCCATAACAACCCAGTACCGGCTTTAAATCATCAACAGCAATGAATAATATATTCGGCCGCTGAAGTTTCGGTTCTTTCTGCTGTGCTGCCGATGGCAGAGTGGCAAGGCCAATCAGGGCGATGTCAAGGAGTCTGTGCGGAATGATTTTTCTCATATCACTTATCACTTATCACTAAAAGATGTGACATCTCTGCGCTATTCGCTATTCACTTTCTTTTGTGCCTTTTGTGGTTCATATTGATAAATTATCTTGCCGGAACAACCGCACCAACATCTTTTCTCCAGGCATTCAGTTTTTTCATCAAATCGGCTGCAATGTCCATATGATCAACCAATACATTCTTTGTTTCGCTGAGGTCGTTTTTCAGGTTGTATAATTCCACCTCTCCTGAGTCATAGAACTGTATCAGTTTCCAGTCGCCCAAACGAACGGCTGCCGATGATCTGCCTCCTAAGAAATGAGGCTCGGCAAGCGGATAATGCCAGTAAAGGGCACGTTTTTTCAGGCTGGATTTTTTACCGGTCCACAACGACCATAACGAAACGCCGTCAACTCGCTGTGAGATTTTGCTTTTACTAATACCGAGCATATCGCAGAAAGTAGGCAGATAGTCGTAATTTACCACCGCTTCGTCAATTACTTTTCCTTCAGGAAGCAGACCGGGAGCCGAAACGATCATCGGAACGCGTATTCCGCCTTCATATTGCATACTTTTACCTCCGCGGAGAGGAGCATTAGTAGTAACATTTGTTTCGCCGCCGTTGTCGCCTGTGAAAATTACAATGGTGTTTTCGAGCATGCCTTTTTCTTTTAATTTGGCAATGATGGCTCCCACACCGGTGTCAATATCGCGCAATTGTGCGGCTAAATGCGGATTGTTCTTGTTGGCCCAGTAATCGGCAGGATATTTTTTATATGGATCGTTTTCTAAATTGTTTTTTGACGGATCACTTTTTCCGGCTCCGGGTTTTGCCCGGAAATGATCCACATCAGCCGGTTTGCCGTGTACCTGTGTATGCACGGCATAATGACTCAGGTACAGGAAGAATGGCTTGTCTTTCTCCTGACGGTCGATAAAGCGTTTCGCTTCTTCGTTCATTCTCTCTACCAGAAATTCCTTTTCTCCGGGCATTATCTTTTTTACTTCTTTATTGAAATGATAGGGGTGAAAATAGGTGCCGTTGGCAATGCCTTCATTTTCTGAAATAATCACTTCGTCGAAACCATGCTTGTCGGGCGACGATTCGTAAGTAGCTCCACCTCTGATATAACCTGTCTGGTGCCATTTGCCGATGATACCGGTGTGATATCCTACACTTTTCAATGCTTCGGGAAGTGTGGTGTATTCTTCGCCTAAATGCTTTGCATCATTAGGTCGCAGGTAGTCGATGATACCGGTGCGGGGTGGATAGAGACCTGTTAACATAGCAGCGCGTGAAGGTGAACTTACGGTTTGCGCAGCATAAGCGTTGGTAAAGCGAATTCCGTTCTGTGCCAGTGCATTCAGATGAGGGGTTTCGTTGAAAGTGTTGCCGTAACATCCCAATTCGGCATAACCAAGGTCGTCGGCCAGAATGAAAATGATGTTCGGTTGTTTTTTTTCTTTTGCAGCTGCTGAAAATGCTGTAGGGACTGTTCCCGTCAATGCCAGCGTCAGCATCACTTTGTTGCTTGTAATTTTCATATTCGTTGATATTTAGAATTGTATTTGTTAATTATAAACTAAGAACTAAGAACTAAGAACTAAGAACTAAGAACTAAGAACTAAGAACTAAGAACTAAGAACTGATACCGGATGTATATATATAGTATAATATTTAATTTTGGGGTAATTCACTGTTCACTCATGACTCTTAGTTCTTAGTTCTTAGTTCTTAGTTCTATGCTTTATTTAATACCTTTGGCCTCATTTTGATGAAAGTCAAAAATTACCACCTCGTTTTTCCCTTTCTTCAGCCACACCGCCGGGCAATACAGTCGTGTTTGCGGACCAATGTTCCAATAGCGACCGAGGTTATGACCATTTATCCAAATACACCCTTTGGTATAATTTGAGAGGTCGATATACGTGTCGGCTACCTCGTTCAGCTCAAATTTACCTTTGAAGAAGATGCCCGGTTTTTCGGGTTTGAATGCTGAATTCTTCAGTTTTTTTATGAAATTATCATCCATTGGGAAAGGGTACATCTCCCAGTTCATCAGGGTCATATTGTTGAGAGTGACTTTATCGGTAATGCCTTTCCGGTCGATGATCTCGGGCCCGAAATTGATATGTCCCATTCCTTCCACGAAGATTTCCAGTACAGGATTCTGAATGTCCGATACGGGCAGGTCAATGCTTGAAATACCTTCTCTGCGGTCGAGTGTACCGATGTAGGTGCCGTTTAGAAAAACGGTGGCATAATCGTGCAATTGTTGCACCCGGAGTTTACCGCTTTTATGCCCGATAAGCGTTGTTCTGTAGAGCATAAATCCCTGATTCTGAACAACAGACTCGAAAGTAAGCGGCTGTACAGCAGAGATAGCTTTCGGCAGATTGTCCCAAACTGAGGTGAAAGCCTGCATGGTAGTTGCCGGAATCTGTATTGTTTTTATTGCTTTCGGTACAGTTGGTATTGTTTTTTCGGGAGAATGAGAACTGATGATCTGACGCAAAGCGTGAAATTTATGGGTAGGATTGCCCTGTTCATCAATAGGAGCATCGTAATCGTAACTGGTAATATCGGGTTCGTAACCCTTGCCTCCGGAGTTGGCTCCGGCCGTAAATCCGAAATTAGTTCCGCCATGCAGAACATAAAAATTGAAGGATTTGTTGTTTTGCAGCAGATAGCGTATTTGTTGGTAGAAGGTAGCGGTATCGGGTTTTGCCCAGGGTTCACCCCAGTGTGTGAGCCATCCGGGATAAGATTCGCCACTGAAAACAGGAACATTCGGCCGTGCTTTGACTGCAATGTCAAAATGCTCCTGATTTCCTCCCGGATCCAATCCCACGGCACAACCGGGGAGGGCGCCGGCTTCGAGCATGTGTGGCGTTGCACCGTCGCTTGTGTAAAGTGGTATTTCAATGCCTTTTTCCCTCCACATCTGCTGCAGGGTTTGCATATATATCCTGTCGTTGCCATAACTGCCGTACTCGTTTTCCACCTGTAACAGTATCATCGGACCACCTTTGCTTATTTGCAGAGGCTTAACCAGTTTTGCCACTACATTAATGTACCTTTCCACTGCTTTCATGTAGCGGGGATCCATGCAACGTAACTTAATATCAGGAATTTTCAGCAGATAGGGTGGAAGGCCTCCCAGGTCCCATTCGCCACATACATAAGGGCCCGGACGTAAAATGAACCACATCCCTTCTTCCTGAACGATCTTTGCAAAGGCCACCAGATCTCTGTTCCATGTTTTGAAGTCGAACTTTCCGGGTTTTATTTCGTGGTAATTCCAGAAAATATACGAAGCTATGGTGTTACATCCCATCGCTTTGGCCATCTGTATCCTGTGCCGCCAGTATTCCCGGGGAATGCGGGCAAAGTGCATTTCTCCGGAAATGATTTGAAATGGCTTACCGTCCATAAGAAATTCGGATTTCCCCAAAACAAAGGTGGGTGGGGGAGTTTGCGGGGCTTTTTCCTGTCCGTTCATTGGAATGAAACAGAAAAAGACTGTCAGTATGAATAAATATCGCTTTGACATTTGTGTTTTATGTGTTTGGTATTCAGTTGTGTAGAGGATATTTGCTATATGTGGCCTTATAAATCCTCATTATATTGCGACAAATTTACAGGATATAAACGATTGTTTTTTGCACTATTGTTCGTAAAATTGGTATTTTTGAACAATAGTACATAAAATAAGTACATGAGTATTGAACAGACTTGAATTGATTCTCCTATCTTTGTTTCTAAAATTATTTCCTTATCATAAAACACAAAGTTATGCAAATTAGTAGATTATTTAATCCAAAGAAGGCGTTTTTCGCTGCTTTTCTTTTTGTGTCGACCGTTTCATTCTCCCAACTGAGAAATGCTGAAGTGCACAAATACCTAGAGAAAATTCAATCAAGCTACCGCGAAATCATTCATTTACCCAATATCGACGGCTATGTTACCCTGAAATGTGACTTTCATACCCATACGGTATTTTCTGATGGACAGGTGACTCCGATGGTGCGCGTCAACGAAGCGTGGAGCGATGGACTTGATGCAATTGCTATAACCGACCACATTGAATATCGCCCATTCAAGGATATTACGAATCCGGATTTTAATAAATCCAACGAAATGGCGGTGAAACATGGTGAATCCATTGATTTTATTGTGATCAAAGGCGCTGAAATCACGCGTAAAAAACCTATAGGTCACCTAAATGCACTATTTATTGAGGATGTGAACAAACTTAAACAGGACGATCCTGTGGATGCTATCAAGGAAGCTGTGAAACAAGGCGCTTTCGTAATGTGGAACCATCCCGGATGGCCCAACGATTCCACTACTATGTACGATATCCATCGTCAACTGATCAAAGATAAACTGATTCACGGCGTGGAATTGTTCAATGCTAAAGAGTGGTACCCACGGGTGCTTAGCTGGGGAAAAGAAACAGGACTCACCCTCATGGGAAATTCGGATATGCACCATACCATCCGCAATAATTATGGCGGCGAAAAAATGGCCCGTCCCATGACCCTCGTATTTGCAAAAGAAAAATCGGAGAAGGGAATTAAGGAAGCTTTGTTCGATGGCCGTACGCTGGTGCTTTTCTTTAATATCCTTGCAGGAAAGGAAGATCTGCTTAAAAACTTTGTCGATAAATGTATTGATGTAAAAGTCATTGATAAAAAGAAAGGTGTCATTGAAGCAACCAACAATTCGGATATTGAATTTTCTATCAAATATGGAGATAATTTGGTTATCTTAGCACCCGATAAAGTGACACGACTCACCCTGCAACAGAAAAAGCCGGTGCTGTTTTCGAACTGTTTTACAGGTGAAGAAGAGAATCTGGTGATGGCGTTGTGGTAGAATATCTCAACAGTCAACAGACAACAGTCAACAGTCTGCTGACCGTAGACTGTAGACTGTAGACTGTCGACAAAAAAAAATAACAAAGAGTTCAATATCGCATATGAAAAACCTTGTGTTCGTAATCACATGCTTGTTATGGTTGGGTTTTAGTCCGCTTATGTCGGCGCCAACCAAACTGAGGTTCTCGCACATAACCAATAAAGATGGTTTGCCGAGTAATACGGTGTTTTCAATCACCCAGGATTACAAGGGCTACTATTGGTTTGGCACTAAAGTGGGACTTTGTCGCTACGACGGCCGCAGCATCGTGAAATATGAACACAATTTCGGTGATGATAACTCTTTGCCGGGCAATCTGGTGTTTTTTACCTATGAGGACAGTAAGAAAAATCTCTGGATAACTACTATAACCGGTGTTGCTATTTACGACCACGACAACAATAACTTCCGTACCATCAGCCGGACCCTTATTCTCAGGGGACTTGTGGAGGCAAACGACGGAAGGATTTTCGGGGCGTCCACTACCGGTTTAAAGGTTTTCGATCCTGAAAAAAATAATTTTGTGCCTTTTCAGGATCAGAATAATTTAGAAATCAATACTTTCTGTAACGGGGTGGTTAAGGATAAAGAGGGAAACCTGTGGGTGGCAACCAACCAGGGACTTTACATGATCAATTTAAAAAACAACTCGGTAAGCCATTACAAGCACAATTCCCAAAATAAACAGTCCTTGAGTTCTAATCTGGTTTTTGACCTGTTTGTTGATAAAAATAATCGCTTGTGGCTCGGTACCGGAGGCGAAGGCCTTTGTTATTTTGATCCTCAAAGTGAGAGCTTTATTCGCATTGAAGGACTGAGCAATAATTTTATTCATTGTATTACCGAGGATGAATACGGCCGATTATGGGTGGGCACTGAAAGAGGTCTGAATATCTATTCTCCGAAAGAAAAAAAGAACAAGATTTATTTGAATAATCTTACGGATAAAAACAGTATCAATGACAATGCCATCCATTCAATCCTGAAAGATGAATACGACAACATGATTCTGGGTACCTATTTCGGAGGTGTGAATTTCTCTCTCAAACTCTATCAGCAGTTCAATATCTATGAAGCGGGGGATTCTGAGAATTATATCAGTGGTAAAGCGGTACGGCAAATCATCGGCGACCGCGATGATAATCTCTGGATTGCTACTGAGGATGGAGGACTGAATTTCCTTGATTATAAAAAGGATAAGTTCAGGGTGTATAAGCATACAGGTGCAGCTAACAGCTTGTCGTATAATAATGTGCACTCAGTTATGCTCGACAGGAACAATGAACTGTGGATAGGAACTTTCCTCGGGGGATTAAATAAGCTGACCCTGAATAACCAGCGTTTCACTTTATACAACAGAGCTAATGTTAAAGCATTTAACGCCGATAATATCTTTGCTATTCTGGAGGATCGAAGCGGGCTGATATGGATTGCATCCAGTAATGGTGTGGTCACTTACGACAGGAGAAATAACGAGTTCAAACAGTTTGAACCTTCCATCTTCTTTGATGAAACGGTGAATGTGCTTTTCGAGGACTCCCGTGGTGCCATCTGGCTGGGAAGCCGTAACCTCGGCGCTTTCAGGTACAACAAAACATCCAATAATCTGAAAAACTACCGCCCGAGTCCGGGTAACTCCATTTCCGATAATTTTATCAATTATATCTACGAGGATCATAATAAGAATATCTGGATTGCTACCCATAACGGAGGATTAAACCTCCTGAATACGAAAGCGGATACCATTACGGTTTTCAGAACAAAGGACGGTTTGCCCTCAAATACTATTTTTTCATTGATTCAGGATAATGATAAAAATCTGTGGATCAGTACAAATAACGGATTGAGTAAGTACAATATTGAGAAAAAGGTCTTTAATAATTTTACAACTCAGGAAGGACTTCCCAACAACCAGTTTAACTACAATTCAGCCTATAAGAATAAGAGCGGGCGACTGTTTTTCGGTACCATCGACGGACTGATCAGTTTCAATCCGGCAGAACTAGTGATGCCGCAATGTCGCTCTAAAATCGACATGATTGATTTTAAAATCATGGGAAACAGCGTAACCCCAAAAGATCCGAATTCCCCTTTGAAAAGATCGATCAGCGAAACCACCGAAATAGTACTTACGAGCGAACAGGCGAAGTTTATTTCCTTTGAATTTACGCTGCCAACGCTTATTCATTCACAAAACCTGTCTTTTGCCATCAAGATGCTGAACACCGATCAGGACTGGATCAATCTGGGTGCACAGCGACAGGTATCGTTCTCCAACCTCCCATCAGGCGATTACACCTTTATGGTGAAGGTGGCCGATAATATCAGTTGGGCCGACAGCAGTGTGCGTTCCATCAAGATCAAGGTGCTTCCACCTTTCTGGAAATCAGATCTGGCCTACTTTTTATATATTGTGATTTTAATGGGAGCCGGTTTTTATTTCAACCGTCATTTGTCCAGAAAAAGAGCAGAAGAAAGAGAAGCCCTCAGGGAAAAAAACGAAAAAGAACGTATCAAGAAAATCAATCGCATCCGCCTGAATTTCTTTACCAATATCTCTCATGAACTGAATACGCCTTTGACCCTGATTATCTCGCCGATTCAGAATATGTTGACACAATTATCGCTTTCAGGAGAAATAAAAGATAAGATGTTGATGATCAAACGTAATGCAGAACGTATGAAACATCTCATTGAAGAACTTATTTTGCTCGGTAAGATTGAAACGGAAGAAGAAAGAGTCACTGTTGAAGAAGGCTATGCCCTGAGATTTATTCTGGAGCTGGGAAATGGATTCAAGCCCTGGGCGGAACAGAAGAACATTCATTATTCGATAGACATCACCGTATCAAAGTATCCCGTTTACTTCGACTCGTCCAAAATAGAGAAGATAGTTTTCAATCTGTTGTCGAATGCTTTTAAATACACAGAACCTCAGGGTGAAGTCAAGTTATCAGCAGAATATTATATAGATAATGAGGTGAAAATGTTGCGGATTAAAGTGATAGATACAGGAAAAGGCATCCCTGAAAAGGATCTCAACAAGATTTTCGAGAAATACTATCAGATCAACGACCACGACAAGAACAGCGGTTTCGGTATCGGTCTGAACTTAGTGAAACAATTGGTGGAAGCCCACAAGGGAACAGTTACCGTTCAGAGTGAGTTAGGGAAGGGAAGTACTTTTACCGTTACCATCAATGTAGATGAAAAATCATATGAATCCTATGAAAAATCGAACCGGAAATTCGATAATGAACTCATCAGTTCCTATCAGTACCTGATACCTGAAGTACTCGAGGAAGAAATTGTTCCGGTTATTTCTGAAATAAAGACAGAGGCAAGTAAGCCTTCGTTGCTTATTGTTGAGGACAATAAGGATCTGCTGGAATTCATCGGAAGCATCTTCCGTGACGATTATCATCTGAGATTATGTGTGGATGGAAAAGAAGCTTATGCCGCTGCACTTGAAACTCCTCCCGATCTGATTATCAGTGATGTGATGATGCCTGAGGTGGATGGCTTGGAACTCTGCAAACTTATCAAGACTTCTATTGAGACCTGTCATATCCCCTTTATCATGCTTACGGCCAAAGTAGGTGAGGAAAATGTGGTAGAAGGTTATGAATACGGTGCGGATTATTATATTAAGAAACCTTTCAATGCTGCCATTTTGGTGCAACAGGTAAAGAATATCCTTTCCACGCAGGAAAATCAGCGCAACCTGTTCAGGGAAAATACCGAATCGGCATTGAGTTCATCGAAGGTAAATATCAGGGATAAAAAATTGCTCGAGTCTATCAATGAAAAGATTCTGGAACATCTCTCCGAAGAGAATTATTCAATAGAGCATCTCACCAAAGACCTGAGTGTCAGCCGTACGCTGCTGCATACCAAACTGAAAAGTCTGGTAGGTCTGTCGGCCACCGAATACATCAACCGTGTGAAACTCAAAGAAGGACTGCGTTTGCTCGAAGAAGGCAACAACATCTCCGAAGTATCCTATATCACAGGCTTTGCTTCGCCGAGTTATTTTTCGAGATGTTTTAAAAAGGTGTACGGCCGGTCGCCGCGAGATTTTATGAAAAAGGGGTGATGTAGTAATTTCATTCAGGATAAACCATTTTTCTGTACCAGATAATTCCTTTTACAGTGTTTTGACCTGAGTCGTAGAAATTATCCCAGCTTTCATAATCAACTTCA
>JAYFPP010000049.1:0-1939 GCA_034927635.1 Paludibacter sp.
CCACCCTTTTAAAGGGAATGTATATTCTTTTTCCTGCCCGGGAGTGATATCTCCAAGATCAAGGTTTTGAGCCACACCAATATTTACCGTTGGGGTGGCAGCCTTATTAATCTGAACTTCACCTAAGGTAATTCCATCGCCGTCGGCTCCTGCATTTTTTGAACTTGCTGAAAATCTGACACGAAACGGTTGGTCGGTCTGATAGGTAAACTGACGGATAGCATGCGTGGTATAAGAGTTGTTCGGTCCGAGCTGGTGATTGTAAATGGTATCATTCCCGATCATCACCATAAAATTCCGCTTGGTATTATCGACCCCGGCTTTTATCATTCTTCCGCGGAACTGCAACTGGAAAGGCTCATTCATACTTATTTCGGGAGAAATCAGATTAGAGGCTCCCTGAGTTCCGATTGCAGCACTGACACGCGGATATTCTCCCGCTTTTAAAGCCGGAGTGATCGACAGGGAATGTCCCTGCCAGCCATCGTTGATGGCATACATTTCGTTCAGTTCGTCGTCCGTAATGGTTCCTGTTTCAGGTGATGCTTTGCTGAAGGATTCTCCAAATTCGGAAACTACCGCTTTCAGGGTGGCAGATTTAGTATTTACACCACATTTTACCGTGATTGTAGTCGTGTATGTACCCGGCGATGTGGCTTCGAAATGAAAGGGAAGTTTCACTCCGGCCGACAATTCACTCATCGTCAACTGTTGAGGTAATGCTATCTGAAATGCTTCACTTCCGTTTACTTCGAATGTTGGTAAAGCAGTAGCCCCATCCACCCAAAGCATGAGACTGTTATTGTCGAAACTCCTGTTCTTCGAAACATAACCAAGATCAACCCCGCTATTTGAGAAAGATATCTTATCTTCCGAAGTCAGGGTGCCGACAGGCAACTCCACCTCATTACCACTGTCGCGATAGTGCATCTTAAAGGTGTTGGTTTCAAGCCACGACACGATATCATTGCGCAAGACATTGGTAATTTGCTGTATTTCAGGTGTGGGAGCAGCCAGCAAATTATTACTTTCCACTTCATCATCGGTGAGGCAATAAAGTTCGTACCGCTGCTGCTCGTAGTAATAATGAAGTTTGTACACTTTGTCTCCAACTCTTCCCGAGACAGTAGTTGTCGGAGCTAAACGTGTATCGAGGTATCCCGGAAAATGCCAGTGAATAAAATTTCTGTTCAAAGTATCCTTCAATCCGAAAAGAATGGGAGCAAATGATTCACCGTCCAACACATGCTGTGCAGGCGTTGGCAGAGTTGCACCTGCAATTTCGGCAAGCGTGGGATGATAGTCAACAACATGCACCGGCACCTGCGACACTGTTCCTGCCTGTATTTTTCCCGGATATCGCACTGCTAGAGGAACCCTTATTCCACCCTCGTGAAACATCCCTTTTTCTCCGCGTAAAGGCGTATTGTAGTGAGTTCCACCCACACCTCCATTGTCCGATGAAAAAATCACCACTGTATTATCTGCCATGGAGTCAGAGGTGTCACCATCGCCATTCGGGTCATCGAGCGCAGCAAGGATTCGCCCCACTGTCTGGTCCAGCTGCTCGGTGAGTGCTGCATATTTATAATTGGTATGACGCAGATCGAGTGTAGTACGACTTTGATACTTTGCATACAAATCCTCCCGGCTCACAATGGCTGAGTGGATGGCATGAAAACAAACCCACATACAAAACGGACTGCTTTTATCAGCATTGGCGATATTATCAATCACACAATCGCCAATAGCATCGGTCAAATGTTTGGGGGTCCCCACAAGGATGTCGGGATTATTGCCGTTGGCAAATGGTTTCAGATTTTTATTGATGTAAGTCTGCGTATAGGGCGAGGCATATTGATCATAATCGGAATCGTCAAACACCCACGTCCCCTTATAATTATAGGCCATGTAATTACTGAGATTCTGTCCGTCGCGG
>JAYFPP010000124.1:0-18276 GCA_034927635.1 Paludibacter sp.
ATATTTTTGATGTAAGGGATGTTTTGTAATACAAACAATACGTTGAACTTCCATATCTTTAAATAATTGCAGATGCTTTTTATAGATAAAATCACCCGCTTTCATATCACGGTAAGGAGCAGACACATAATCGACAAGCACCTGCAATTCATTATCAATTTTCATTCCGATGAAGATGCCCGCCACCAACGAATCGCGAAGTAACAAAATAGTAGTTAACCCAGCTGAAGCCTTCACTGCATCCTCTATCTTATTCTCAAAGTCAGGAAAGAAATGTACAATTTCCTTTTTATTGAAATTCAGATAATACTTTACATAGCCATCATTAATATCCGTGGTAAATAGTTTAAATATCTCCTTTCGTGTATAGATCTTCGATAGATAATAGATGTTGGCCATCACGATAAAAAGATTTAGCAGTCCCACCGGCAAAGAACCGATGGCAAAACCGTAAAACGAAAATATCGCAGCGCCCACCATATTGTACCACCTCAGTTTAACGATAGAACTCATGGTAAGCGAAACAGCCACCAGCACTGAGCTGATGTAACCGATCCATTCGAGATAAGAAACGTCAAATATCATAACATTATTTTTTTTGAACTAAGATGAGGAGTTGAGAGTTGAGAATTGAGAGTTGAGAGTTGAGAGTGTTGTATATTCACACATCTTCTTTTTACCATATAGTTCATCACTTATCACTCATCACTTTCAACTCTCAACTCTCAACTAATTAAATCATTTCCCCTGATAAAACGTCATCGCTTCCGCCAGCACTTTTTTCATATTCGCGATTCTGTTGGCATTCGAAGGGTGCGTACTCATAAACTCAGCCACAGAACCGGAACTATTGGCCGACATTCTTTCCCAAAAAGCAATCGCTTCATTTGGATTGTAGCCCGCCATGGCCATAAAAATCAATCCAAGGCGGTCGGCTTCGTATTCATGCTCTCTGGAGTAGGGTAAAATAACTCCCAGCTGAGAACCAATTCCATACAAAGTCTGAATACTGCCACGGGTGGCAGCCGATTTCTGCGACAGCAAAATGTCGGTCAGGGAAGCCCCGTAAGATAGCAACATTTGCTGGCTCAATCTTTCATTGCTATGTTTGGCTACAGCATGCGCAATTTCATGACCCATTACAACTGCTATTCCTGCTTCTGTTTTTGTCATTGGCAGTATACCTTCGAAGAAAACAACCTTACCGCCGGGCATACAGAAGGCATTAACTGAAGTATCCTTCACAAGACTAAATTCCCACGCGAAATTCTGCAATTCAGCTTCCTTACCGTTCTTCTTTAAATAACTCTCCACAGCTGCGGCAATATTCGCTCCGGTTTTCTTTACTAAAGCTGTATTCAATTTATCGGTTGAGAGGGGAACCGAGTCGATAAACTGCTTGTAACTCTGCAGACTCATTGTCAGTATTTCTGTATCCGAAACCAACGACAATTGTTTTCTGCCTGTGATGAGCACCTGTGAGCAAGACATCAAAATGGCAGTTAATACCAGATATAAAGCAAGTTTTTTCATATGTGTAAATTTTTAATTTGTATAAGCTATGCAAATATAAACAAAATACAGGTAAATTGTTCATGAAACTGCACACTTAATAAGTTACACAGACAATATCGACCACATCAATACACGCATAAAAAATATCTGTTTGTTTTATATTTATATCCGTCGTAAATTTGTATCACAAAACAGAAATAATAAATAACAAATAAAAGATAAGCATTATGAAAACATTAAATTTCACAGGATTAGATGCCAACGCATCAAAGACCACAGTTAGCGCATTGCAACAATTATTAGCCGATTTTCAGGTATTCTACACAAACCTTCGCGGACTGCACTGGAACGTAAAAGGTAAAAACTTCTTTGTTTTGCACAGTCAGTTTGAGAACCTTTACAACAATGCCGCAGAAAAAGCAGACGAAATCGCAGAAAGAATACTTATGCTCGACGGCGTTCCTGCACATAACTTCAGCGAATACCTCAAAGTTTCGAAAGTACAGGAAAGCGGTTATGTAACTGATGGTGATGCCGGACTGGCTCATGTAGTGGAAACCTACAAACATTTCATTGCATCCGAACGAAATATACTAAAACTCGCGGGTGATGCCGGCGACGAAGCCACAGTTGCTATGATGAGTGACTACATCAGGGAACAGGAAAAGATGGTATGGATGTTGGTGGCCTACAACACGAAGTAAACAAAGGTTTCATAAAAAACCACAAACAAAACGACTGAACAGAATTGATCTGTTCAGTCGTTTATATTATTTATATTTTGATAGTTCCTGTTATGCGGTAATGCTTTTACCCATTGGCAAAACGGTTTTACCAGCTAAATCATTGATAATGATACCAGCCATCATGTACCATGCAGCAAATGCACAAATAATCAGATCAATAGCGGCAACTGTTTTTAAAGCAGGAAAGGCAAAATGCTCCAGCACGAGTAATACAAACCCGATCAACAAAGTTCCGAAAGTAAATGTCATGGCTTTATGAATCCTGAATGAAGCAATAAACATAATTACGGTATATAAAGTCCATCCAAGAAGATAATATCCCACATCTGTTAATGAGGAAGGATAAATACCATAATGATTCAGTAATTTAATGATACTCAAACCAATCCAGAAAGCGCCATAAGAAACAAAAGCACTATAACCAAAATTATTTCCCATACTTTTTTCCTGAAACCCGGCAATAAACTGCGCCAAACCTCCAAAAATAATTCCCATTCCTAACACCGGACCCCAACCTAAGAGCCCGAGATTGTGTAATTGTAGAAGCAAGGTAGTCATACCGAATCCGGCCAAACCCACCACTGCCGGATTTGCATTTTTCTTTTCCATTAACTATTTACTTTATTATTATTACTGAGCTGCAAAAATAATCATTTATAGCCATTATTTCATGCTAATGAACATAAAAAACACTACACATAGAAAATATTTTTCAGATATCATTAAGCATCACTTAATTTATTAAATAAAATGTATTATCTTTGTACAAAATTTCAAACATGGAACGAATAGGTGAAAGAATAAAGCGAAAGCGCGAACAGATAGGACTACAACTAAACGAACTGGCAAAAAAAGTGGGCATCAGCTCCAGCGCTTTATCACAGATTGAAAAGGCAAAAGCTTTTCCAACCATCATCACACTGAAGAATATTGCAGAACATCTGAACTCCACAGTTGGTGAACTGATAGGTGAAAACGAATCTGAGAACATGCCTCTAGTCAGGAGGAAGGAGGTCAGACTGATCGGTACAAATGAGTTTGGCACCGACATGTATGCTTTATCGAATCAGGAGCTCAACAAACTAATGGACACCTTTATGTTGCGTTTCCCGGAAAAATCAAACAGCCTGGGTATGTTCGGAAAACAGTCGGGACAAATATATTGTTATATGCTCAAAGGCGAATTACAATTCGAACTTGATCATCAGACTTATAATCTGGAAGAAGGCGACAGTATTTATTTCAATGCCCGCAGAAACTTCCGGTTCCTGAATGAAAGTAAATACACAGCAGAATTACTGTGTGTAACATCTTTCAAAAACTTATAGTCAGTTAAAAATTAAGTAATACTTCATTTTTAATTATCATAAAAATTAATTTATTTGGATACATATAATTATCATTAATTCATGAACAATTTAATTTCAGATTTAAAAAAGAGAGGGATCAATCTTCCCCCCGATGCGGTGGATGTTTTAAACAACTGCCGGAGTTTCACCGTTTTTAATACGGTGGAGGAACTTGCTGTTGCCGCACTGGGCGGTGAAGGCAACAATACTTTCGAAGTAAGTTATGACATCCCGGGAAAGGGATTGTACACTGAAGCGATTGTTCACCGTGTAAACAACGGCATTTCAGCCAATTACACCGACCCTTACCTACGTCGCCGCGACCCCGACACAATGGCGATTGCCGACGACCAACCTACCGACAAGGAAACTTTCAAATCAAAATTTGGTTACGATTTCAGTTCACTCAAAACCGAAACTTTCAACTGGCTAAAAACTCAGGATCTGGCAGTTTTCTTTTATTTTGCGGGTCGTGAAGGTATAGGAGTAAGCGGGATGGCCATAGCGCCTGCCAACGCCGGATTCTTTGCAATGGGACTGGCCATGCTTCAGGTCATGGTACCTGTCAGCGAACTCGCGGAAAATCTGGAACTCGAATCGATCATCTATGTTGCTCCTACTTTCCGTCATACACACTTCGACGGTAAACAAATTGTGGTGCATAACCGTGAAGGAAATCGTCATGAGATTTTCTCCTACAACTTATATCCCGGTCCAAGCGCTAAAAAAGGACTTTATGGTGCCCTCCTCACCAAAGGTGAAAAAGAAGGCTGGATCACGGCGCACTGTTCCACCGTTCAGGCAGTAAGTCCGTACGACAATATGACTACCTTCATGCACGAAGGTGCCAGTGGTGGTGGTAAAAGTGAAATGTTACAACACATCCTTAGGGAAGCCAACGGACAGGTTTTGATTGGCGAAAACTCAGTTACGGGTGAACGCCGTCTGATCAATCTGCCTTTGTTCTCTTCCTTCAATCCGGTTACCGACGACATGGCCATATGTCATCCATCCATACAAAAAAATAACGGTAAGCTGGCAGTTCTGGATGCTGAAAATGCCTGGTTTATACGTGTCGACGGCATCCGTGAATATGGTGATGACCCTTTTCTGGAAAAGATTACCATCAAACCGCCCAAACCTTTATTGTTCCTCAATATCAAATCGAATCCGGACAGTACTGTGCTGATTTGGGATCATATTGAAGATGCGCCTGGCAAACCATGCCCTAATCCACGTGTCATCCTTCCGAGGGAAATCGTACCGAATGTCATTGGCACTCCGGTATCGGTGGACGTAAGAAGCTTTGGTGTACGCACACCTCCAAGTTCAGCCGAAAATCCGAATTATGGTATTCTTGGAATGTTTCATATACTCCCACCGGCACTCGCATGGTTATGGCGATTAGTTTCTCCACGTGGCCATGCTAACCCCAGCATTGTGGGCGGTACAGGTATGGGCTCTGAGGGAGTCGGATCTTACTGGCCTTTCGCAACAGGTAAAAGGGTACAACATGCCAATTTATTACTCGAACAAATACTGAATACCCCCGCTACAAGGTACACGCTTGTTCCCAATCAATATATCGGAGTTTGGAAAGTTGGCTTTAAACCTCAGTTGCTTATGCGTGAATATCTGACCAGAAGAGGAAATGCCAAACTGAGAAAGGATCAGTACCAACCGGCACGCTGTCCACTGCTCGGTTACGAGTTGAATTACCTGACCATCGAAGGTGCAAAAATTCCTTCACGTTTTCTTCAGGTACACAAACAAACCGAAATGGGAACAGAAGGTTATGATAAAGGGGCTGAGAAATTATATGATTTCTTTAAATCAGAGTTGAAACAATACCTGGTTCCTGAATTACATCCTTTGGGAAGACAAATTATTGAAGCCTGTCTGAATGGCGCATCTGTGGCAGATTACGCTTCATTTATCGAGATGGAATAGTGTTATACAATATGTTAGAAAAAATCCGGAATCTAATAGAAAGATTCCGGATTTTTTATTTCTCAGCATCAATTTTCAAAATGATATCAGTTAATTCAAGGTTTTTCTCATTCATAAAAATATCATTGTGAAAATGATCCAGCTTCTTTAAAAGATATACCAACATATGCTGCTCTTCTTTTGTCAGACGGCCCAACACAATCTTCGAAACAAGCTTCATTTGCGGCAATATGGCGATCACCTCCTGTCTGCCGGTAGGTGTCATCTTTATTCTTTTGCTTCTTTTATCAACATCATCATCAAACTGAACTATAAACCCTTTCTTTATCAACCGATTGATAATTTCTATCCCGGATGTTTTTTCCATCACCTGCAAATTAATCAGCTCCTGCTTCGATAAACTATCGTAGGTAAGTAATGTAATCATGAATGAGAACTCATCGGCAGAATTGATCCTGCTGTCTTTCAAAGCCTTCTTTATATAGTTTTTGGCATAACGAAAAATCAGAGACACTAAAATCGATACGTCCGTTGCAATTTTGTTATCAGTACTGTTATCTTCCAGAAAATCATCCTTACCACCACTGAGCGCATTCCGTTTATATGATTGTCCTTCTATACGGCTATTGATAAAACCTATAAAATCAAGTGTTGTTAATTCATTCCCATCATGCTCATTATCTGACACATACATTTCCAGATAATCAAGCAAATCGAGAAGAATATGCTTCGTTTTCATCTTTTAAACTATTAATACGGTACAAAAATATACATTTTACATAAAAAATCAATCAAACTTAGAACAATTTTGTACTTTTTTTGTTTGATTTAATACAAATAACTACTATATTTGCCTGATAATTTAGAAAATTATGGACATTTACAGCAAAACAACCTTTACGGCTTCACGGTTCATTACAAAATCGTACAGCACCTCGTTTTATATCTCCACACGTTTACTGGAGAGAGATGTTCAACAGGCAATTTTTGGCATTTACGGCTTTGTTCGGTTTGCTGATGAGATTGTTGACACTTTTCACGGTTATGATAAGGCAAAACTTTTAAGCGCTTTCGAGTCGGATCTGAAAATTGCAATAGAAGAGAAAATCAGCTTGAATCCGGTATTACATGCTTTTCAACTGGTAATACATCAATACAAGATACCCTACGAACTTATTGATGCATTTATGGAGAGTATGAGAGCGGATTTGAACAAACAGGTATACCAAACCAGGGAAGAAACCGAGAACTATATATACGGTTCAGCCAATGTGGTAGGGTTGATGTGTTTGAAGGTTTTCACCAAAGGGGATGAAACAACCTATGACCGGTTAAAAACACCTGCAATGAAATTAGGATCTGCATTTCAAAAGGTAAACTTTTTACGTGATCTGAATACCGACATCAATGATTTACAACGTCAATATTTCAGCAACTATATGTTGAATGAATTTAATGACGAGGCTAAATGCGCCATAATCAATGAAATAAAAACGGAGTTTAATGAGGCTTATCAGGGCATCAAACAACTTCCGGGCAGGTCGAAACTAGCCGTACTCACAGCTTTTCTATATTATCAGGCCTTACTCAGAAAAATTGAGGGAACTCCTTCCTGCCGCATTATGCAGGTCAGAGTAAGGGTATCTGACTTCAAAAAAACTTTATTATTAGTGAAAGCAATGTTCATGTACAAACTAAGAATGATATAAATATGCAGGATAACGATGTGATTTTAGTGGATGAAAAAGATAGGGAAATTGGTAGCATGAATAAAATGGAAGCCCACCATGGTGCACATTTACACAGGGCCATATCAGTTTTCATCACCAATACGAAGGGTGAATGGTTATTGCAACAAAGGACTAAAGATAAATACCACTCGAAAGGTTTATGGTCGAATACCTGCTGCAGTCACCCGGCACCGGGCGAAAAAACGGGTGAAGCAGCTGCCCGCAGATTAATGCAGGAGATGGGCATTGCGGCCGAACTCACCGATATGTTTAGCTTCACATATAAAGCCGAATTGGAAAACGGCCTGACCGAACATGAAATCGATCATGTATTCTGGGGTATCACCGATGATCTTCCACAGCCAAATCCACATGAAGTAATGGGCTATCGCTATATTGATTATACATCATTACAAGAGGAACTGTCTTCCAATCCCGGATTATATACCGAATGGTTTAAGATGATAGTAGACAAGGTCCATCAGAAAATTGACGATAAACCTGCACAATGAAAGAGAAAATCCTATCCATGCTGAATGATACCGATGGCCTTCGCCGTTTTTTGATCATATTTTACATCATTGGCGTTGCAGGTATGCTATTACCCGTGACATCAGGGCTCTTTATTTTTTTGACTCCTGTGGCCCTGCTTATGAGTTTCGGATTACTGATGATGAACCATCAACCGGGTTATAATGCCAAAAATACAGCTGTATTCAGTTTTATCTTCATTTCAGGAATTGTTGTAGAACTCATCGGAGTGCATACAGGATTAATTTTCGGAAATTACATTTACGGTAAAGGTCTGGGATTAAAGATATTTGACACTCCCTTATTGATTGGCATGAACTGGCTGTTACTTGTTTATACTACCGGCACGATAATGCAAAAAGTAAACATTACACCTGTTTTACGAATTGCTGCAGGCGCAACTATGATGCTGATTTACGACCTGGTGCTTGAGCAGGTGGCTCCTAAAATGGATATGTGGTCGTGGGAAAATAGCGAAGTCCCTGTTAATAACTATATTGCATGGTGGTTGATTGCAGTTTTTTTTCACAGCCTGATAGAATTATTCGGTATTAAACTTAAAAACCCCTTATCAATTACGATATTGGTTACTCAGTTTCTGTTCTTTGTTGTACTTTACTTATTCCTGTAATTTATGATTAAAGCAAAGCATCATCCACTTATATATGGCTTTTTCAGGCACTTTGCTAAAAGTGCTGTAAAAAGTCATTTCCATCAGGTAATAATAAGCGGAGAAACAAATATTGAAAATCATTCCGTGATGTTGCTTTCCAACCATATCAGCTGGTGGGACGGGTTTTGGGCTTTGTATCTGAATATGCATCGATTCAATAAGAAATTCCATTTTATGATGGATGAAACCGAGTTAAGAAAGAGATGGTTATTCTCCTATAGTGGCGGCTTCTCAATCTCAGGCAGTTCCCGTTCAATGTTTGAAAGCATTCAATACGCATCCGGTCTGCTGAAAAACAAAGAAAATATGGTATTAATTTATCCTCAGGGAAAACTATATTCCTCTCACACCACAGAAATTCACTTTAAAAAGGGAATAGAACGAATTCAATTAACAGAGGAATATCCGGTCAAAGTTCTCTTTTTGGTTCAGTTGACGGATTATTTTCAATTCAAAAAACCAACGCTGTATCTGTATTTAGGTGAAGCGGGAAAAGATATTTATACTCAAAAAAATTACGAACAACAGTACAATGCATTCTATAATGCCTGTATAGAAAAACACAGCAACATCATCGTATGATCTACATTGCATATTTTATATTGGCATTTGCGGGACTGCAATTATTAGTTGCATTACTGAATTTTCTTTTCAGGACAGACTATGCCCGTTACCGGTCAATGGGCGATGAGCTGGTTTCTGTACTAATACCTGTCAGAAATGAAGAAAGCAACATTGGGAAACTCCTGGATGATCTATCAAATCAAAACTACAATAATATTGAAATAATAGTCGTAAACGATGATTCAACCGATAATACCCGGAAGATTGTTTTGGAAAAATCAACGATCAACAATAAGATTAAACTCATCGATACTGATCTGACCGACATCGACTGGTTAGGAAAGAATAACGCCTGTTATCAGGGTGCTTCTACCGCAAAAGGTAAATATTTACTGTTTTTGGATGCTGATGTACGACTTGGAAAAGAAGTTATCAAATCGTTATTGGGATATTTGCAAAAAAGCCGGTCGGTTTTCCTGTCGGTATTTCCCAAGCAAATTATTTTGAACAAAGGTGTTGCTTCAGTGGTGCCGGTTATGAACCATATTCTGCTTAGTTTACTACCTCTTTTCTTTGTAAGATACTCACGCTTTTCATCCATGGCCGCTGCTAATGGTCAGCTGATGTTATTTGATACCGAAGTCTACAGAGCCTTTGAACCACACAAAAAATTCAGAAAAGAAAAAGTTGAGGACATACATATCGCAAGATTTTTAAAAAAGAAAAAGTTCAGGATCGCATGTCTTACCGGCAATGATGATCTAAGCTGTAAAATGTATGATAATTATGAAGATGCATTAGAAGGTTTTACCAAAAATGTCATTGCATTTTTCGGCAATTCATATGTGGCAGCTATCCTTTTTTGGTTAATTTCCTTTGGTGGAATTATCTGTATAGTTAGTGTTCTGCCTCTTTGGTGGACATTGATTTACATTCTCATGATCATTGCCACGAGAATTTTCATATCAAGTACCAGCCGACAGAATATTGCGGAGAATATTCTGCTGCATTTTGTACAACTTTATAATCTGGGATTACTGATCATTCATTCAATCAATCATAAAATCAACAAGAATTATCAATGGAAAGGAAGAATAATTACCTGATAATCATATTTTCATTATTTATTCAGGCAATATCTGTCAGCAGTAACAACAGTCAGAAAATATACGATGCATACATAAACGGAAAAATGGATATGTGGAAGACCGTTTTACTGGAAATGCAGCAACTGTCGCCCAAAACAACGGCTTATCTGATGGAAGAAGTAAATTATCAGTACGGATATATCGGCTGGTGCATAGGCACTGAGCAAAAAAAAGAAGCACAAACATGGATGGCTAAGATGGAAAAGAACCTCGACATCCTCGATAAGAAAAAATATCAGCCATCAATGATTGCTGCCTACAGAGGATCGCTGATCGGTTTCAGAATAGGATTGAACAAGATGCAGGCACCGTTTATCGGAGGAAAAAGCATTGACTTTGCAAAATCAGCCATGCAACTCGACCCTAAAAATCCGCTGGGATATATGCTCTATGGAAATATACTTTTCTATACTCCAGAATTTTTCGGAGGATCGAAAGATGAAGCGATGGGACATTATCAGAAAGCGTTAAAAAACATGGAAAGTAACCCCATGTGGGTGGAGAAAAACTGGAATTATCTGAGCTTGCTGGCCGTAATTGCTACCGCTTATTATGAATACGGCGAACAGGACAAAGCATTATTTTATTTAAAAAAAGCATTAGAGAAAGAACCAAATTTTCAGTGGGTTAAGAAAGAATTATATCCAAAATTTCAAAAAAGAAAGTAACGATGAAAAAACATGTAGTAATTGCAGGTGCCGGACTGGGAGGACTGACTACCGCTCTCCGACTGGCTAAAAAAGGGTATGAAGTTGAAATTTTAGAAAAAAACGAACGTGCGGGAGGTCGGTTGAACCAGATAAAAAAAGACGGATTCACCTTCGATACCGGACCGAGTTTCTTTAGCATGTCCTACGAATTCAGGGAATTTGCAGAGGAGTGTGGTATTAATCTTCCTTTTGAGTTCATTGAATTGGATCCTTTGTACACAGTTAACTTCAGCAATAGTCCTAAAACCTATGTTTTGTACAAAGATATGGATAAACTGGCAGAGCAGTTTGCCGATGTAGAGCCCGATTTTAAAGAGAAAATGACCCGCTACCTTGAAAAATCAGGTGCGTTGTACAACGATACAGTTGATCTGGTCATCAAGTCGAATTTTGATTCGGTGCTGGCCTATCTGATTACACTTTCAAAAGTTAATCCGGTACACCTGCCTGTTTTACTGAAGAATTTCTGGCAACAGGTTGAAAAACACTTCGACTCAAAAGAAGCACAGCAAATCATCTCTTTGATAGCATTCTTCCTCGGTCGGACACCTTTCGACACTTCTGCAATATATACGCTGCTCTCACACATCGAATTCAAACACGATGGCTACTACAATGTAAAAGGTGGCATGTATAAAATTGTAGAAGGTCTGATAGACGAGTTGACAAAAGCCGGAGTGAAAATACATTATGGAGTTGAGGTGAAAAGTTTCAACAAAAAAGAGGGTAAACTTACCGAACTCATTGACCAGAAAGGCAAATCGTGGTCGGCTGATGCTTTTGTTATCAATGCTGACGCGGCTGTCTTCAGGGGGCGTGTACTCAACAAAAACAAATATTCTGAAAAAAGACTGAAAAAGATGAAATGGACCATGGGATATTTGACTTTTTACATTGGTGTAAAAGGTAAACTGCCACAGGTAAATCATCATAATTATTTTTTGGGAACCAATTACAAGGATTATGCACTCAAAGTACTGAAACAGCCTGATACACTTGAGAAACCATATTACTACGTCAATATGCTTTCGAAGCATAATGCTGATTGTGCTCCTGAAGGTTGCGAAAGTCTGTTCTTTGTTTGTCCCGTACCAAACTTACTTTATAAATCCAAATGGGACGACAAGGACAAAATTGTTGACAGCATCATCAGTGATTTTTCAAAACGTATTGGTCAGGACATCAGCACTTCGGTTATTTCCAGAACAATATTTACTCCTCTGGAATGGGAGAAGAATTTCAATCTGTACATGGGTAGCGGATTAGGCTTATCACATCATATGATGCAGATTGGTGCTCTCAGGCCATCAAACAAAGATGAGGATTATGAGAATGTATTTTATGTTGGTGCCTCAACTGTGCCCGGAGCAGGGTTGCCCATGGCAGTTATCAGCTCCAAACTAACTACACAAAGAGTGATGAATTACTATAATAGTGATAAGTGATAAGTGATGAGTGATGAATCAATTGCCCCCGGTTTTAACAGGGAGATAAAAAAAAACAGATGATAAAAATCAATGATAAATATAAATTATGAAAATGAATAAAATATTAAAATTAATGTTGTTTATGCTGATAATTCCTCCGGCTCTTATGGCACAGAAAGGTACCATCAAAGGAAGAATCTACAATGCAAAAACCAACGAACCGCTTGAATTTGCGAACATTGTTATTCAGGGAACCAATATCGGCTCAACATCCGACCTTGATGGCAACTATATCTTTGCAGGTATAGAACCCGGATTCAGACAACTGGTAGTCAGCCTGATAGGATTTCAGACCACCCTTTCTCCGGAAATTCAGGTACAGGGAAATCAGACAGTGTTCCTCGACATTCCGGTAAATGAAACTTCTCAGATATTAAATGAGGTAGTGGTGAAGCGTAATGTCAATGCCAAGAAAATTGAAAGTCCCATATCGGTGATAACACTTGGTGTACAGGAGATAGAGAAAAGTGCCGGGGTAAACCGCGACGTTTCAAAGCTGGTACAGACATTACCCGGTGTTGCGGTTACCGACCCCAACCGCAACGACCTGATTGTGCGTGGTGGTGGTCCGTCGGAAAATGTTTTCTATCTCGATGGAATTGAAATCCCTGTCATCAATCACTTTACCACTCAGGGTTCATCGGGAGGTGTCGTCGGAATTATCAATCCTGATTTTGTACAGGACATCAGCTTTTATACCGGCGCTTTCCCTGCTAACCGCACCAACGCCCTGAGTTCTGTCATGGAAATTAAACAACGGGAAGGTAACAAGGAAAGATTACAGGGAAAAGTGTCGGTTGGTGCCTCTGACGCCGCATTTACTTTAGACGGACCCATTGGCGAAAAGTCGAACTTTATCATATCGGCACGTCAATCGTATCTGCAACTATTGTTTCAGTTGATCGGACTGCCTTTCCTGCCTACTTACAACGACTTTCAGGTGAAATATAAAATCGACTTCGACAAGAAAAACCAGTTGACCTTTTTAGGAATCGGAGCCATAGATGATATGGTGCTGAACCTCGACATTGAAAATCCTACAGAAGCACAAAACTACCTGTTATCGTATCTTCCGGTGTATAAACAATGGAACTATACCGTGGGAACAGTGTATAAACATTTTGCTGAAAGTCATTATGATACCTGGGTACTGAGTCGCAACATGTTGCGTAACTCAAATTTCAAATTCAGGGACAATGATGAAAGTTTGGGAAAAATATCGGATTATACTTCGGATGAAATAGAAAACAAATTCCGTTTCGAACAGAATTATCCGGGAGGAAAAGTAAAGTTTTCGTGGGGAGCAGGCGCTACTTTGTCGGGTTACACCAATGCTACCTCGCGACTGGTATATACCGGAAACTCAGTACAAAACCTGAATTACTCAACTGACATCAGTTTGCTGAGCTATCAGGCTTTTGCACAGGCTTCGGATGAATATCTTGACAACCGCCTGAAGCTGTCGTTGGGAATTAATTTTGTGGGGAACGATTATAATGAAAACATGTCCAATCCGCTCAACCAGTTTTCTCCCAGACTATCAGCTTCTTATGCACTTACAGACAACATCAACCTTAACGCCAATTTTGGCAGATACGCCCTGCGTCCGGCATATACAACACTGGGATACAAGGATATCAACACCGGAGCATTGGTAAACCAGAATGAAAATCTGCGTTATACTATTTCTAATCAGGCGATTGCTGGAGTTGAATTTCTGAAAGGCAATAAGTTAAGATTGACGGTTGAAGGATTCTACAAACAATATCAATACTATCCTTTCTCGGTTGCCGATGGACTCAGCACTGCCAGTAAAGGTACCGGGTACGGACAGGTAGGAGATGAAGAAATTGTTTCGACAGGAAAAGGCCGTGCTTACGGAGTGGAGTTCCTGCTTAAAATCATGGAAATGAAAAACCTGAATGTTACAGCCACTTACACCCTCTTCCGTAGTGAATTTACCAATGACAAGGACGAATACATCCCATCAACCTGGGATACCCGTCAGTTATTAAACCTCATTGCATCCTATAAACTACCGGGTAACTGGAACATTGCAGGAAGGTGGCGTTTCTCCGGCGGTGCCCCCTACTCTCCTATCGATCAGGACTTGTCAGAAATGAAAGCTGCCTGGGACATCACCAATCAGCCTTACATTGATTATGAAAATTTCAACTCATTACGATTGAAACCGAATCATCAACTCGATATTCGTATCGACAAAGAGTTTTATTTCAAAAAATGGTTATTAAATTTGTACGCTGATGTGCAAAACGTATATAATTATCAGGCAGAAAGTACCCCTATCTGGACCAATCTGGGAACAGACGGACAACCAGCAGAACAAGATGCCCAAAGATATCAGTTAAGAAAAATTGAGGCTTTTGCCGGCACCGTTTTGCCAACTATCGGCATTATTATTAAATTTTAATTCATTACGATTATGAAAAGAAATAATTTTCTTATCCTTTTGATGTTGACAATTGCTTTCAACATTACAGGACAACGCAAACAAGAAGTGCTTACAGCAGGGCTGTACGGCATAAAAGATAAAGTTACCGTTCTCACCTTTAATCTTGAGAAAGGGAAGTCGCACAACCATCCACTGATGGCTATCTGGCTGGCAGATGCCAACGGAAAATACCTGCAGACATTATACGTAGCCGAATCGATTGGAAAAGGCTATTTCAGGCGGGTTGACCATTCCACCGGAATGTGGCAGGCTGGAGAAATACAGCGACCGGCTACCCTTCCTTACTGGGCACATCAGCGGGGAGTAAAAAATGAACTCGGAACCTATATGCCTACAAAGAAATATCCGGTAGCCGACGCCTATTCCGGTGCCACTCCTCCGGGATCATTCATTTTTCATTTGATTTCCAATGAAAAATTATCGGGAAAATACAAAGTTTATATGGAAATCAACCAGTCGTGGGACTGGAACGACTACTGGCACAATGCTAAATATCCCGATGACAAAGAATATAAAACTTCGAGTCAACCTGCTATCGTTTACGAAGCAACTATCGACACCTATCAATCCGGCACACCCGTTGAGTTGAAAGCAATCGGATACAGTCATTATGCAGGGAAAGACGGCAAACTCTACACTGATTTAAAAACACTGACCACTGCGCTCAATATCGTAAATAAATGTACGGTGAAGATTGAATAAAATCTTCCCGTACATATATTATTTTGCAGGAATAAATTGTATTATCCAGTTATTGTTGTTGGTGCCCTTGCTTAAAACATAAATCTCAGACACTTCTTTGTTTGCAAAAACAAAATTGGCGCTTACATCAAAAGCGGCAGTTTGTGTGTCGGGTTGATAAAGCAGGTCGTAAGAAATTCTTTTGACCATCGTATAGTCGTTATCTTCAAACATATATACACTGGAAGTAGCATTAGAAGAATAAGAATCTTTCTGGATGATCCACAGATAATTATTGCTGTGATAAATGAAATTAACTCCGTAGTTGTTTCCACTACCGAAATTTATTTTACCAATCTCGTTTATATCGGCATCAAATGTATCGGCCGAACCTGTAGAGCTGCTGGTTCTGTAAATATTGCTGTTTCGCGCATAAACATACTGCCCATCCTCCGACAACCAAAAATTAGTGAGGTCCATATGCGAATAGCTTCTTTTGGCTTTGGTAGAAATATCATACGAAAAAAATCCGCTTGGCGATGTTGAATTCCGGGTAGCAATGAGATAAGGCTGGCCCGGTACCTTTTTGATGATTGAACTTCCGTCAAGGCTATACTTATCGGTGTCGTCATAGCTTGCACCGGTGGATATATCAATCCAGTGCAGACTTGAAAAGCTTCCTCCTTTTTGCGTGTAGGCAAACCAATCGTTCTCAGCCCATGAAAGATCATGTACCGAATAGTTCAGGGTGTAAACTGCTTTTACTGTATTGCCTGATAAATCGATGGCACTTAAATCTCCGTTGTGCCCCACAGCAGCTTTTGTCCAGTCCTCGGAGATGGCAAAACAGTTCGGTGCCTTGCTTAAGGGTATTTCGTGTAATATTGCCTTTGCAGTTACATCATATACAATAAATTTGTTGGGCGCACTGGTCACATAATACAATGTATTGGCATTTTTATTAAAAACAGCATCAATAATATTACCCTCAACAGCACGTATATTTTCATTACTTCCGGGTGCCACTGCAGTAATTGTAATGATGTGTGATGGTCGTGAACTATCGTTGGATTTCAGATTTACATAAGCGGTATTTTGTCCGGGCAATAGTTTCGTCCGGTCGCAGCTAAAGCTAATATTATTGTAGGAAGTATAGGGGTTATACATCCCATTTGATGGCGTTATTGTTAGCCAATCGGGAATATCTTCAAACTTCCATATAAGCACACCACTTCCATAATTGCTGAAACTTAAAGATTTTGTCGTTTCGACAGCACCAAAATTGATTGCATTTGAATTTATACTAAGTTGAGGTGTTCCCAAATCAGCCGACACATTGATCGTGACCCTTGGATGCGCTTTATCATTGGTTGTCATCACTATGGTACCGGTCAGATTACCTGTTGTGTTGTCGCCGGGTTTAATAACAAGCGGTATGTTATAGGAATTGTATTGAAAAATATAAAGTCCCGAAAATTGAATCCGGGCAGTATCAATTTCCAGCCATTCGGGCATACTGACGATATTCCAGACCAACACACCTGAACCTGTATTCTGAATATATAAATATGGATACCCATAAGAAGAATAAGACAAGGCAACAGGATTATCAACCTGAATTACAGGATTTCCTTCCGTAATGTAATTAACAGGAACTTTATACAGCTCACCCTCTGCTTTTACCGTAATAAAATCCGTGTAAATGCCCACCTTACTGAAATCAGATTGTTTTATTGCAGAACATCGAATTACAGCAACACTGTCGGACAAATGTCCCGCTACGGAATCAACAGTGAGCCACACCGGCTTCGAAACAATTTCATAATCAGCATCTTTCAGCGAAGGCAACTTAAACATACAATCGAAGCTCTCCCAATCAGGTGAAATATAAATATTGGAAGCACCTACAGGAAAAGTTTCAGAAGTAAGATTTTCGTTCAGGAAATCGTTGGAGCAGGCTGTTAACAGACTGAATAGCGTTGACAGAAGTATATTTCTAATGATAGCTTGCATAAATAGATTCGTTAATCGTTGAATTAAAACTTGTAACGCAAAACAATTGAATAATCAATTCGGGATAAATCCATAGCCGGCGAAAGTTCCTCGTTTTCAGTTGAAGAACTATGATTATTCGAACCTCTTGACTCAAAGCTCGCTTTTTTCAGCAAAGCCCAAACATAACTACCACCTAAGCCAACCGACACCTTACTATCTACCCTGTATTCTGCATTTAGACCAAATTTAGCTGAGAAGGTATTGCCTGTAAACAATGAATTGTTAGCAACATCGGTGTAACCTGAATTATCGACATTTTGATAGGTAGCCTGATTTTCAAGACGAACGAACAAAGCACCTGCAGAAAAAGATTCACTCAACATAAACTTTCGTCGCAACCCCAATTGCTGTACAAAAAGTACCGATGGTCCAAAATAATTGATATACTGACGATATTTTTCTTGTGTCACTATATATAAGGACTGAGAATACTGAACAGGCATACTGCCGCTAAAACTCTTATTAAAAAAAGAATATTCTGCTCCCAAACCCCAAAAACCATCCATCATATAATGAGCGCTGGCATTGATATGAAATCCTGTTTTTAATTTGGCATAATAATCCGGCATATTGCTTACCTGAAGGTTATCAAAATACCATGGCATAGTAGATCCACCACCACTTAAACCGAAACACCAGAAGTTATCAGGCACATTGACAGACC
>JAYFPP010000214.1:0-23952 GCA_034927635.1 Paludibacter sp.
AGCAGATGCAGTTTGAATGCCGATGTCGGAAAAATTCTGGTAAAGAATGCCATGATTTTGTTGCCGGCACCCGGAATGATATGCCTTTTACCTTTCATCATGCCATTATAACCCGCTTTAGCAACTAAATCAGCCCGCATGATTCCTGCCTGAAGCATTTTAGAGCCCTGCATTTCAGCCCGTTCAATAAATCCGGTTTGTGTCAAACCGGGTGAAAGAACAGTTACACTTACCCCTGTGTTTTCAAATTCCTTGTGTATTGCTTCTGAAAAACTAAGCACATAAGCTTTTGTGGCGCCATAGACAGCAAAATAGGGGTCGGGTTGAAAGCCGGCAATAGATGCAATATTTAATATCTTTCCACTCCCATTCCTGATCATTTTTTCACCAAAGGTACGTGTTAAATAGGTCAGAGTGTTGATGTTCAGATTGATCATCGAATTGTAAATCTCTACATTCCCGTTCAGAAAAGTATCCTGTAGACCGAATCCGGCATTATTTACAAGATAATCTATACTGACATTTTCCTTATTAATTAATTCAATGATTTGAGGTAAGCTTTCTATCTCAGATAAATCGAATGCAATAGCACTAACAGAGATATTATAATCACGCTCAAAACTATCTTTTATTTCATTCAACTTGTCACCGTTTCTTGCAATAAGAATTAAATTTATCCCGTCTGTTGCAAAAAGTTTAGCAATCTCGTACCCAATACCCCCCGATGCGCCTGTAATTAAGGCAGTCTGCTTACTTTCAGTAATCTTTTTCATTTTTTTTATGTTTGTTTTTTATTCTACCCGGGTAAATCATCAATTAAACATCCCTTACCAGATAAAGTTCATGACATGGACTCAAGTTAAGGGAAAGTGTTCTTTTCTCAATTTCAGCCTCTAAGGCTGTACATTGCCATTGTTTGATTAAAGCAAAAAATAGTAATTTCCACAAATGTACGCAAAAGGTAAATATTTTTAAAAGTTTTGATCTTTTGCACATAAGCGTGTTAGAATTCATTCTACTTTTGTCTTCACATTAAAGTGAAAAACGAAAGGAGGTGAAAATTATGAAGACATAGAAGTTCCATTTAAAAAGGATATGAAAGCTGATTATAAGGCTTTCTCAATATGTGTATCCGTGATTTGAAAACAAAAGCCAAACTAAAATTTTAAAACCAAAATTATGAAAAAGATATTTATTATTATTACTATTCAAGCCATTATTTTTTCTTCTTGTGATAAACAGGAAGTTGGGCTGAGAACCAAACAAAATGCAGATAGAGATCTGGTTATCAATAAATCATTAAAATTATCGGAGGATCACGACTCGTTGTTAACTAAAATGTTGAGGAAAGAAAAGCAGGTTGTCCGTCAGAAAGCAAAAAATCTGTCGAAAGATGCAAGGCTTGAAATGAATGAGATTTTTGATGTCATTGAGGAAGTTGCAGGTGTCAGACCACATGTCGTTGCATCTTCTGATGAAATTAAACAATTAAGCAAAGCATCCGGTGCCGGAGAGAATACTCCTGTATTCAATTTTGATGATGAAAATATAAGTTTGTCGGAATATAGTAATTCTGCAGCAATCCGCAGGTACCTTGAGCGGGTAGACTTAATTCTGAAAGACAGTTTAAATAATGTGCAGGATCAGATTCTACGGATTTCTGCAGTACAGGAGGAGGTTAAACAAGATCCTTTTCTGGATAATGCAGATTTAGAGAACTTTTTTAATACAACGGAAGTGTTGAAAGGGTCAATGATGCTCTGGAATAATCATTATCAGGGAATACAGGCAAAGCAGGATGCTAAATCCATGTTAAAAGCAAAACCTCTGAAACAATGGTCGTTCTTTGCAAAATTAGGTTTTGTTGCTGCGGCAGATGCAGTAGGAGCTGTTTTAGGTACTTTTGTGGGAGGTTTCCTTATTGTCAACGGGGTGCCGATTTACATTCCTTCCGGTCCGCAGGGAGCATGCGTTGGTTTGGCAACACTTTCATTGATAGCTGGTAATATGGTTGGATGGTAATTGAAATTACGCACTATAAATATAGAAAAGTATTGAATACATTCACAAAAAAAACAATAAGCATGAAGAAAACTATTATTTTTGCCTGTTTACTACTTAGCGCTGTTTTGACAGCAGCTCAGGATAAATCATCGTTATTTGGATACGGTATCAGCTCAGATATTCTAAGTGTTCCGCTTAGTGAGCATAGTCTGGCAATACAATCAACAAATGTTTTTTTTACGTATATCCTGAAAGAAGACCTGAGTTTTAAGGTAGGTTTCGATGGACTGCTGTTAAAAGATTCAGATGCAAAAAGATATGAAAATCTTTCAGGTCTGATGTTAGGTGCCGGATATACTATTTTGAAGGATCAGCCACGTAATTTTACCACTGAATTGACATTGTCTGCATCCAATGGTTTTGATGATTTTTTTACATTCAGAAATTATCATGCTGATTTGGGAATTCGTGTAATGATGTTGAAGTCTTTTTTTATAGGTTCCGGCTTAAGATTTGCTCACAGTGAAGTAGCTGGTATAATAGCTGTTCCGCAAAATAGTTATAACTGGTACATGCAGATGGGCATACAACTTTATCTGCATAAGAGATAGTATTATGCTTAGTGCGAGTTATGTCTGAGCGCTGAGTTGAAGAAACAGGAGGTGTAGTTAATATGCTTTTACTGTTTCTTCACCTCTTAGAGCCCTTAAACCTGCCAGTGCCAGTGCCGACATTTCATCTTCCCCGGGATAAACCACGACCTTACACATGGGACTAATCATTTTGGAGATGTAATTAACAATCAACTCGTTGTACGCCATTCCACCAGTGAGGATGACTGCATCTGCTTTTCCTTCCAACACAGCCAACATACATCCGATTTCTTTTCCTACTCCATATGCCATGGCTTCGAGAATTAACCGGGCATGCAAATCTCCGTTTTGAGCTAGCTTATAGGCAGCCTTTACATCATTTGTTCCAAGATGAGCCACCAGACCACCTTTGCCAACCAACAGGCTCTGCATCTCTTCCTGTTCATATATACCGGCATATATTACGCGTATCAGTGCACCTGCATCCATAGTTCCCGCTCTTTGAGGAGAAAACGGACCAAAGCCATCAAGTGCCTGATTGGTGTCGATAACCCTGCCTAGTTTATGGGCTGCAACAGAGATACCACCTCCCAGATGCGCTATGACAAGGTTCAGTTTTTCATAACTTGTTCCCATGTCAGTAGCATATTTTCGGGCAATTGCTTTATGATTAAGGGCATGAAAGGTGGACCTGCGTGGAAACTGTGGTAATCCGCTGATACGTGCGACATCCTGAAACTCATCAACGACTACGGGATCAACAATGTAGGCTTTGCAATGTCCTGACCTTGTAGAAAGTTCATGGGCAAGTACTGCCCCCAGATTACTGGCATGCTCTCCGTTAAGACATTGTTTGAGATCATTTAACATCTTCTCGTTTACTTCATAAATTCCCGATTGTAAAGGTCTTAGAAAGCCTCCGCGACCAATGATGGCAGACATCGCTGACAGGTCAATTTTTTCGTCCTCAAGGTATTTTAATATGTACTCCAGGCGAAATTCATACTGGTCAAGAACATGTTTATATTGGTGGAGTGTTTGTGCTGCATGTTGAATAGTGCAGGATTTCAAAACCTTTTCATCTTCAAAAACCGCAATCTTCGTGGATGTGGAACCCGGATTAATTGTTAAAATCTTAAACATGATCGTAGGATTTAAAGTTAATATAACTTACTTTGGGGCGGTATTATACAGATAGATGCCGATGCTCAGAAATAAGAAATTGGGTAACCATACAGCCAAAAACGGCGTCATGGCTCCACTTACCGAGAATGATGTTGATAATGTTGAAAATATGATGTACAAAGAACTTAAGGCCAATCCAATTCCTAAATGTAACCCGATGCCTCCTCTTACTTTTCTGGATGCTAAAGAAACACCCATCAGGGTCATGATAAAAGCAGCCAAAGGCATTGAAAATCTTTTATAATACTCATCTTTAAATGCATTGGTATTTCCTATTCCCCGTTTCTCCAGACGATCAATATGGGCTCTTAGTTTTCTGTTATTCAACTGTGCGCTTTCTTTTGCTGTGATAAAAAACTCTTGTGGCTGAATTAAAATTGTGGTATCTATACTGTTGCCTTTTACTATACTTTCACGCATACCATCGAAATTACGAAGCAGATAATCAGAGGCTGTCCAATGATAAACAGAATCATAGGTGATGGTTTCAGCGGTAAGTCGTGATGTCAGTATTTTTCCATCAAATTTTTCTAATGAAAACCGGTAACCTTTGTTTTGAGAAATCTCAAATCTTTCGATATACATGATGACTCCCGGTTCGATTTCCATTTGTATGTTTCTGGCATAACTGGTTTTGAATTTTTTTATGTATTCATTTTCAAAAGCCAACAGTTTCTCATTTGAAGGAGGAATAATATAACCACCGAGAAAAAACGACATGATGCTGATAATCAGAGCTGAAATGAAATAGGGCAGCATAATACGCCTGAAACTGATGCCACTGGCCAGCATGGCAATTATCTCAGTATTACCGGCTAATTTTGAAGTGAAGAAAATAACGGATAAAAAAGTGAACAGAGGAGTGAACATGTTCATGTAGAAAGGAATAAAGTTCAGATAGTAATCGAAGATAATGGCTTTTAATGGAGCATTATTGTCGAAGAAGTTATCTAATTTCTCGGTAAGGTCAAAAATTACAGCGATGCTTAAAATCAATACGATAGAAAAAAAGAAAGTACCAAGGAACTTCCTGATAATATAAACATCTAATTGTTTTAATCCTATTTTCCGATAATCAAACTTCATACCTGACGGGTTGGAGTAAATGGTTTAACCGTTATTTAGATATATTTTTCAGCTTCTGAAGTTTTTGTAGAATTTTTCAGGAAATCTGGCATTCTTATCCTTGTAATATTCTCTGATATGATCCATATCGGCTTTTTCATCTCCTGTAGGCATGAAAACCTCTTTTATGCCCATTTCTTTCTTCTTATAGTCAATATAGGCTAGTTCAATTGGTACATTTGCTTTTAATGCAATATGATAGAATCCCATTTTCCATCTTTTACGCAAACTTCGTGTTCCTTCAGGCGTGATTCCCAGATGAAAGATATCTCTTTTTTTGAATTCTTCCGCCATCTGATCGGTAACAGAAGTCTTTTTACTCCTGTCAACCGGAATACCTCCCATGGCTGAAAACATCTGTCCAAATGGGAAGATGAACCACGACTTTTTAATCAAAAAAGAAGTTTTACGGTTAACTGCCCAGTACGACAATTTTCCGACGATAAAATCCCAGTTGCTGGTGTGTGGGGCGACACATATAACACTTTTTGGTGGTTCTTCGGTGGTAAGTACTACTTTCCAGCCAGCCATACGAAGAATCCACTGACTTAATTTCTGCATATCTTTATGTTTTTAGGATGCAAAGCTACAATTTTTTTTTGAGATTGAAGGCGGTGTTTTTAGCGAATAGCGAATAGCGAAAAGTGAAAATGCATTGTTGTGCGGTTTGCAGTGTTAAGTGACTGATAATAATTGATATGTCAGATATATAAAAAAACAAATCGGCTTATTATTCTATAAAGTACTCCCTTCGCTCTACAGTATGTGCACTGAAAAATCCCAATATTGCTCCATTCAGATTAGTGTATGGATTTGACGGGCTTGATGAATTTCCGGGTCCCATGGATGAGTTTCCCATACTTTTGAAGTATTCGTAAACGGATTTGTCGATGCACTGTACTTCTACCTGAATACTGTCGCCGGATTTGAGTTCGGGATTATATACTACCAGCAGATTTTCCACCTGATTTCCATTGGTGAGCCTGTCATCGTAAATATAGTTGTTGTTAGAAAGTATTCCATTGACTGACAGTATTATTCGGTAGTAATTTTTATCATCTGCAGGATCGGTGTAGCTTACATACACTTCATAAAAATTAGCCGGTTGATTGGGTAATACAGGTGGACCACCACCGGGATAGATGGAATTTACTACACGGAATGTATCAACGGGAACATAATCAGGAATTTTACATGAGGAAGTAATGATTTTTTGTCCGCTTTCAATACGTAAATCGTAAGTTTTACCAATTGCACCCTTCATATTGACTGAAACATAAATTCCGGGTGCTGTTTGGGTCAGTGTTTCTGTAGTTCCTTCGTTGTCGGTTAGCGTTACTGTTGCATCCTGTATGGGTGGATATTCATTTGTAGTATAAAAATTCACTGATTGAGTGAGTATGACCCTGGCTGTCTCTCCTAATCCAATGTTTGCTTCAACCACTACTTGCGGTTGGGAGTTGTTGATGTCAATTTGTATGATTTCAGTGCAGGAACCCATGAGCATTAAACTCATAATAAGCATGATGGTGCTGATATTTATTTTATTTATGAGCATATGTTTAGAATTTGAAGTTGTAAGTAACCGAAGGCACAAAGGTGAACAGGTAAGTCTTTACTGCATTGATTTTTTCCGGGTCATTCTCGTCCGGTTCAAAATCGATAGAAAAAGGATTTTTATGTCCGTACGCATTGTATATAGAGAAATTCAGACTGCTTTCAAATTTCTTAGTCTTTTTTAGTGTACGGGTGGCACCAACATCCAGTCGGTGATAATCGGGCATGCGGTAGCCGTTCCGCTCAGTATAATAGTATTGTGTGTTGCCGTTGATAAGATATTTTCCGCTCGGGAAAGTAACGGCGTTACCGGTGTTGTATACCCATGTTGCCGAAACAGACCAGTTTTTGCTGATATCGTAAATTCCCACTATCGACAAATCATGAGTGATATCTTGTTTGGCAGGATACCAGTTGCCATTATTGATGCCATCAATCAGTCGCTCTGTTTTTGAGTAGGTGTAGCCTATCCAACCGGTTAGTTTTCCCTGTTTTTTTCGTAGTAGAACTTCCAGTCCGTAGGCTCTTCCAATCCCGAAAAGTAATTCTCCTTCTATGTGCTCGTTGGCATTGATGTCGGCGCCGTTTTTCAGATCAATCTGGTTTTGCATCCAACGGTAGTAAATTTCGGTGCTTAACTGGTATTTATCTTCATTAAAATTCATGAAGTGACCGAGAGATACCTGATCTCCGATTTCTGGTTTCACATTGTTGCTTGACGAAAGCCAGATGTCAGTTGGCAGCGTTGATGTGGCATTTGAAATAAGGTGTAGATTTTGGCTGTTACGGGTAAAGCTTGCCTTCACCGAATTGCGGTCGTCAAACACGTAAGCAATGTTTAGCCGGGGTTCAATTTGATAATATGATTGCACGATTTTACCTTTTGCATAGCTGGTGGTATCCGTAATTTCTCCATTTTTATAAGTGTAAAAATCGCCCGGACCGAACAAATGATAGGCTGAGAATCGTATTCCGTAATTGATATTCAGATTATAAGAGGGCTTCCATACATTACTTATGTACAACCCATTGTCGATAGCAAATTTTTCCTGTAGACGGGTAGGGGTAAAATCCGAATCCTCCGTCGTCTCGAGTTGACCGGGAATAATGGTGTGGTAAATGGAATTGAAGCCGAATGTTAAAGTGTTTTTACTGTCGGGATAATATTGAAACTCATGTTTGAAATTCCAGTTCTTAATGATGGAGGTAAGGCTGAATCCGGCATCCTGCAATATATTTACTTTGTAATCATAGTTAGAATATATGATGGAAGTATTGCTGAAAAGTTGGGCGTTCCAGAGATGATTCCACCGCAGGGTGCCGGTGATATTTCCCCAGTCGAGACCGAAACGTTCCTGAAATTCAAATACATCGCGACCGAAATAGCCCGACAAATAGAGCCGGTTCCTGTCATTGATTCTGAAATTCGCCTTCATGTTTAAATCGTAAAAATAAAGCTTGTTGTTGTTCACCAACTCGTCGGAAGAAAGTTTCAGAAAGAGATCCGCATAGGTTCTCCGGGCTGTAACAAGGTAAGAACCTTTGTCTTTGACTATCGGACCTTCAAGATTCAAACGTGAGGAGATAAGTCCGATGCCCCCACCGACATGATGCGTCTTATTGTTACCATCATTCATCTTGACATCTAATACCGACGATGTTCTTCCACCATATTCAGCAGGAGCAGTTCCTTTGAACATCTGAATATCTTTGATGGCATCGCTGTTGAAAGTGGAAAAGAATCCAAGCAGGTGATCGGCATTATACACCGTCGCCTCATCAAGCAAAATCAGATTTTGAGAGCTGTTGCCTCCACGGACATAAAATCCTCCGCTGGCTTCTCCTACCGATTTAATGCCGGGAGTGAGTTTGAGTGTTTTCAGGATATCTGCCTCGCCGAAGATTACAGGGATTTTGCCTATTTCTTTCACCTCAAGTTTCTCAACACCTATTTCTGTTGAGGTGATGTTGTCATTTTTTTTCTGCGCAACAACCTCAACCTCTTCCAGTTGTTGTGCGTTGGGCTCCATTCTGAAATTCAGTAGTTTATTTTCCTTTATCTCCAATGATAAAACAATGGGCTTATAACCCAGATAAGCAACGGTAACAGAGTAGTTGCCATCATCAAAGGTTAGAGAATAGTAACCGTATGCATTCGAGGTAACACCTGTGCCGGGCATTTCTTTTACAGAAATGGTCGCACCGATAAGGCTTTCGCCGGTGGTAGCATCCGTTACAGTACCACTGATGGTATGTCGTTGAACAGCAAGAATATTGATAGAAATGAAAAAGAGCAGATAAGTGAAGATGATTCTCATAAATTCAGGATGATTTAGTCATTATCAAATGTCATAAGTAGCAATATTGTTCAACGAGTGAGTGAAATTTCACTTATCACATCAAAATTAATATTTTATTCACACATAGCCTGCTTTCCTAACATAATTTATTCTTTCAAAATATATCTTATTCATTCTGTAGGATGCCGTTTTATTTGTATTTTTGTCAACCATTTCAAATTATTGATTCTGTTGAACCATATCAAATATTTCCCCTCTGAATATGAATTTTTTAGATGAACTGAACGAGAGTCAGCGAAAAGCTGTGGAGTTTACCGATGGAGCGTCGCTTGTGATTGCAGGTGCCGGATCTGGTAAAACACGGGTGTTGACCTATAAAATTGCTTATTTGCTGAAAAAAGGTTTGGCTCCATCATCAATACTGGCACTGACTTTTACCAATAAAGCAGCCAGGGAAATGAAAAGCCGTATCGCGGATCTGGTGGGAGAGCGGACTGCCCGCTATTTGTGGATGGGCACTTTTCATTCCGTTTTTTCAAGGATACTCAGGGCAGAAGCGGATAAAATAGGTTTTACAAAAAATTTCACCATTTACGACTCGTCCGACTCCAGCTCACTCCTTAAATCAATCATCAAGGGTATGCAGCTGGATGATAAAATTTATAAACCCGGGATGGTGCACAGTCGCATCTCTCATGCGAAGAATAATCTGATCACTCCCGGTGCGTATAATGCCAATGCTGACATGATGAAGTCGGATATGCACGCACGTGTTCCCCGACTATCAGAGATTTACCGAATATATACCGAGAAATGCAAACAGGCTGATGCCATGGATTTTGATGATTTGCTGCTGCAAACGAATATCCTGTTCCGCGATTTTCCGGATGTGCTGAATAAATACCGAGAGCACTTTAATTTTATCCTGGTGGATGAGTATCAGGATACAAATTACGCACAGTATCTGATTATAAAGAAATTGTCAGAGCATCACGAACGGGTTTGTGTGGTGGGCGATGATGCCCAGAGTATCTATTCTTTCCGTGGAGCCAATATTGATAATATCCTGCAATTTAAAGGCAGCTATAATTCTGCACAGATATTTAAACTCGAAAGAAACTACCGTTCCACGCAAACCATTGTCAATGCTGCTAATAGTCTGATTGATAAAAATGCGCAGCAAATCCCGAAGAAAATTTTTTCTGAAAAGAAAGTAGGAGAAAAAATTAAGGTTTTGCAGGTTTATTCCGATTTTGAAGAAGGAGTTGTCGTTGCGAATCATATCGAAGACCTCAAGCAAACGGAAGGTTATCTCTATCAGGATATTGCCATACTTTACCGTACTAATGCTCAATCGAGGGTGATGGAAGACCAATTGCGGAAAAACTTCATTCCATATAGGATATACGGTGGTTTATCTTTTTATCAACGAAAAGAGATTAAAGATGTTATTGCCTACTGCCGGTTGATATGTAATCCTGCCGATGAAGAAGCTCTGAAACGCATCATCAATACTCCTGCCCGGGGAATCGGTGATACGACGGTAAACAAGTTAATCGACTGCGCTTCGTTACATACTGTAACGGCCTGGGAGGTGATGGGGGATATGCTGAAATACAATCTGCCGGTAAATGCAGGGACCGCCAATAAACTCGCAGGATTCCGGGAAATGATCCGGATCTTTGCCGAACAAAGAGAAGTGCTCAACGCTTACCAGCTGATGGAAACAATTATTAAAACCACAGGTATCATTAGCGATACCTACCATGATCATTCTCCTGAAAGCATGAGCCGGCGTGAAAACGTACAGGAATTGTTGAATGCCGTTCATGAGTTTTGTGAAACCAAAACTAACAATAATGAAACTGCATTACTGACTGACTTTCTGTCGGAGGTTTCGTTGCTTACCGATCAGGATACCGATAAAGATGAGAACAAAGATAAAGTAACCATGATGACAGTTCATGCTGCTAAAGGTCTGGAATTTAAGGTGGTATTTATAGTCGGGATGGAAGAGGAATTGTTTCCTTCTGTTTTTTCAATGGATAATGCCAAAGAACTGGAAGAAGAACGAAGATTGTTTTATGTTGCTATCACAAGGGCTGAAGAACGTTGCTTCATAAGTTTTGCCAAATCACGTTTTAAAAATGGTCAGGTGAATTTTTCCAATCCAAGTCGATTTATAAAAGATATCGATCCGGTTTTTCTGGATCAGCCTGCTGAAAATCCTTTCAGACCCGGAAAAAATCTTTTTGATGATATAGATGAGTATAAACCCGGAAATGTTTTCAGGCACAAGCAATACGATGCTCCCAAAACCTACATTCCAAAACCTGCATATGAAGAAAAAATCGTTACTCCTAAACGATTAAAGAAGATTGTTCCTGAACCGGTAGGTGAAAATTCAGAAAATTATCACCCAAGTATTCCTACAGGAAAATTTGTGAAACACCAGCTTTTCGGAATAGGTAAAGTATTAACAGTAAGTATGAACGGGGCCAACGAAAAAGCAGAAATTGATTTTGGAGAGAAAGGTGTGAAGTCGCTGCTACTTAAGTTTGCAAAACTGGAAATTATGGAATGAAGTTTTGAATGCTTCAATCTGATTTTGACGCCATACCAGCGTAGTACCGAGCAACACACAGGCGTAGCCCCTAGCAACACATCGGCGCATTACCGAGCGCCACACCGGCGTAAGAATCATGTTGAGAGGTGCAGAGCAAACGAAGATAATTACGAGATGATTTCTTCATTTATTGTCTGTTATTAGCCAATTCCTGCGTTACCAATCCAGCTATCGTCATTCCGAACAAAGCAGGCATGTGAGATGTCGTTCCATTGATTTTTGCTTTTAAACTACACCATTCATGATTAGCCAATTCAGGATCACCCGGGCCATGTGTAGTCTTTGGGCACATACATTTTTCTGTGCCACATGACGTGTTATTTCCTTGATTATCCAGAAGTTCGTCGCTATAAACACACATGAATTTTTTACCTGTACCTCCCGTTTTCTTTATTCTTTTACGCAACGCAGCTGCCAATGGACATCCTTTCACATCCCAGAACTCAGCTACTTTAAGTCGCGTAGGATCCAGTTTTAATGCAGCTCCCATGGAAGAAAAAAAGATGGCTTTAGTTTTAGTAGCCTGTTGTATGAGGTGGACTTTATTCGAAAGGCTGTCGATGGCATCAATGATGAAGTCGAAGTTGTCAAGTTGAAACGATTCACAGGTTTCCGGACTATATATTTTCTGTAATGAAATAATATCGGCCTTCGGATTGATTTCGAGTAATCTTTCCTTTAAAACCTCAGTTTTAACTTTACCTACAGTTTTCGTTGTTGCCAGTAGTTGCCGGTTGATATTTGTTACACATACCCTATCAGAATCTACTATTGTCAAATGACCCACGCCTGATCGAATCAGAGTTTCGGCACACCAACTGCCTACACCTCCGATGCCAAAAATAATAACCCGGGTGTTTGCTGCCTTTTCTATATATGATTTGCCGAGTAAAAGCTCTGTACGTTGAAATATTTTCATGAAAAAATTGCTGGTAAATTAATTAACCATTCAGACTGATTAATTCGAGTGATTTTTTGTTAATGATTTCTAGTAGTTTGCCATTCATTTTGATAATACCGTCTTTCTCAAATTCTGATAACATGCGGCTCACACTCTCACGGCTTGTGTCAATCAAATTTCCTATTTCTGTCTGGGATATGGGTAGGGTAAAACTTTCAGATTGATAAAAGTTGTTGGCAAAATCAAGTATAACATCTGCCAGATTACCTCTGGTGAGCTTTTGTGTGCGATTTGCACACCTTCTGAACGATTCAATTTCATATCGACATAAGGCCTGAATGATTTCAAAAGAAAAATGTTCGCTTTCTTTCAGTAAGTTACGAAAGACAGTGATGTCGATAAAGCATACTTCACAGTCCTCTAGTGCTGTAATTGAATATTGATTGACCTTGGCACCGAAGGTGGTGGGAAGTCCCAGATAGGTAGGTGGTTTGGCTAATTTTACGATTTGCTCATTGTAAGGACCGGTAATGTGTATTTTTACTAAGCCTTTTCGCAGAAAAATAATATTCGTGGAATAGGTTCCCTGTTTGATAATAGTATCACCTTTTTTGAAACGCACCACGATGTGATTGTCGCTCAGCGTTTTTAACTGGCAACTGTCCAACTTAGCCTCGGCAGTGGATATGTAGGGGCACAAACTACAATCTGAATCCATAATGATGAATATTTTCTGCAAATATATGAAATGTGATGAATATCACAAAACTATATATATACTCCCACATCATTTTAAGAATAAATATGAATAATACCCTTTACATTTGTCATGTTAATTAACAATTTAATAATCATAAAGATGGAAAAAGAAAACGCCCTAACAATGGAAGAGTTGCAAAAGCAGATTGATGCTCTTCAAAAGAAGGTGACACGCATTGAAAAATCACGCAAGGATCAGTTGTCCATAGCGATTGTTTCAGGAGATATGGATAAAATACTGGCAGCTATGGTTATATCGCTTGCCGCGGCAGCAATGGACACTAAAGTCAAATTATTCTTCTCTTTTTGGGCATTATCAGCTTTACGCGATAAAAATAAAAAAGCAAAAGGTAAAGATTTTATTTCGACCATGTTTGGCATGATGTTGCCAAAAGGAAGAAACAAACTGAGTTTGTCCAATATGAACATGGCAGGAATGGGACCTGTGATGATAAAAATGCTGATGAAAAAGAAAAATGTGCTTTCCCTCGACGAAATGTTCAAACAAGCCGGTGAACTGGGAATTGAAATCACCGTATGTGAAATGTCGATGGATCTTATGGGATTCAAGAAGGAAGAGTTTATAGATTATCCCGGTTTGCGTTATGCCGGTGCTGCCACATTTGTTGCCGATGCCGGTGAAAGTGCTATGCAGCTGTTTATTTAAATACAATAAACCACGAATGAGCGAATAGTGAATAACGATAAGTGATGAGTGATAAGTGATAAGTGATGTGCAACTATACACATTTAGTTCTTAACTTTTAACTTTTAACTCTTAATTCTTAGTTCTTAGTTATTCACTTGTGCCTTTTGTGGTTCAAAATATTAATCATTTAAAAATTATCATTATGTCAGAAGATTTAAAAGACCTCAAGTCAGATTTAGTAGTAGATGCCCGTGGAACAGCTTGTCCGGGACCACTTTTAGCCGCAAAGAAAGCCATTGGAGATATTGAATCAGGAGAAATTATGGAAATTCTCTCAGCCGATGAAGGAACAAAAAATGATATTCCCCGCTGGTGTGAAAAAGTTGGGCATGAATACCTTGGCTTCTACGATGAAGACAGTTTCAGCCGTTTGTTTCTGCGAAAAGAGTAATATTTTAAACCATATAAGTCATATAAGTCATATAAGTAACATATAAGTTTATTATTGAGCTTTATCTATTGATTCTAAATTTTATGTTAATAATTAAGCAAAACTTATATGTTACTTATATGACTTATATGGTTAATAAAATCCACCACCATGAATACCGAAAAAAAAGCCCCAAAGATATTAGTCTTCTCCACAGATAAAATCTCCGACCCGGGGATTGATCAGGCGGGATTGAAGAAAATGCATTATGCCCCATCGGTGTATGTCATCAGCTTACCCTGTTCATCTGGCATCAAGCCCAAGTGGATACTCCATGCGCTGGAAAAAGGTTTTGACGGCGTTTTTATCGCTGCCGACGGACATGAATGTTCCTACAGTAGCAGGTGTGCCGATCATACCAACACCATAGTTGAGCAATCACAGGAATTAATGAAAGCAAAAAATATCAGTCCGAAGCGTATCCGTATGGCTGCTCTCTGCTCTGTATGTGCAGAACCTTTCATGAATCACATGGAAAATTTCGGGAAGATTCTTGAAAGCATAGAAGAATAAATACAAAGTTTAGATACCATGATTAAAGAAAATAAAACATACGATGCGTTAGTTATCGGAGGTGGCATAGCCGGTCAGGAGACCGCGTTAAATCTTGCCGATCTGGGTAAACAGGTGCTATTGGTCGAGAAAGGACTTTCCATCGGTGGTAAAATGATTCAACTGAGTAAAGTATTCCCGACACTCGATTGCGCGGCATGTATTACAACGCCCAAGATGTCGGAAACAGCCCGTCACCCAAATATTACCCTGATGTTGAACAGTGATGTGGATGAAGTCGTGAAGAACGAAGACGGCTTTCAGGTTGCTGTTACAAAAAATCCAAGATATGTGGTTCAGGCTGATTGTACAGGTTGCGGTGAGTGTGAGATTGTTTGTCCGGAAGTCAGGAGTGATGAGTATAACACTAATCTTGCCGGCAGGAAAGTTGCCTATATCCCTTTTAATCTTGCCAATCCGAGGATTGCGACCATCGATCGTCAGGATCATTCAGCGCCTTGTATTAATGAATGTCCCGGAGGAGTGAAACCTTACGGTTATATCACGCTGGCCCGCAACGGACAGTACGAAGAGGCTATGAAACTTCATCTTGAAGATATTCCTTTTCCCGGAAGTCTTGGGCGTGCATGCTATGCTCCCTGCGAAAATGCCTGTAGTCGCGCTGCCTTGGAAGGTGGTGTAGACATTCGTCGTATCAAACGTTATTTTGCCGACTGGTATTACGAAAAATATCCTGAAGCTCCGGCAATAGATATAAAGAATAAAACAGACAAAAAAATTGCTGTTGTTGGATCCGGACCTGCCGGACTTACCTGTGCTTATCATCTAGCGTTAAAAGGTCATCAGGTGAAAATATTTGAAGCAGCTCCCGGTGCCGGTGGAATGCTCCGTTTGGCTTTGCCCGAATATCGTGCTCCTAATGATGTGGTTGACAGAGATGTGCAAAATGTAACAGCTGTAGGGGTGGAAATTGAATGCAATCGTAAAATTGTTGATTTGCACGCTTTGAAGGAGGAAGGCTTTGATCTGGTGTTCGTAGGTGTAGGAACGCATGTTAGTGCTAAATCAAACATTGAAGGAGCAGATTTGAAAGGTGTTATCGGCTGTATGGAATTTTTAAGGGAATCAAATATCGGTAAAAAAGAAGACCTGACCGGCAAAAAGGTCATGGTAATCGGAGGGGGTAATACTGCCATTGATGCAGCAAGAACTGCTTTAAGATGTGGTGCGGAAAAAGTTACCGTTATCTATCGTCGTAGTCGTCAGGAAATGCCATGTTTTGAACCTGAAATTCGCGAAGCTGAAGAAGAAGGAATTGAAATTATAGTGTTGCGCAATCCGGTGAGATATCTCGGAGAAAATGGAAAGATAACAAAGGTTGAACTTACAAAAATGCAATTGGGCGAAAAGGGTAGTGATGGTCGTCGTTCCAGTGAGCCGGTCAAAGGTTCGGCCTATATTGAAGATGTGGATTATGTGATTGAAGCCATAGGTTTGAAGCCGACTACTTCTCCATTTGCGGGACAAGTTGCCATGCATAAAAACGGAACTATCCTGGCACATGCTAAAACTTTGCAAACAGATGTCCCGTACATTTTTGCAGGAGGTGACTCTACAACCGGAGCTTCCACTTTGATTGAAGCAGCTGGACAGGGTCGTAAAGCTGCTTTCTATATGGATAAACTGCTTCGGGGTTTGCCGATGGAAGCATACGAAGATGGAGATAAATTGCCTGCAGTGGACAAACAACCGGTACTCAAAAAGTATAAAGGTGAGGTGAAGCTACCTGTTAAGCCTGTTTTGTTGAATCACAAAACCCGCGGAAGAAGTTGGGAGGAAGTGGAAAAAGTCTATTCTGAAGAGCAGTTACAAGCAGCCACCAATCGTTGTTTAGATTGCAGTAACTGTCGTGAATGTCACCAATGTGTAAATATTTGCCCTTCCAATGCCATTGATTTCACACAGAAGAAAGAAAAAATCAGTGTAAGTGCCAAATCAGTAGTTGTAACCACAGGATACAGTCTATTCCCCCCGAAAGGAAAACCTGAGTATGGTTATGAAAAATATCCGAATGTAATTGATTCTATGCAAATGGACAGGTTGATTGCTCCGACGCGGCCTTTCAACAGTTTGCTACGTCCGGGGGATGGAAAAGCTCCTGATAATATTGCTTATGTGTTGTGTACAGGCTCACGCGATTCTTCCATCGAAAATAAGGGATGTAGCAGTGATTGTGCCAATAACCCTATTTGTTCGCAGATTTGTTGCATGTATTCCATCAAACAGGCTCAGTTGCTGATGGGTGCATTGCCAATGGCCGACATCACCATCTATTATATGGATATCCGAGCTTTTGGCAAAGGTTATGAAGAATTCTTCAAACAAACAAAGTCGATGGGCGTGAATTTCGTGAAAGGTAAAGTAGCAAAAATCCGTGAAAATGAAAATGGAAGTGGCGATTTGATTTTACGATATGAAGATGTGACCAAAGGAATTGTGAAAGAAGCCAAACATGACCTGGTAGTGCTTTCCACAGGCGTAATACCGAATAAAAAAGTCCCGGAAATGTTTAAATCACATGTGCTTGAACTCGACAAGTTCAATTTTGTGAAACAGGTGGATGAGTTAATTAGTCCGGCTACGACAAGTATTTCCGGAGTTTTTGTTGCAGGAGCAGCATCCGGACCGAAAGATATTCCTGATTCCATACTTTCAGCAGGATGTGCAGCGACAGAAGTGGCATCTTATCTGAATCTTTTAAGTCCGGAAATTGCCGGAGAAACAGTTGCCAAATCGGTTAAATCTTTTAAAATTGCACAGTAATATGAAGAAGAGAATAGGTGTATATATCTGTCATTGCGGAGGAAATATCTCTGATTATGTAGATGTGGTGGAACTGGGTAAGATGTTTCACAAAGAGGAAAATGTGGTAATTTCGAAAGATGTAATGTTTGCCTGTGCCGATTCCAACCAAAAAGACATGGTGGCCGATATTCAGGCTAACGAGCTGGATGCTATTGTTGTAGCGTCATGTTCACCAAAATTGCACCTGCATACCTTCAAGGGTGTTGCGGGCAGGGCGGGACTCAATCCTATGAACTATGTACAGGTGAATATCCGCGAGCAATGTTCGTGGCCGCATTCTGATAAACCCCGTGAAGCAACAGTGAAGGCAGCCGGATTAATCCGTGCTGGCATTAACAGGGTGGCATATTCCGAATCGCTCGACAATATTGAAATTGATGTAAAGAAATCGGTATTGGTCATTGGTGCAGGAGTTTCCGGTATGAAGGCTGCAATTGAATTATCAAAATCGGGGAATGAGGTGTATCTGATTGAAAAGGATTTTTTTGTCGGGGGTAATGTTGCCCGTCGCGAAAAAGTTTTTATGTCGGATCAAAACGGAAAGGACATTGTCGCGAAACTTTATGCCGACATCAAATCGAGAAATAATATCACATTATTCACAGGAACTACCTTGGAAAAAGTTTCAGGTAGCTTAGGGAATTTCCATATTGATATCAAGGTTAAGCCGCGTTATATCAATATCAAATCGGATCGTCAGTCGGTGACGCGTGCCATGGCTGAATGTCCGGTGTATGTACACGACGATTTCAATCTGGGTATGGCAAAACGTAAAGCCATCTACAAAAATTATCCGGAAGCATTACCTGATGTGCCGGTAGTGGATGTGGAAGCTATCAAAGATGTTCCTGAATTTATTGCAAAATTTGCGTCTACACTCAACCTGAACGAACAGGAAGAAAAGATGTCGCTGATTGTAGGCTCAGTGCTGGTGGCTACCGGTTATGACAACTATCAGCCGGCAGAAGGAGAGTTTGGTTACCACACTTTACCTTCAGTGCTTACCTTGCCCGAATTCAACCGTCTGATGGAGTTGCATCCTGACCAACTTGAGTATGACGGTAAACGTGTGCAAAACGTAGCTTTTATCTATTGCGTGGGAAGTCGCCAGCCTAAAGGTGAAAATAAACATTGCTCAAGGGCATGTTGCAGTGCTGCGGTACACACTTCATTACAAATAAAGGAAAAATATAAAGATATCAGAACTTATCATCTCTACCGTGATATCCGTACTTACGGAAAGCAGGAAATCATGTATGAAGCATCTTCAAAACAAGGCGATTTATACCTGAAATATGAAGAAAAAGAGTTGCCTGTAGTGCAGGCAGAAGGTGAAAAACTGTTGGTGAAAGTGAAGGATTATCTGACGGCTAAGAAGGAAATTGAAATTCCTGTGGACATGGTGGTGTTAGTAACCGGTATGGTTGCCCGTGAGGATGCAAAACATATCTCTGAAAATCTAAAGATACCCATCGGCAGTGATAAGTTTTTCAATGAGATTCATCCAAAGTTAAAACCTGTGGAAACGGTGATCAAAGGTGTTTATATAGGAGGTTCCTGCCAGGGACCGAAAAATATCACCGAGTCTGTTCAGTCATCCCTTGCTGCGGCTGCAAAAATCAATTCTTTGCTTTCGAAGGACAAAATATCTGTCGACCCGATTATTGCCCGTGTCAATGCAGATGCCTGTACCTGGTGTGGTAAATGCGCGGATGTGTGCGACTATACGGCACTGAAAGAAGTGGAGTTAGATGGAAAACGTATTGCTGCTGTGAATAAAGCGGTGTGTACCGGATGTGGCATTTGTGCTCCGGTTTGCCCTGAAAATGCGATCGAAGTTGCTCAATATACCGATAATGAGATTGAATCAATGATAGATGGTTTTACTACTGATTATGAGATCAAAGAACGTAATCAAAATGCAGAAGAGGATGACAATGAAGGAACAACAGAAATGAAAGAATATCCGCAGATTTGGAAAGAAATTCTTGCAGGGATGACAGATGAAAAAAACACCATCCCCCAGATAGCTGAGAATTCAAAATTGAACAAAGATCTTGTGACATATCATTTGATGACCATGAATAAATATGGTGTTGTGCTACCTGCAGGAGCAGATGATAAGCAAGAGTATTTTTATTACAAAATCAAAAACCGATAGAGGATGGCCAGAATTAACCCTGAATTTAGTTCAGAACTTTATAAATACGGAGAGAAAGATTTCAGCGCATGCTTCAATTGCGGCAATTGCACAGCAGTTTGCTCTCTGTCGACAGCTGAAAGTTCATTCCCGCGTGAGATGATACGTTATAGTGCGCTGGGACTTGAAGATGAATTAAAATCATCCTTAAAACCATGGCAATGTTATGCCTGTGGTGAGTGTACAACAGAATGTCCTCGTCAGGCGAACCCAAGTGAGTTGATGATGAGTCTGAGACGCTGGCTGATGGCTAAATACGACTGGACAGGATTGGCCGGTTTGCTGTATAAATCCTTGCCGGCTACCATCATGGCTTTTGTGCTTACCTTTATCGGAGTACTGGTGTATGCTTATAATTATAATTTTGATTTGGAGCATCTGATGCATGCCGGACATTTGTTCGAAATGATTGCCATTGGTACTGTGGGAGTAGTTATTTTACTTCCTAATATTGCACGGATGTGGTATTTTACTATTTTAAAGCCGAAAGTGAAAGTACCGGTCATGACATATGTAAAATCCCTTGGTGAATTGTTCATCCATATGTTCACTCAAAAAAGAGCGTTAGGGTGTGACGATAATCAGTTACGTTGGTTCGAACATTTTATTCTGGTAATTGCTTATCTTTCATTGCTTTTTACTACGGTCTTTCTTGATTGGTTTTCCACTGAAAGTGCTTTTGTACATGTATTCGGTTATGTGTTAAGCGGCATTGTCTTCATAGTTACTATTCATTTTGTTTCCCAAAGAGTGAAAAAAACACATGTAATGAACAGCAATTCTCATCCTGCCGACTGGTTCTTTGTTGTATGGTTGCTGCTGATGGGGCTGACCGCATTTATGGTAAAACTCTTTCAGGATTTATCATGGCTCGAAACCAATAAATGGCTGTATATCTTCCATTTCACGGTTCTCGTTCAATGGGCACTGATCATTGTGCCTTTCGGTAAATGGACGCATTTTTTGTACAGGTCGTTTGCTATGTATTTTGAGAAATTGAAGGGGTAATGCAGATGTTGAGACCCGTGAGTTCGCTCAGGGGTCTCAACATCATGTTCTTTAATCTTGAAAATTCACAGTTGCTTATTAAGGTAGATTGTATAAATAAGCTGTTGCAAACATAATATGCCATGCATAAAATATGTATGTTGAATAATTATGTTTTGGTTAATCAACGATTATTTTGTATGCTTTATTATTAAATATAAGAATGTAATTTCCTTTGTTAATATGTAGTGATGTGACTCCTGAAATCAATCTATCATGAATAATCTTTCCTGAAAGATCTATGATTTTAAGATGTACAGGTGTTATACAGTCATTTATTAATATTGTTTGGTTTTTAATTGAGATGTTTAACTTGTCCGTCTGGACTATTTCTGAATTCTTAAGAAAACCATTATATTCATATGATCCAATACATGGAGGGTTATTTCGAAGTATACCTCTTTGATCAGTAATAGGAATTTTTGGATCAACAGTATTTGTAACACCGGTCCATTTTGCAAGACTATTTTCAGAAATTTTTATTGTATTGGTAAATCCACCATTATCCGCTAAAGATGGGATTCCAGTGTCGAATATGTCTGACTCTTTGTCATTCGGGATAAATTCTGCGCTTACATCTCTTGGATCACCGTTTAATTGGCAAATATTTCGACTACCTACAAAATATGTTATATCCCTTGTATTATATGCTCTTTTAAAATCATCATTGTTATTGTTTGCAATAATATTGTTGTGAAGTTTAATTGTGCCATAACCCTGACTTACATATGGCTTAAAATAAATTCCACCACCTTCCAGGGCAAAATTTTTTGCAATTGTGTTGTTGATTAATTCAATTGAAGGATATGTAGGTACATAATTTGTGAAATTTTCGAGTGTACCGTATATGAAGCCAATATGTATTGCTCCGCCAGTCGTTTGAGCAATATTGTTATAAAATGTGTTATTGATGATAGATATATGATGACGAACTGAAGTAGCCAATAATCCTGCTCCATAATACGCAGTGTTGTTGGAAATTGTAGAATTAATGAGCGTAAATGGTGCGTTTGCATATATTCCCCCACCATATGATGTATTTGATATTTTATTGTTGTTTATAATTGTATTGCTTATTATTATATCATTTCCAGACCATAAACAAAGACCTGCGCCCTCATGAAAGCTTGTGTTGTTCTCAATAATGCAGCTGTCAACTTGTAAAATATTTCCAGAGAAATATACACCACCTCCATCTGTTGAACTTCTATTGTTAGATATGGTAGTTCTTTTTAATGTTAAGTTGTTCATAGCACTTATACCGGCACCGGTTCCAGAATAATTATTTTGAATTTTTGAATCTGTAACTTTGACATTGGTTCCGGCATATGCACAGATTGCTCCTCCATTTGCATTTCCTGTATGTCTACTTCCCGAAATTATAGAATTATTCATTGTTACATTACCATATATTACAATTATTCCCAATGTGTTGTTGGTTATAAGGCTATTATCTATGAACAACTCTCCTCCATAAATGTATATTGAAGGTGAAGTTGAATTGCTGTAATTTTTTGTTAAGGTTGAGTTCTTTATATAGACATTTGCATTATATCCATATATACCACATGCATCATAACCCCAATTATTTGAGATTATACAATTATTCAAATAAAGTGAAGTTTTGTTTTTTGCAAATATGCCACCATATTTATATGGATGATCACTGTTATTGTATTGATTCGAATGCAGGTGACAATTGTTAAGAGTTAAGGAATTGGTAGAGTTTAAAACAACTGCCCCTAATTTACCATTCATAAGTTTGCAATTATCAATAATCACTTTTTTGTAGGCACCTTCAATAGATAGAATTCTTTCCTGATCCTGATTTTGTTTTATTGTGAGCGTATCTCCGTTGAATAAGTTAATGCCATTTAAATATATATTCTTATTTATGATAAGTTGTTTACTAATATTAATTACCGGGGAAGATTCATTTTCAATATAAAAAAGTATTGTGTCTCCGTCCTCTGCAATGCTTATTATATCTCTTAATGAACCAATATTGGTGTCATTCAGGTTTTTGACAGTTAGTGTTTCTGAATTGACGTTGAAGCTTATTATTAATCCAATTAGCAACATTAATGATGCTGTTGTTTTAGAATTCTTGATTTTCATGACTTAAGTTGAAATTGTTTTCTGAAAAAATTTGTCTAAAATAATTATGGAAACATTAATAATTTACTTAATTTGATTTTTTCGAGGATTATTCTATTATGCTTCAAAGTAAAATGCGGAATTCAGGTTCTTTCGGTGAACAGAGATGTCACCTTCATATTTTTTTAGTCAGAAAATGCAAATTTTCCGTAATCTTTTCAATATTCCAGTTCCACCACTGCATCTCCAACAATTCTTTTATTTTTTCTTCGGAGAAACGTTTTCTGATGAGTTTCGCGGGATTGCCTCCAACGATGGCATAAGGCTCCACATCTTTTGTAACTGTGGCATTGGTGGCAATAATTGCTCCGTCGCCAATATGAATACCCGACATGATAGTGGCATTTGAACCAATCCAGACATCATTCCCTATCACAGTATCGCCTTTATACGGTAGTTCATCTATTGTCGGTGTTACTTTTTCCCAGCCATTCCCAAAAATACTGAAAGGATAAGCTGTGATGCCATCCATTTTATGATTTGCACCATTCATTATAAACTTCACACCCGAAGCAATCATGCAAAATTTTCCGATGATAAGTTTGTCTCCCATGAAATCAAAGTGATATTTCACATTTTTCTCAAAATTGAGTGCATCCTCAAAGTCATCATAATATGTGTAATCACCGACGATGATGTTGGGATTAGTGATGATGTTTTTGAGGAAGCAAAGTTTTCTGTAGTCCTTTATTGGGAAAGGATATTTCTCGTTTGGGTCGGGTCCGGTCTTCATAATTTATATTTTAATTTTCAAAATTAATCTTCTGAATTGAATTAACAAATTACTTTGGTAAATTTATTGAAGAAATCAGGATGAAATGCTGTTGAAATTGAATAAAAACTATCGGCTAAGAAAAAACAGAGACCCAATTGCGGTAATGACCCACAGCAATATGCCATAGGCAAAACTTTTTGCTCCTGATTGTTTTATTTGTTGTATGGTAATATTAGAACCAATAAGAAACAAGGCGATTACCATAC